>JAJYTA010000148.1 GCA_021793295.1 Actinomycetes bacterium
CCCGCAATGCGGCTCGCCGGACACCAGGGAGCTGTCCCGGTTCGGTTCCACGGCATGCAAGGCGCTGTGGACGTGCTCGGCCTGCCACGAGCCGTTCGACCACGTGAAGGCGCTATGACCACGAGCGCTGCCCCCAGCCAGACACGACGCTCGGTCGTGCACCGCTTGAAGGTGGCCGACGTTCAGCCGTTGACCGACGACGCGATCGCCGTCACCTTCGACGTCCCGCCCGAACTCGCCGACGAGTACCGCTTCGCCGCCGGGCAGCACGTGAACGTCGCCGTGCCGGGCGGCGACGGCATCCGCCGCAGCTACTCGATCTGTTCCCCGGCTGGCAGCGGGCAGGTGCGTATCGCGGTCAAGCGCATCTCCGGTGGCTGGTTCTCCGCGTATGCCCTGGATGCGCTGGCCCCGGGCGACGAACTGGACGTCATGACTCCGGCCGGACGCTTCACCCCGGCGCTGGATCCCGCCCAGGCTCGCCACCACGCGGCCGTGGCCGCGGGCAGCGGCATCACACCGGTGCTGTCGATCGTCGCGACGGTGTTGGAGGAGGAGCCGCTCAGCAGGGTCACGCTGGTGTACGCCAATCGGACGGCGTCGTCGGTGATGTTCCTCGACGAGCTCAGCGACCTGAAAGACCAGCACCCGGACCGCTTCCACCTGGTGCACGTCCTGTCGCGGGAGCCGGGGTCTTCGGCGTTGCTGTCCGGACGCCTGGACGCCGAGCGGTTGGAGCGGCTGTTCGGCACCGTCGTGGCCGCGGACACCGTCGACGAGTGGTACCTGTGCGGACCGCTGTCGTTGACCGAGACCGCGGCCGAGCTGCTCGAGCGTCGCGGTGTCGATCGGAGCCGGGTGCACCGGGAGCTGTATCACGTCGGCGACGAGCCACCCGCTCCGCGACCACCCGAGCAGCGCCCGGCGGCACAGGTGTGCGAGATCGTCGCCGTCCTGGACGGCCGGCGGAGCGAAGCCGTACTCGACGACCCCGACGACGTGGTGCTCGACGCCGTGCTGGCGGTGCGCAACGACGCCCCGTTCGCCTGCAAGGGCGGGGTGTGCGGAACGTGCCGTGCGAAGGTGCTCGACGGCGCGGTGAGCATGGAACGCACCTACGCGCTCGAAGACGACGAGATCGAAGCCGGCTACGTGCTCACGTGCCAGTCGCATCCCACCACGCCGTCCCTCGTCGTCGACTACGACGCGTGAAATGATCATGTTCACTAGGTGTTCGCCTCCCGGACCACCCATGCACGCCTCGTGATGCGACAGCACGCCTCGTGGTGTCAGCCCCGAGGCGGTCCCGGTTAGGGTCGAGGCGTGATGCTGACCGCTGACGCCTTGCTGCTCGACCTCGACGGCACCCTGGTCGACTCCAGCGAGTCGATCGTGCGCAGCTGGCTGCGGTGGGCTGCGGAGTTCGACGTCGACCCGGCCCGCCTCGCCGACTCGCACGGCCGTACGTCGGCGGACATCGTCGCCGACCTGGTCCCTGACACCGAGGTCGAGCACGCGCTGGCGCGTATCGACGAACTGGAGATCGACGACGCCGGCACGGTCCGGGCGATGCCCGGCGCCGCGGAGTTCCTCGCCGCACTGCCGCCGTCGCGGTGGGCGATCGTCACCTCCGGCAACGCCCGTCTGGCCCGGGCACGCATCGAGGCCGCCGCGCTGCCGGGGCCGAAGGTCCTGGTGACCGCCGACGACGTCACCCGCGGCAAGCCCGACCCCGAGCCGTTCCTGCTCGGCGCCACCCGCCTCGACGTCGACCCGCGCGGATGCGTGGTGGTCGAAGACGCGCCCAGCGGGATCGCGGCCGCACGGGCCGCCGGAATGGACGTGATCGCGGTGACGTCGACCTACCCACGCGAGCGTCTGGACGCCGTCCTGCACGTCTCGTCGCCGGCCGGCCTGGAGGTCGACGGCCCCGGGCCGGTGCGCCTGCGCCGTACCCGGCCATGACCACCGGACCGGTGGCCACGCACACCGCGCCGCACCGGCCGTGGAGCCACCAGCAGCGCCGGAACGTGTTCTGGCCGGTGGCCGGGCTCGTGGCCGCGACGATGTGCGCGCTGGTCGTCGTGGGGCTCGGCACCGGTGACCTGCCGACGAGCACCGTGGCAACCGCCACTGTGCTCGCCATGATCCCGGTCGTCCTCGTCGTCGGGGTCTTCCTGTGGCTGGACCGGTGGGAGCCGGAGCCCGGGCGCATGCTGCTGGCCGCGTTCGTCTGGGGGGCGGGCGTCGCGACGCTCGGCTCGGTGGTCGTGAACTCCGTGGTCGCGAGGGCCTACGACGATTTCACCTCCGCGGTGGTGTCGGCTCCGATCACCGAGGAGGCGCTCAAGGGCGCGTTCGTCGTCGGTGTGCTGTGGCGGTCCCGGCGTGAGCTCGACGGCACGGTCGACGGCATCGTGTACGCGGGCCTCGTGGCGGCCGGGTTCGCCTTCGTGGAGAACATCCTGTACCTCGGCCGGGCGTTCGACATCGACACGATGGACGGCTACGCGGTGTTCGTCGTGCGTGGACTGGTGACCCCGTTCGCGCACCCGCTGTTCACGGTCTTCATCGGCGTGGCTGTCGGGGTCGCCGCCAACCGCGGCCGCACGGCTCGGCTGCTGCTTCCCGTCCTGGGCTACCTGGTCGCCGTCGCCTTGCACGCGCTGTGGAACGCCTCGGCCCTGTGGGGGGACGGAGACGACTTCGTCGCGCTCTACCTGCTGTTCATGGTGCCGGTGTTCGCCGGGATGGCGGGGCTGGCCCTGTGGCAGCGACATCGGGAACGACGCATCATCACAGCCCAACTGGCACGAATGGTGCAGGCCGGCTGGCTCACGTGGTACGAGGCGGAGCTGCTGGCGACCCTGCGGGGACGACGGCGCTGGGTGAAGTCGGTGCGCGCTGCGCACGGCCGGCAGGCCGCCCGGGCCGTACGTTCCTACCAGGTGGCGCTCACCGAACTGGCGTTCTTCTTGCACCGCTACGACGGCGAGCCGGCAGGTGCTCGGGCACTCGAGTGGTGGGGTGAACTCGCCGAATCGGTCTCGCGGGCCCGCGCGGGCGTCGCGGCGTCCACTGGGGCGAGCCCCTGAGGCCGTCGTCGCCTACGGCGGATCGGGGTTCCCCCGATCCGCACGGTAATCTTCACTCATGCCCGACGAGTTGTTCACTCTCGCCGCGGCGACGTCCGGCGCTCCGGCGTCGGCGCCGTTCGGCCGCGTCTTGACCGCCATGGTCACCCCGTTCCACGAGGACGGCGGAGTCGATCTCGACGGTGCGGCGGCACTGGCCCAGAAGCTGGTCGACGAGGGCTGCGACGGACTCGCGGTCAGCGGCACCACGGGCGAGAGTCCCACCACCACCGATGCTGAGAAGACCGCCGTGCTGCGCGCGGTGATCGAAGCCGTGGGGTCGAGGGCGTACGTCCTCGCCGGGGTCGGCACGAACGACACCCGCCACACCAGCGAGCTGGCTCAGCAGGCGGAGAAGGCCGGCGCACACGGACTGCTGGTCGTCACGCCCTACTACAGCAAGCCGCCGCAGGAGGGGCTCTACCAGCACTTCACCGCCGTCGCCACCGCCACCGACCTGCCGGTCATGTTGTACGACATCCCGGGCCGCACCGGGGTGCCCATCGCCAGCGAGACGCTGATCCGGCTGGCCGAACACGACCGGATCGTCGCGGTCAAGGACGCCAAGGGCGAGCTGTACGCGTCGTCGGAGGTGATGGCCAGGACGAACTTGGCCTACTACTCCGGTGACGACACCCTCAACCTCGCGCTGCTCACCCATGGCGCCGTCGGGATGGTCAGTGTCGTGGCACACGTGGCCGCCAAGCAGTACGCCCAGATGATCCGTGCCGTCGACTCGGGCGATCTGGCCCGGGCGCTCGGTCTGCACCGCCAGCTGATCCCGGCGGTGCGCGGCATCATGACCCGAACGCAAGGAGCCATCATGGCCAAAGCGGCAGTCCAGTTACTCGGCGTCACCGAGAGCCGGGCCGTGCGCTCGCCGCTCATCCCCGCCACCGACGAGCAGGTCGCGCAGCTGCGCGCCGACCTCGCCGAGGCGGGCATCGTATGAGTCATCCGCATCCAGAACTGCCCGAACCTCCACCGCTGGCCACCGACGCCCTGCGAGTCGTCCCGCTCGGTGGCCTCGGTGAGGTCGGACGCAACATGACCGTGTTCGAGAACCGCGGGCGCCTGCTCGTGGTCGACTGCGGCGTGCTCTTCCCCGAGGATCATCAACCCGGCGTCGACCTGATCCTGCCCGACTTCGAGTACATCCGCGATCGTCTCGACGACGTCGAGGCCATCGTGCTGACGCACGGGCACGAGGACCACATCGGCGGCGTGCCGTTCCTGCTGCGTGAGAAGCCGGACATCCCCGTCGTCGGGTCGCGGCTGACCTTGGCCATCCTCGAGGCGAAACTGCGTGAACACCGCATCGACGCCTACCAGCTCCAGGTCAAGGAGGGCCAGACCGAGCAGTTCGGGCCGTTCGCGGTCGAGTTCCTCGCCGTCAACCACTCCATCCCCGACGGTCTCGCCCTGGCGATTCGCACGTCGGCCGGCGTGGTCCTGCACACCGGCGACTTCAAGATGGACCAGCTCCCGCTGGACGGGCGGCTGACCGACCTGAACGGGTTCGCCCGCCTGGGTGACGCCGGTGTCGACTTGTTCATGGTCGACTCGACCAACGCCGAGGTTCCGGGGTTCACCCCGCACGAACGCGACATCTCCGCGGTCTTGGAGCGGATCTTCGCGCAGGCGCCGCGGCGGATCGTCGTGGCCTCGTTCGCCAGTCATGTCCACCGCGTCCAGCAGGTGCTCGACGTCGCGGTGGCGCATGGGCGCAAAGTGGCTTTCGTCGGCAGGTCCATGGTGCGCAACATGGGCATCGCCCGCGACCTCGGCTACCTCGACGTGCCCGCCGGCACCCTGGTGGACCTCAAGAGCATCGACTCTCTGTCGCCGGATGAGATCGTGTTGATGTCCACCGGCTCGCAAGGTGAGCCGATGGCGGCCCTGTCCCGTATCGCCAACCGCGATCATCCGGCGATCCGGGTCGAGGAGGGTGACGTCGTCGTCCTGGCCTCGTCGCTGATCCCGGGCAACGAGAACGCCGTTTCCCGGGTGATCAACGGGCTGACCCGCGAGGGCGCCAAGGTCGTGCACAAGGGCAACGCCCAGGTCCACACTTCCGGGCATGCCGCCGCGGGCGAACTGCTCTACACCTACAACCTGGTCAAGCCGCGCAACGTCATGCCGATCCACGGCGAGACGCGCCACCTGTACGCCAACGCCGAGGTCGCGATCAGTTCGGGCGTGCCGCGCGATCGTGTGGCCCTGGCCGAGGACGGCGTCGTGGTCGATCTCGCCGACGGCAAGGCCCAGGTCGTGGGCGCGGTGCCGTGTGGATACGTCTACGTGGACGGATCGAACGTCGGTGGTGTCGCCGAAGCGTCGTTGAAGGACCGCCGGATTCTCGGCGAAGAGGGGTTCATCTCCGTCGTCGTCGTGGTCGACTCCGTGACCGGCAAGGTGACCGGTGGCCCGGAGATCCACGCGCGCGGTTTCGCCGAGGACGACAGCGTCTTCGACGACATCCGGCCCGAGTTGGTGGCCGCGGTCGAGAAAGCCGCCGAGGGCGGCAACGCCGACACCTACCAGCTGCAGCAGACCATCCGGCGCACCATCGGGCGCTGGGTGGGCGGCCGGCTGCGTCGCCGGCCGATGATCATCCCGGTGGTCGTGGAGTCCTGAGAGCCGAGATCAGGACTCGGGGGCGTCCTGCGCGGCTCGTCGGGCCTGGGCTCGGCGCTTGCCTTCGTGCATGGCCTGCACGCGGGGCACCGGGATCGTGTGACCTTCGGCGATGAGCTCGGCGTCGATGTGTTGCGGCGCGGGCATCGTCTGCGCCCACGGGTCGGCGCCGTCGAGCAGGTCGAGCGCGGTGTGGACGGTGAAATCACCCGGCGTGACCGAGTCCAGGTCGTTCCATGACACCGGGAAGGACACCGGCGTGCCCGGGCGCGCCCGCGGGCTGTAGGCAGCCACGACGGTCGCCGACCCGACCCGGGTGGGGTCGACGAAGACCTTGTCGCCGCGCTCGTCGCGGATGAAGGCCGTGGTGGCGATCGACGGGTCGAGGCTGGCGGCGCGGGCGGCCAGCGCTCGGGTGGCCGCAGCGGCATCGTCGGCGGAGACCTCCGGGACGATCGGGACGAAGATGTGCACGCCTTTCGCCCCGCTGGTCTTGACCACACCGGCCAGCCCCGCGTCGGCCAGCGCCTGGCGGACCAGTCGCGCGGTCTGGACGACGTGGTCAAACGCGTCGGGAACAGGCGGGTCGAGGTCGAGCACGATGTGGGTGGGACGGTCCAAGCGTTCGGCGCGGACCAGGCTCGGGTGGTATTCCACCGCGCGCTGGTTGGCGAACCACAGCAACGTACGGCGGTCGTTGCACAAGGCATAGGCGACCTCGCGCTTCGACGACTGCGCCCACACACGCACGGTGTCCAGCCAGGGCGGTGCGTACTTCGGCACGTTCTTCTGCATGAACGGGCGTTGCCCGCGCAGCACCCGCACGACCGACAGCGGGCGGTCGCGCACGTGGGGGAGGAGCCGGTCGTGGACGGCGTCGAGATAGTCCACGAGCTGGCGCTTGGTCGCGCCGGCGCCGTCGAACAGGGGTTGGTCGAGGTTCGTCAGCGCCACGCCGTCGCGTTCGTCGTCGCTCACGGCCGGCCCTGCGGGCGGGTTCGGTGCATGGTGGTCAGTATGGCCGCGCGACTTCTGGCGGGTTTTCCACCCTTCCCGCCGTCAGGAAGGGTGGAAAACCCTCCAGAAGACGATGCGAGCGGGACCCGCACGCCTCGCTCAGACGCTCGAACCGGCGATGTTGACCATCCACTGCACACCGAAGCGGTCGGTGCACATGCCGAACTCGTCGCCCCACATCTGCTTCTCCAGCGGCACCGCCACGGAGCCGCCGGCGGACAATTTGTCCCAGTAGCGGTGCAGCTCCTCGGCGGCGTCGCCACTCAGGCTCACCGCGATCGTGTTGCCCGGGTCGTGATCCGTGCCGGGCGGCGTGTCGGCGCCCATGAGGACGAGGCCGTTGTCGGCCTCGAGCTGGCCGTGCATGATCTTGTCGGCCTCGGGCGCATCCGGCGGGCCGAACTCGCTGAAGGTGTTCAAGGTCAGATTCCCGCCGAAGACTTCAGCGTAGAACTGCATGGCCTCGCGGGCGTCGCCGGCGAAGCTGATGTACGGATTGAGGCGAGTGACCATGGTGCGCTCCCAGGTCGGCCAAGATCTGATGCTACGAACACTAGACCGCGCGGGAACCGTTGCACAGACGTACGACGACGTTTGATTGTCAGTCGGGCTCGTCAAGCATCTCGCCAGCGGCGAGTTCGGGTATCTGGGCGATTGCGTGGGCCGTCCAGCGCCGGTCCGGTTGCCGTGGGTCGAGGACGAGTCCATCTGGGACAGCGCCGACATCGTGCGGGAGTTCATCGACCGGGCGCGCGGGCGCCGATCATGACGACATCGGCAATGCCATGTGGTGGGCCCACCATCTCGACCGGGTCCAAAGTGCGGCCGATCAGCACCGATAGCGCCGTTCGGCGGCACGCGCGATCCGCCACGCCGGGGCGTGTGTGACGGAAGATACGGGTGTGCCGGTTGTACTGTGATCTCATGGCGACCCGAACAGCACCGGCTCGGTCGCGAAGCTCCTCGGGTACGACGAGCAAGAAGCGTGCCCCGGCTCGCGGCCGTAAGCGCCGCACGCCGACGGCACCCCCGCCGCCGCCCCCACCGCCGCCGGGGCTGGTGGCCCAGTTCTTCCGCGGCATCGGCAAGGCGATCGCCGGCATCTGGATGGCCATCGCCCACGTGGTCGGCGGCACCGCCCGCAGCGTCGGGCGCACCGCCAAGGGTCTCGAGCCCGAGCACCGGCGCGACGGCGTCGGGCTGGCGCTGGTCGGTACGGCGTTCGTGGTGGCCGCTTCCGTGTGGTGGACGCTCGACGGAGCCGTGTACGACGCCATCTACGGCGCGCTGGCCAGCGCCGTCGGTACCGGCGCGTACGTCACGCCGATCCTGCTGCTCATGGCCGGGTGGCGGACACTGCGCCACCCGGACCGCAACGGCCCCGCGGGCCGCCAGGTCATCGGGTGGGTCTGCCTTGCCTTGGGCACCCTCGGCCTGGCCCACATCGCCGGGGGCATGCCGAGGTCGGTCGACGGCGCCGAGGCGATGCAACGCGCAGGCGGCGCCGTGGGGTACGTCTCGTCGACCATCCTGGCCGATCTGCTCACCGTGTGGGTCGCGGGACCGCTGCTGGCCCTGCTGACGCTGTTCGGCGTCCTCGTCGTCACCGGCATCCCGCTGTACGAGGTCACCGACCAACTGCGCGAGTGGGCCGGACGCGTCGCGGTGTGGCTGGGCTTCCGCCATGGCGAGCAATTCGACGACGCCGACGAGCAGCAGCCAACGGCGCGTAAGCGCGGCCGGCGCCGCGACGCTGCCGAGCACACCGGCGACGAGCCGTACGACTCGCCGGTGCTGCGTGAGAAGCCGTCGAAGAAGAAGCCGGCCGCCGACGTCGCCGACACCGCAGAAGACCTCCCCACGGTCCCGGACGGCGTCGCCGTCGAAGCAGCGGCGAGTGGCAAGGGCAAGAAGAAGGCCGACGGCGACACCGGCGTGAGCGAACCCCCGCCGCACTCGCCGTTGCCGCAGCGGGTCGAGCAGCTCGCGCTGTCCGGCGACATCACCTACACGCTGCCCTCCAGCGACTTGCTGCGCCAGGGCAGCCCGCACAAGGCCAAGTCGGCAGCGTCGGACCAGGTGGTCGACGCGCTGATGGGCGTGTTCGAACAGTTCAACATCGACGCAGTCGTCAGCGGGTACACCCGCGGCCCGACGGTCACCAGGTACGAGGTCGAGCTGGGTACCGGGGTCAAGGTCGAACGTGTCACGGCGTTGAGCAAGAACATCTCCTACGCCGTGGCCAGTGCCGAGGTGCGCATCCTGTCACCGATCCCGGGCAAGTCCGCGATCGGTATCGAGATCCCGAACAGCGACAAAGAGATCGTCAGCCTCGGCGACGTGCTGCGTTCCTCTGTGGCCCGCAAGGACCACCACCCGATGATCGCCGGGTTGGGTAAGGACGTCGAAGGCGGGTTCGTCGTGACGAACCTGGCGAAGATGCCGCACCTGCTGGTCGCCGGCGCCACCGGCTCCGGCAAGTCGAGCTTCATCAACTCGATGATCACCTCGGTGCTGATGCGTGCCACCCCGGACGAGGTGCGCCTGATCATGGTCGACCCGAAACGGGTCGAGCTGTCGGCCTACGAAGGCATCCCGCACCTGATCACGCCGATCATCACCAGCCCGAAGAAGGCCGCCGAGGCGCTGCAGTGGGTCGTGCGCGAGATGGACATGCGCTACGACGACCTCGCGCAGTTCGGCTTCCGCCACGTCGACGACTTCAACAAGGCCGTGCGCGCCGGGCAGGTCAAGGTGCCGGAGGGCAGCGAGCGCACGTTGTCGCCGTACCCGTATCTGCTGGTCATCGTCGACGAGTTGGCCGACCTCATGATGGTCGCCCCGCGTGATGTCGAAGACGCGGTCGTGCGGATCACCCAGCTGGCGCGGGCTGCCGGCATCCACCTGGTGCTGGCGACCCAGCGTCCGTCGGTCGACGTCGTCACCGGCTTGATCAAGGCGAACGTGCCGTCGCGCCTGGCGTTCGCGACGTCCTCGCTGGCCGACTCTCGAGTCATCCTCGACCAGCCCGGCGCGGAGAAGCTGGTGGGCCAGGGCGACGGGCTGTTCCTGCCCATGGGCGCCAGCAAGACCATCCGCGTGCAGGGCGCGTGGGTCAACGAGAGCGAAGTCGCCGCCGTCGTCGCACACTGCAAGGAGCAGCTCGAGCCGAGCTACCGCGAGGACGTCACCGCACCGCAGACGACCAAGCGCGAGGTCGACGAAGAC
>JAJYTA010000149.1 GCA_021793295.1 Actinomycetes bacterium
GCGGAGTCTGGCGCGTCACCGAGTCGCTGACGCTCGACCAGTCGACGGCGTTCTTCGCGATGCAGTGAATAGCCGCACGTCCACAGATCTTCATGAAGTGCGTTGCTTGCGCTGACGCGTGGGACGGTCGGCTCCCGGCGCTGAATGACGTGGCACGCTGAAATGCTCCACAAGTCGGATAATTCGGGCGTGATTGGTCACTTTCACCGTGCCACGCGGTGCGCACCGCAGGAATACCTGCCCTGAATCGTCCGTGCGGGGCGTCCGCCTTGGGGGAGCGGATGCCCCGCACGGACTCGTCGGTGACACGAGCGTCCAGCGATCTACTCCGTCGCCAGGCTGAGCACGGTCTGCAGCAGGACGTTCGCGCCCGCCTCGATGTCGGCCCACGTGCTGTGTTCGGCCGGCGAGTGGCTGCGGCCACCGGTGCTCGGGATGAAGATCATGCCGGTGGGGGCGAGACGGCTCATGTTCTGCGAGTCGTGGCCGGCCCCGGACGGCATCCGCAGCGTGGAGCGTCCCTGCGCCGTGGCTGCGGACTCGATCAGGTCTTGGAGCCGCTGGTCCATGGGCGCCGGGTTGGTGATGCTGTCGCGGGTGAACCGGACCTGCAGGTCGTGGCGGTCGGCGGCTTCGTTCGCCGCTTCGAACAGGGCGTCCTCCAGCGCTTCGATCAGGTCGCGTCGTACGTCGCGGTAGTCCAACTGCAGTCGCGCCAGGGAGGGCACGACATTCGCAGCTCCTGGCTCGACGCCGATGATGCCGCACGTCGCGACCGCCGTCGGGCTGATGGACGCGGTCACTTCGGGCAACCTGGTCAGCAGCTCACCGGCAGCGCGCAACGGGTCGCGGCGCAGGTTCATGGGGGTGGTACCGGCGTGATCGGCGCGCCCTTCGAATTCCAGCCGGCCCCCACCCATGCCCACGATCGACGTGACGACGCCGATGTCCACCGACGACGCTTCCAGCACCGCGCCCTGCTCGATGTGCAGTTCGACGAAGGCGTGGACAGAACCCGCGGGCACGGCCGTCGCCGAGGCCGCCTCGAGATCCCACCCGAGGCCCTGCAAAGCGTCGACAAGCCGATCGCCGTCGCGCCCTTCCAGCTTGGCCAGCTCGTCCGGCGAGTACGAACGTACGAGTGCCGTCGAGCCGAGCAGATGGTGGTAGCAGCCCTCTTCGTCGGCGAAGATCACCGCCTCGACCGGGCGACGTAGCGCGACGTTCGACTCTGCCAACCGGCAGGCGACCTCCAGGGCGGCCATGCTGCCCAGCGCACCGTCGAAGCGCCCGCCGTCCGGCACGCTGTCGATGTGCGAGCCGGTCCACACCGGGCGCGCATCGTCTAACGCGCCCGGCACGGTCACGAACATGTTGCCGATGCCATCGGTCCGCACGCGCAGCCCGGCGGCCTCGCATCGATCCAGCACCCAGGCCCGGGCGGCGGAGTCGGCGGGAGAGAACGACGTGCGACTCACCCCTCCGGACGGGGTCGCGCCGAACTGGGCCAGCGTTTCGAGTGCGGAGCGCAGCCGGGCGCCGTCGACGGTGAGCTCGCTCATGCGCCGCTGCCCGCCCGCGCCAGCGAGGCCGATTCGTCCTCGTCCGGGTCGGCGAAGTACGGCTCGACGGCGCTGGCCGGAGGTGGAGCCGTGAACAGGCTGACGGCGATCATCAGGATCAACGAGGCCGCGAAGCCGGGCACCACGGGGTCGATGGCGTCGGTGTCGCCCCACAACCGCCAGGCCACGGTCCCGACCAGGCCACCGAGCATGGCCACGATGGCGCCTTCCCTGGTGGCGCGCCGCCACAGCACGCCGGCGACCACCGGGACCAGGAAGACCGCACCCATGAGTGCACTGAACAGCGCCACGATGAACTGCACCAGTTCCCCGGCGCCGAACCCGGTCAACACCATGATCATCGGTACCAGCCCGACGATGACGGTGCCGATCCGACCGATGAGCACCCGCCGCTCCGGCGACATCGACGGACGCAGCACGCCGTAGATGTCGTGCGACAGCGCAGTGCCGGCCACCAGCAGAACCGACGACACCGTCGACATCATCGCCGAGGCCACGGCGACCAGCAGGAGCGTGCCGAGG
Organism: Actinomycetes bacterium; assembly: GCA_021793295.1. GTDB lineage: Bacteria > Actinomycetota > Actinomycetes > Jiangellales > Jiangellaceae > Haloactinopolyspora. The sequence continues at coordinate 2,106 of JAJYTA010000149.1, forward strand.
AACGCCGGCAAGGCGTGCACGGCCAGCACCGGCATGGCCTGGTCACCGGTGCTCAGCGCAGGGAAGAGCACCCGGGTGCCCAGCGCCAGCACGAACACCAGCGTGTGCGCCAGCCCCACCAGGATGATCACGAACGCGATGCCCTTGCGGATGGTCGGCATGTCCTTCATCGCGTAGAACCGGACCAGTTGCTCCGGGCGAGCGACGGCGCCGAGGAAGAACGCCAGCGACAGCGTCAGCAGCAGCGACGGCGCCATGCCCTCCCAGGTGAACGTCACCGGATTCGCACTGTCGACCAGCGCGAGCATGGAGTTCAAACCGCCGGTCTGGCCCAGCACCATCGGGATCGCGACCGCCGCGCCGACCACCATGATCATCATCTGCAGGAAGTCGGTGTAGACGACGGCGACCATGCCGCCGATCGCGGTGTAGGCGAGCACCACGGCCGTGAAGCCGATCATGCCGGAGTTCACCGACACGCCGAACAACGCGTTCGCGATCAGCCCACCCGCGATCACCTGCGCGGAGATGTACACGACGAAGGCGATCAGAATGATCAACGCAGCGATCACGCGCGCGACCCGGCTGTAGTACCTCGTCTCGAGAAAGTCCGGCAGCGACACCTTGCGCTGCCGGGTGAACCGCGGCGCGATCACGGCCACCATCAGCCAGTACGCCACCGGGAAGACGAACACCACCCACGCGAACGACCACCCGACGGCGTACATGATGCCGATGGTCCCGATGAACAGCCCGGAGCTCATCTGGGTCGCGGCGATGCTCGCGCCGCCGACGGCCCAGCCCAGGTTTCCGCCGGCGATGTAGAAGTCCTGGTCGTTCTTGGTCACCCGCAGGCCGAGATAGCCCAGTGCGAGCGTCACCACGAAGAAGCTGATCAGCACAGCCCATTGCGTCATGGGGTGGTCACCTCACCTGTTCTCTCGGTCCGGCGACGTCGCGCCGCGCTGGGTGTCCTTGCGGTTGCGCGAGACCATCCAGATCAGATAGGCGATGGTCAGGGCGATGTAGATGACGAAATAGCCCCAGACGGCGAAACCTGCATCGAAGATCGACATCAGTGCCTCCGTTCCGCTGTCGCGGCGACCTCGGCAGCGCGCCGTCGCCCGCGGGTGAACGAGACGTAGAGGGCGGCCGTGCCTGCGACGAGGGTCAACCCCAGCGCCAGATTGACGCTGCGCTCCAGCGTGAAGAACGGGGCGTCGCCGGTGGTGCTGACCGACCGCAGCAACGCCGGGACGGCGGGCGTGTCGTAGCTGACCTGCACCCGATCACCGGAGGTCGCGACCGACTCCGGGTTGGCCGGGAAACCTTCGACGTAGTCGTAGCCGGGCGCCAGCTGCACCGACGCGGTGAAGATGCCCGGTGACGTGGTGGCGGCAGGGAGGTCGAGCGCGAGGACCGGAACCTCCGCGGTCATTCGGGCGCCATCGACGGCACCCACGTCCGGCGCGGTGTAGCTCACGGTCAGATTCGCCTCGCCGCCTGGAGGCAACGGCTCGTCCAGCGTGGCCGTCACCGTGGTCTTCAGCTTCACCGTCTCGACGGAGGTGCCCAGCTCCTGTCCGTCGCCGTTCGTGACGACCACGTCCTCGATCGGGACACCGCCGTCTTCGTCGAAGGCGAGCGCGGAGAACGACACCGTCTCGGCGGGCTCGTCGCCGGCTGCCCCGCCGCTGACCACGTAGTCGATCTCGACCTGTGCCGTGCCCTGCTCGTCGACGTTCACGTCGGCATCGGCCTGCTCGAGCCCGGCCGCGGCCGCCGTGGGGGCCGCCAAGGCCACCGACGACGTCAAGACGAGTGTGGCGACGGCGCCGGCCCGGCGGCTGCGGCGCGTCATGGTCTGTCTCCTTGGGCGCTCAGGAACAGCTCGTCGAGCTTGGCTCCGGCGGTCATCTTGGGCGGGCGCATGTAGGCGGTCCGGCTGTGGGTCAGGCCCTGCGCGACGGTCATCTCCGCGGTGTGCAGTCCGGCCCGCGACGGGTTGATGACCGGTACTCCGAGCTCTTCGGTCATCTGCTCGGCCACATCGAGGAACCCCATGCTCATGCATCCCAGCACCAGCGCGTCGGCCCCGTCCTGCTCGACGGCCAGTCGGCCTTGTTCGAGCATCCGGCCCAGCGCGGCGCCGTGATCCTTGTTGACGTCCAGGACCGACGTCTCGATGTAGCGGACCGAGGCCAGCGCGTCAGCCGCCCCGGCTTCCCAGGCCAGCCGCCGCAGCGCCGGGACGATGCTGGCGGTGACCGTGACGAAGCTGAACCGGTGCCCGAGCGTCGTGGCCAGCGCGATCGACGCCGATGCCGGGCCGACGACGAGCATGTCGCTGATCTCGCGCAGCCCGTCCAGGCCCGGGTCACCGAAGCAGCCCACGATCGCCGCGTCGAAGCCGTCGGCCTCGGTGCGGACGAGCAGTTCGGCCATCGCCGGGATGCTGAGGTACTCCTCGTACATCGACTCGATCGACGCCGGCCCACGGTCGACCGCGCGTACCTCGACCTCGGTGCCGGGCAGCGCCCACGAGCGAAGCTTGTCCTGCCGGCGCTCCAGCTCGGCCGAGCCGAGTGCGGTGCGGTGCATCGGTCCCGGGACGAGGTAGGCGATGCGCCGGTCGGGCGCCGAGCTGTCGGGGCCGGTCGGCGCGGTCGCGTTCGTAGTCATCTGTGCTCCTCGTGCTGCGTCGGTGTCGGTGGGGCGGGCCGGGTGAAGCCGTCGCGGTCGACGACCTGGCAACCGTGGCGGTAGACGCCGGCGACGTCGTAGACCGCCGTGATGTCGGCCAGCGGGTCGCGCCGGAGCGCGACGAAGTCTGCGCGGCGACCGGGTTCGAGGGCGCCGACGTCGGTGACCCCCATCAGCTCGGCGCCGTGCACGGTCCCGGCACGCAAGGCGTCCTCGGTGGACCACCCGTGTTCGGTGAGCCACTGCATCTCGTAGCCGAACAGTCCGTGCATCGAGTCGGTGCCCAGCGCGATCGGGATGCCGGCCGCCCTGACCTGGTCGGCTACGGCCCGCGCGGACTCTCGCGCTTGGTGCACCTTGCGCAGGATCGCCGGTTCGCGGGCGTCACCCTGCTCGATGCCGCTGGGATGGAACAGGATGGTGTTGGTCAGGACCAGCCACGTGCCGTGCTCGGCCATGGTCGTGATGTTGCTGTCGGTGAGCATCGCGCCGTGCTCGACGGAGCGTACGCCCGCCGCGGCCGGCAGATCCACACCTGCGCCGCCGTGGGCGTGCGCTGACACCATCAACCCGAGTTCTGACGCCGCGTCCACGATCGCGGAGATCTCTTCGGCTGAGTAGTTCGACTCCTCCAGCGACGAGTCGGTCGACGAGACTCCGCCGGTGGTGAAGATCTTGATGTGGTCCGCGCCGAGATCCGCATTGGCGCGCACGGCCCGGCGGACGGCGTCCGGGCCGTCCACGCCGCCGGCGGCGCTGCCGTGCTTGCCGGTCGGGCTCAGCCCCCGTCCGGCGATCCGCAGTGCTGGACCGGCCACCTCACCGGTGGCGACGGCGGCCTTGAAATGGGCATCGATCCCGTGTTCCTCGGTCATGATCCGTGCGGTGGTGACACCGCAACTGAGCATCCGGCGCAGGTTGTCGACCCCGCGGACGGCCTGCCACGCCGGCGGCTGCACCAACTGCCGGTGCTGGTCACCCTCACCGGGGCGGATGGTGACGTGCGTGTGGGCGTCGACGAAGCCGGGCACCAGATAGACCTCGCCGAGGTCGACGCGCGTGACGCCGGGAGGGCACACCTCGTCCGGCGGCCCCACCGCGGCTACTCGGCCGTCGTCGACGAGCAGGCCGGCCCCGGCCTGCAGGCCCGGGCGAACCGCATCGAACACCCCGGCGGCATGGAAGAACGTCAGGTCAGCCATGGTCGATGTGCACCTCACCGATGGTGGTGTCGGGCAGGACATCATCGCGCCGAGTGATGTCGGCGCCGAGCCGCTCGATGACCGCGCGGGCGTGCTCACCGGTCGCCAGGACGGGCTCGCCGGTCGTCATGGTGGTGGGCACGAACCGCACCGCCAGCTGACCGCGGCTGTCGCCGTCGACCCGCTCGACCAACACGACCACGGAGTCACGAGTCACCTCGTCGCCGAACGTGCTGCGGTAGGGGGCCGCGGGAATCCGCACCGGCAGCGTCGCGTCCGGCGAACCGTCGCCGGCCAGGTCGGACCACGCGTGGAACATGAAGTTGCCGACCGAGTAGGCGATCAACCCACCACCGTGGATCTCGACGGGATGAACCTCGTGCGGGTGGTGCCCGATCACCAGATGCGCGCCGGACTCGACCAGGGCGTGCCCGGCCGGACGCTGATACTCCGCGAGTTGGCCGTACGACGGCGCCGCGAAGCCGTGCGGCACGCCCCAATGGACGGCGACGACCACGAGGTCAGCCGTGGCTCGAGCCTCGGTCACCACCGCGCAGGCGGCGTCGAGGTCGGCTGGAACCACCGAGGTGTGTACGTACGGCGCCATCCCCGGCTGCTCGGCCGCGAGGGCGGGGTCGACGGCGACGTGCTGGAGAACGCGCAGGGGGGCCACCCCGGGCCGGTCGGGTGCGGCGGCGAACCCCGGCGGCAGCGCTGCGGACAGCCCGATCACGCTCACCGATCCGGAGGGCGTCGTCCGCGTCGTCGCTGCTCGCGCGGCGGCATCGTCCTGGCCCGCGCCGACCGGTGCGACACCGGCGCGAGTGAGCGCGGCGAGGGTGTCGGCCATCCCGTCGGGGCCGTAGTCGAGAAGGTGATTGTTGGCCACGGTCGCGACGTCCACACCGAGCGCGGCTACGTCGCCGGCCCGGTCGGGATGCGAGCGCTGCACGATGGCCTTCTCTGCGGGCACACCGCGCCGGGTGAGTGGGGACTCCACGTTGGCCAGGGTCGTCTCTGCGCTGGTGAGCAGCTCGATCAGCCGTGGCGAGATGTGGGCCGGGCGGTGGTGCATGACGACGTCGCCCACGGCGGCGAACCACGCGGACGTCAGGTCGTGACCGGTCGCGACGTCGGGCACGCGGCACACCTCCTCTGCTACGGCAGTTCCACGGAGCTTCGCAATAATTCTGTGATCTGACAAGTCCTGGTGAGCGAATCCATCGATTAGAGTGGATCAGGTGCCGAATGATCCACGATCTGTGCGCAATTACGCAGAATACTTGCACCCAAGGTTGATGGATCGTCATAACTCTGCAAGAGTGACGGCCATGCCGAATGATTCGCCTGCATGGCAGCCGGGGCGATTGCCCGCGCACGGGCCGGGCCAGCCTCCGCTCGACGATCTCGACCGCGCGATCGTCGCGTGCCTGCAGGTGAACGGCCGAGCCACCTGGCAGCAGATCGCCGGTGTCGTCGGTGCCTCGGAATCGACGGTCTCCCGGCGAGCCAACCGACTCCTGCGTGAGCGCATCGTGTGCGTGTCGGCCGTGCCCGATCCGCCCCGGTGCGGGTTGGGAACCCCCGTGCTGATGCAGGTCGAGTGTGCCGTCGGGGCCACCTCGGCGGTGGCCGGCGCGTTGGCGATGCGGTCCGACGTGCGGTTTCTCGCCCTGCTGACCGGCTCTCACGACCTCGTGCTCGAAGTCATCGTCGGTTCGCGAGCGCAGCTGGCCGACGTGCTGGTCGATCAGATCCGCTCGGTTCCCGGTATCACCCACACCAGCACCGAGACCGTCGTGCGCAACTTCAAGACGTCGTACGACTGGAGTCGCAGGCTGCTGGGCGACGAGGTCGCCGACCTGGAACCTGAGCCGGTGACGGAACCGGGCAATGCCGAGCTCGACGGCACCGACCTGCACATGGTGCAGATCCTCGCCGCGGACGGGCGCACCCCCATGTCGGAGGTGGCCGGGCGGGTCGGCATCGGCGAGGCCGCGGCCCGCCGCCGGGTCGAAGCTCTGACCACACGCGGTGCGCTCTGGTTCGCCACTTTCGTGGACCCGCAGGCCATGGGGTTCGAGACCGAGATGTTCCTGTGGCTCGACATCGACTTCTCGCGGCTGGAAGAGGTCGCAGGCTCGCTCGCGGAGCATCCAGAGGTCCGCTACATGTCGGCCACGGCCGGCTACAGCGATCTCGCCTGTGAACTGGTGCTGCACGACCTCGACGATCTCTACCGGTTCAACACCGAGGTTCTGGGTGCACTGCCCGGCGTGCGACGAGTCGAGATGGGCCAGGAGCTCCAGATCGTCAAACGCGGTTTCTTGACCAGCCCCGCCGTGCTTCCCGACATCGCGCCGTACCTGCCGCGCTGAACAACCGCCGGCCGCGTCGTAGAAAGAGGTAATGCCTGATGACTGACACTGCGCAGTCCGCCACCCCGTACCGGTCCAGCCGCTACACCGGTTACACGTCGTTCTCCTACCTCGACGAAGGCCGGGACTACGAGGCGTTCGTCCTCGCCCCCGAGCTGGATCGGGTGCCGCCGTACGATCTGGGCCTCGACGCCGAGCAGGCCGAGCGCACCCGGCGGCTGGTGCAGGACAACATCATCATCAGCCTGCACGATCACCCGCAGGTGTTCCCGGAAGACATGAACCAGGTGCGCGAGTACATCCGCACCGGCCGCGAGCGCACCGGCTACCTGGGGTTGTCGCGATCGGGCATGACCGCGGTGTTCGACAACATGATGGACGGCACCGCGTGCGTCACCAGCAAGTCGGGCTGGAAGTTCGATGACATCGTCTACGACATCGGGATGCGGCTGTCCGACATCGCCCACCAGGACTTCGTGCGTATCGCCTACGGCCTCGACGACATCTACGCCGCCCACCAGAACGACCAGTTGGCCATCGTGTTGTCGCTGGAAGCGGCCACCCCCATCGAGAACGAGGTCGACCGCATCGACCTGCTCTACGGCATGGGTGTACGGCAGATGGGCATCGCCTACTCCGAGGCGAACACGCTGGGGTCGGGGCTGAAGGAGGCCGGCGACGGCGGCCTGACGGTGTTCGGGCATCGCGCCGTCGAGCGGATGAACAAGCTCGGCATCGCCATCGACGTCTCGCACAGCGGCGACAAGACCTGCATGGACGTCTTCGCCGCCTCCACGAAACCGGTGTTGATCACCCACGCCGGCGCCCGCGCCGTCTGGCCGACTCCGCGGATGAAGCCCGACGAGGTCATCCGCGGCTGCGCCGAGACCGGCGGCGTCATCGGCATCGAGGCCGCGCCACACACCACGTTGTCCGAGGCGCACCCGGAGCACTCGCTGGAATCGGTCATGGACCACTTCGAGTACTGCGTCGAGCTCGTCGGCATCGACCACGTCGCCTTCGGCCCGGACACCTTGTACGGCGACCACGTGGCGCTGCACGACATCTTCGCGGCCAACCTCGGCGTCCACGACGCGCACAAGGGGCCGTCCTACCCGAAGATGCCCTACGTCGCCGGGCTGGAGAACCCGACCGAGTGCTTCCACAACATCGTCGGCTGGCTGGTCAAGCACGGCTACAGCGACGAGGACATCATCAAGGTGACCGGTGGGAACATCATCCGGGCGCTCGAGAAGATCTGGTTCTGATCCACAGCAAGTGAGGTGAGTGCCCATGCGGGCGGTGGTCCTCGAGCGCTATGGCGATCGTGACGCGCTCGCCGTACGCGACGTCGCCGAGGCCGACCCGGCGCCGGACGAGGTGGTCGTCCGGATGGCGGCGTCCGGACTGAACCGCCTGGATGTCTTCGTGCGGCAGGGCCTCGCCGGGCCGGGCGTGCGCTCGCCGCGTAGCCTGCCGCACGTCATGGGGGCCGAGGGTGCTGGCACGGTCGTCGAGGTCGGCGCCCAGGCCCGCACCGACCTGGCCGTCGGGGACGAGGTCATCGTGTTCTCCGGGCTGTCCTGCGGGCACTGCCGGTTCTGCCGCCG
>JAJYTA010000150.1 GCA_021793295.1 Actinomycetes bacterium
CGCGCACACGAACGTGCCCTACACCGGGACCTACGGCCGTGCGCTGGTCACCGCGTCCAGTTACATCCTGGCCATGCTCGGCGGGACGCAGTGGGACCTCGAACCGGAGCAGGTGGAACCGTTCCGGCAGAGTGTGGTTCGCAGCTTCGTGCCGTGGACCAGCGAGGCGCAGACCATGCCACCGGTATGTGGACGTGCTGTGGGCCGAGACAACACGAACTCCGCCTGGTTGATGGCCGGCATCCTCATGCACGCCGAAGGCGCACCAGAGGAGTACGCACGCGAATGGCAGGGCTACGTCAAGGGTTGGCTGCAGAAGTCGACCGACGTGCCCTACTTCACGCTGCGGCCGTTGGCCGAGGCGCTCCTGGCGTTGAAGTTGCTCGAATCCGACGTACCGGCTTTGAGTGAGCCCCCGGGGCCGAGGTTGTTCCCGGAGATGGATCGGGTCCTGGCCCGAGGCGAGGGCTGGTGCTTCAGTCTGGCCACCGCGAGCCTGCGCACCCGCGGGTTCGAAACCCAGTCGAACGAGAACACGAAGGCCTGGCACCAAGGCTCAGGCGCCCGCTATCTGTACCTGGAGTCCGAACAGGCTCAGTACATCAACTGGTTCCCCACCGTCGATCCGTACCGCATGCCCGGCACGACCATCGACACGCAGCCGCATGAACAGAGCGAGAACGGGCGTGGCAGCTTCGACTTCGTCGGCGGGTCCCAGGTGGGCGGGAACCGCGCTGACGACGGCTTCTACCAGCACCCTGCCTATGCCGGCTGGGTCCAGCATCTGCAGAGCTACGAGTCGACGATGGTGGCCAAACTGTCGTGGTTCTTCCTCGGCGACAGCATCGTGTGCCTCGGCGCCGACATCACCGGCGGCAGTGACCATCCCGTCGAGACGATTCTGGAGAACCGGGCGATCAAGACCGACGAGATGCAGCAGTGGCACATCGACGGCGCGGTGGTTCCGGAGTCCGGCGAGGACGGGTGGCGGGCCAGCTTCCCCGGCGTGCGCCGGCTGACGCTACCCGGTGTGGCCAGCTTCATCATGCTCGACCGGCCCCGGGAGGTGGAGTTCCTGCGCGAGACCCGCTCGGGCGCGTTCGCCGACATCGCCCAGGGCGGCAGCACCGAGGTGCACACCAACACCTTCCACACCGCGTGGATGGACCACGGCGTCAAGCCTGACGGCGCCTCGTACGCCTATCTGATGGTGCCGCTGGCCGGACCGAAGGAAGCCCGCCGGTGGGCGCGCGACCCAGCCGTGGACGTCCTGCGCAACGATGGCGAGGTCCAGGCGGTGTCGGCCAGGAAGATCGGGTTCTCCAGCGCGAACTTCCACGCCGCGGCGACGGTCGAGGCGGCTGGGACGCAGATCGCAGGCACCGCGCAAAGCTGTGTGTCCACGCTGCTGTTGGAACCTCGTCGGATGGAGATCGCCACGGCCGAAGCCAGCCAGCTTCAGGACGAGTGCCGCACCGTGGTGACCCTGCCGCGAGGTCACCGGCCCAGCGTGGTTCACGCCGACCCGACGGTCGAGGTGGACATCCAGGAGAACGAGGTGACCATCGTCGCCGACAGTTCCGCAGCCGATGGGCGTTCGCACCACGTGGAGATCGAGTGGTGACGCGCCGCACGCCATGGCGCACTACCGTTCATCCGCGCGAGAGGAGCTGGGGTACCAGGACTCGAACCTAGACTAACTGAACCAGAATCAGTCGTGCTGCCAATTACACCATACCCCACCGAGTCGGGCGGGAATGCCGCGCGACCGCGACGTAAGGATAGCGGTCCGCGCGGCTTGTCTCCAAACCGGCAGCCCCGCCCGACCGGAGGGCCGATCAGGCGCTCGCCAGCGCCAGGAGTAACCGGTCGAGACCGACCAGGTGGCCGGTGGCGGCGGAGTTCTTTCCGGTCACGGTCAGGGTCAGCTCGTGCGCTCCGGCGTCGAGTTCCACACCGCCCAGTGTGACCGGATCGGCGACGCGGACCTGATCGTTGAACCCGTCGAACGGCGCTGCGAGCGCCACGCCGTCCACGGCCAGCTCCACCACGCCGTAGTCGCCGCCCTGGGTCAGGATCGCCGACGCGTCGTACGTGCCCGATACCGGTACGGTGAACGACAGCGTCGCGGTGTCTCCGACGGATTCGGCTTCGAACCACAGCTGCGCCCCACCGGACCACGACGCTCCGCAACAGTTGCCTTGGGCCCCGATTGGAGCGGTCGAGGAATCGGCCGGCAGCATCGATTCGCCTTCGATGTTCAGCGTCGTGCCCGATGCCGCCGACACCTCGTCCGACCACGGCCCGCTCAACCCGGCTGAGTCGACGGCCCGGACGCGATAGTGCCAGGTCTGGGCCAGGCCCAGCTCGGCATGGGTGAAGCCCGGCACCGCGGCCGTGCCCGCCAGGGTGGACTCCGACGGCTCGAATCCGGCCTCTAGCGAGGCGTGCACCTCGTAACCGGCGACGCCGACGTCGTCCACCGCAGCCGGCCAGGTCAGGTCGACGGCGTTGGTGGCGCGACCGGTGGCACGCACGTCACGCACCGGGCCGGGCGCCGACCTGTCCGGGAAGGCGGTCACGTACGACAGCGCTTCGTAGGCGGCACCCGACCACGCGGGCGCGTTCTCGACCGGGGTGAGTTCGACTGTCAACGACGACGTGCCCGCCGTCAGCACACCGGGCAGCTCGAAGTCGTCGTGCAGCCAACGCTGTGCCTCGTTGCCCCGCGGCTGGCGCCACGTTCCCGCCGGTTCACCGTTCACACTCACCGTGACCGCCTGGCCGGCGACGCTCTGGTCGGACAATCGGCGCAGCCGTACCCCGTCGTTGCCGGGGTCGACGTCGACGGTGAACGTGACGGTCTCCGCCGACGACCGCAGATCCTCGGTCATCGCCACGGTGTCGAAATCGCCCTCGAAAGTCGAGGTCAACTCGGTCACGTCATCGCCACCGGTGTAGTCGTGCCCCGCTTCACTGTCCGGGTCGCCGACGTCGATGGTGTCGCTGACGCGCAAGTCGACGCGGTCCTCGTGCCCGTACCAGAACGCGGTGGAGCCGTAGACCGCGGGTTCGTTCGCGGTCGGCCCGGGTTCGATGCCGAAACGCAGCCGGCTGTTGAAGTCGACCGGGTCGGCGATCATCAGCCGGTAGGCGGCGTCGCACTGGTACTCACAGCCGAAACTGCGCGTCTCCATCTCCGGTGCACCGTTGGTGGGGTTGGAGAACTCCTTGCGGTTGAAGTACCAGCCGCCTTCGTAGAAGTCCTCCGAGCCGGTCCCGTAGATCTGCGGCGTCTTCGAACCGTCGACGTAGACCCGTTCGTCGCCTTCCAGGTAGTTGCGGATGTTGCCGCTGGTGATGCGGCCTTCCATCGTGTGGTTGACGCCCACGAAGCGGCCCCGGCCGACGGTGTCGATGAACACCCAGTCCGACCCGTTGCTGGTCTCGCCGCGCTTGCTCTCGGCCTGGAAGTAGCCGAGGGACGGGTCCGGACCGCGCAGGGCTCGGGCGTTGGCTGGGTCGCGGGTCCAGCTCAGCGACGCATCCCCCGCGGTCAGCTCGACCTCGGAGTCGTTGACCAGACGTACCTCGGCGCTGCGGGCGTACGGCATCGGCCACCACGACCAGTACGAGCCGTCGTCGGTGTCCTCCATCGCATACATCAGCGAGCGGACCTCGGTCTCACCCAGCCCGGAGCCGAAGAACTCCCCCACCGGGGCGTCGACGGTCTGCTCGCCGTCGAAGCTGATCTGCAGCCGCAGATCCCGAAGTAGTGCATCGGAGCGGGCCACTTCGTCCTCCTGCCCGGGGTCAGCGGGATAGGTGTAGGTCTGCTGGCCCTCCCACCGCTGCTCCTCGATCTCGTACTCGTGCGCAGCCTCGCTGGCCAGCGCCTCGTCGCTCGGTCCGACGTCGACTTCGTCGGTGCGTACGTCCTCGCCGCCGACGATGGAGTCCACCCAGTAGCGAAACTCGTTGTAGTCGATGCCCGCGGAAATGAACTCGTTGCGGATCGTGATCGAGGACTTCCCGGCCGTGACGGACGCAGGCAGCTCGACGGCCTGGTCGGCCCACTGCCCGCCGGTGCTCGGTAGCGGGTCCCATTCGCCGACCTCGGTCCCGTCGACGAGGATCGTCGCGCGCTGATCACCGGAGAGCGTGTCCTGCCGGCGGGTCAGGCGAACCCCTTCGTTGTCCGGGTCGATCGCCACGGTGAACGTGCTGGAGCCGACGTGAGCGCGGCCGTCGTCGGTGACCTCCGGGCCTTCGTCCGGCCCGACGACCTGCGGCAACCGCAGCCGCAGCTCGTTGATGGTGCCGGGACCGGTCAACCGGGCCAGCGTGGTGCTCTTTCCGGGTGCCAGCTCGAACTGCGACGACGTGGTCTGCTCGTCGTCGCGGTCCGGCTTCGGGTCCTGGGTTCCATAGGCGGCCATCGTGGCCAGAACGTCATCGGGAACCTCGCCCGGATCGAACGTCTCGACGCCGCGCGCGTGGGCGAACGTGCGATAGGTGACGTGGTAGAACAGCGGATTCTCGCTGACACTGACCCGCATGGACTCGCGATAGGCCATCGGCACCTTGATCGTCACGCCGCCGGAACTCTGATCGGCGTTGGCGACGAGCGGGAACACGAACGGTTCACCCAGCTCGCCGTCGACGACATCCTGCAGGGGCGCGTGCAGGACGATCTCGCCGTCGAGCTCGATGACGATGTCACCGGTGTTGGTGACGTCGCCGCCGTCGCGGGTGAACCAGATCGAGCCGATCTGTCCGGCGCCGTCGTGCTCGGCAATGACGCAGCCGTGCTCGCCTTGGCGCAGGCACGAGTACGTGCCCTCGAACCCGTCGTCGTTGTCGCCGGTGCGGTCGAAACTCGAGAACTGTTCGGTCGCCGTGCCGTCGGTCAGTTCCGGCAGTCGGTCGAGCCGAGCGAATGCGTCCCAGCCCACCGGGCCGGTCTCCGCCGCAGACGGCTGCGGTGCTGGGGCGGCCGGGTCTGCCGCCGCCGCAACGGCCGTCACCGCGGTGAGGACGAGGCTTCCGGTAGCCGCGGCCAGGCGCTGCAGCCGCGGTCCGATCGTTGATCGTCGTGCTCGTGGAACGGTCATCAAGGCCTCCTGGGAGCAGTGGGGAGTCGACGATCAGCGGGTCAGCCAGTGGAATTGCGGCTGTAGACGTCGGCGGCGTTGTCCGCGGTGACCAGTTCGGTCTCGAGGATCTGTTCCTGGTCGACATCGGCACACTCGAGCAGAACCTGTTCGGCCGTCGCGACTGCTTCACTGCCGCCGGTCGGGTAGACGAACGTCGCCGACAATCGGCCGGCCTCCACCGCCTTGATACCGCCGGAGGGAATCGGCAACGCGTCGATACCGATGAACTTCATCTCCCCGGCCCGGCCTGCGGCGTCAGCGGCGAGATACGCACCTTCGGCCATCGGGTCGTTGTGCGCGTAGACGACGTCGATGCTCGGCTCGGCTTGCAAAATCGCCTCGAACTGGCTCTGTCCCTTCTCTCGCAGCCAGTCGCCGACCCCTTCGGCGATGATCTCGACGCCGGGGTTGGCCGCGATGCCCTCGCGGAAGCCTTCGGCGCGTTCCTGGGCCGGGGTCGACCCTGGCAGACCCTTCAGCTCGACCACCCTGCCGCCGTCGGGCAGCAGTTCGGTCGCCACGTACTCGCCCGCGGCGCGGCCGATCTCGGCGTTGTCAGCCCCGATGAACTGCGTGTACGCCTCGCTCTCGATCTTGCGGTCGAGGACGATGACGGGCACGCCCTCGTTGTGGACGCGCTCGACGATCGCCGTCAGCGGCGCAGCCTCGTTCGGGCTGATGATCAGCAGGTCGATCCCCTGAGTCAGGAAGTTCTCGACGTCGGAGACCTGCTTGGAGTTGTCCTGCGCGGCGTCGGCGAACACCACCTCGAACTGGTCGATCTCGGCGGCAGCGGCCCGGATGTCGTCGTCCATCTGTTCCCGATACGGCTCGGCGACGTTGGCCTGGCTCATCCCGATCAGGTACTCACCGTCCGGGCCCTGGCACTCGGCTTCCTCCGGTTCGGCATCGCCGCCGGCGGACTCAGGGACGTCGGACTCCGTACCGCACGCGGCGGTCATGATCAACGCAGCGCCACAGGCCAGTACACCGGCTCGGCGACGCCACCACGGCAGGCTCCTCGATGTCGGCATGTCGATGGGTACCTCTCTTGTTGGGGGAACGTCGGTCATCGCTGCGACCGGAACGTCTGTACGCCGGCGGCAGCGACGATGATCACGCCTTTGACCAGCAGCTGGACGTTCGAGTCGATGTTGTTCAGGGCGAGGATGTTGTTGAGGATGCCCAGGAGCAGGGCGCCGGCCAGCGTCCCCGAGATCGTCCCGACGCCGCCCATCAGGCTGGTGCCGCCGATGACGACCGCCGCGATGGCGTCGAGCTCGTAGGTGAACCCGTCGTTGGGGCTGCCCTGATTGAGCTGGCCGGCGTGGATGATCCCCGCCAGTGCCGCGAGGACACCGGAGATGGCGAAGACGGCCACTTTGACTCGGGTCACCGGGATTCCCGACAGCCGCGCGGCGCGCTCGTTGCCGCCGATGGCGTAGATGTGCCTGGCGAACACGGTCTTGCGCACCACCACGATCGCGATCACGCCCACGGCGGCGAAGATCAACGCGGGGATTGGGACGGTGCCGTTGAATGTCCGCGAGTTGATCAGCGCGAACGTCTCCGGGGCCAGCCCCTCCCCGTCGCCGTAGGCCAGCGGGATTCCCTGCCCACCGGACCAGATCCGCGCCAATCCCCGCGCGACCTGCATGCCGGCCAACGTCACGATGAACGCCTGGATACCGAGCCGAGCGGACAAGTACCCCTGCGTCGCCCCGAACACCAGCCCGATGAGCAGGATGATCAACACCGTCAGGGCGACACCGAAGTCGTTGACCATCAGCAGGCTCGCCGTCCCGGTGGCAGCCAGGCCGAGGATCGCGCCGACGGACAGATCGATGCCCGCGACCAGGATCACGAACGTCACGCCGACAGCCAGGATCCCGATCTCGGAGACCGCCCGGACGATGTTGAGCAGGTTGTCCGAGTTCAAGAAGACGATCTCGCCGTCGCGGCGCGGTGAGAACGCCACCGCGGCGAGAAAGACGAGCAGCAGGGCGCCGTAGCTCTGGAAGGTGAAGAAGCGTTCCGGGATGACGAACCGGCGGCCGGCCGGCTCGTGGTCCCCCGACGGTTCGGGCTGCTGACCGGCTCCGCTCGTCACCGTAGGTTCGACGCTCATTCGGCCTCCACAGCGCTGTCGGTGGGGTGCTGATCGAGACTGGCCGCGGCGAGGATCTCCTCCTGGCTGGTGGTGGCGGCCTGCAGCTCACCGACGTTGCGGCCGCCGCGCAGCACCACGATGCGATCGCAGACACCGATCAGCTCCGGCATCTCCGACGACGCGAGGACGACGGCCATCCCGCCCTCGGCCAGCCGCGCCAGTAGCCGGTAGATCTCGGTCTTGGCGCCGATGTCCACGCCCCGGGTCGGCTCGTCCAGCAGGAGGAGCCTGGGCTGCCGCAACAGATGCCGGGCGAAGACGACCTTCTGCTGGTTGCCGCCGGACAGCGTGCCGACCGCGACGTCCGGGCTGGCGGCCTTGATCTGCAGCTCGCTGATCGACGACGCGACCGCCGCTCGTTCGTTCGCTCGATCACGCCACCCGAACCGGGCCAAGCCACGTAACGCGGCCAGCACGATGTTCGCGGCCACGGACTCTTTCATCACCAGCCCGGCCGCGCGCCGATCTTCCGGGACGTACCCGATGCCCGCAGCGAGAGCAGCCCGCGGCGAGTCCAGGCGTACCGGCTCGCCGTCGATTTTCACCGTTCCGCGCAGGCGCGGCCCGGCCAGTCCGAACATCGCGTCCAGCACCTCGGTCCGACCGGCGCCGAGTAGACCGGCCAGCCCGACGATCTCGCCCTCGCGAACGGTCAGGTCGACCCCGCGCGGCTCGGTCCGTCCGGCCGCGTTTCGGCCTGTGTCCACGCTGAGCCCGCGCGCCTCGAGCCGGAACCGCGAGCCAGGCGGGCGACGTTCGGGAAACAGCTGCTCGATCGGCTGGCCGACCATCATCCGGATCACTTCGGACGCCGGGGTGTCGGCCACGTCGAACGAGCCCACGTTGTGGCCGTCGCGCATGACGGTGGCGCGGTCGGCGATGACGGCGATCTCGTCCATCCGGTGCGAGATGAACACCACGCCCATGCCCCGGCCGCGAAGCCGCGGCAAGATCGCGAACAACCGGTCCACTTCCGAGTCGCTCAGCGCCGATGTCGGTTCGTCCATCACCAGGATCCGCGCATCGAGGCTGAGCGCTTTGGCGATGGCCACCATCTGCTGCTCGCCCACCCGCAACGAGCTGAGCTGACGTGACGGCTCCAGGTCGACGCCGAGGTCAGCGAGCACGGCAGCGGATTCGCGCCGCATCGCGCTGCGGTCGAGGGTGCGCCACGTGGTCCTGTGCTCACGGCCGAGGAAGAGGTTCGCCATGATCGACGCTTGCGGCACCAGATCGAGCTCCTGGTGGATCATGGCGACACCGGCGTTCTGGGCGGCAGCCGGCGTCGCCAGTTCGACCACCTCGCCGCCGATCTCGATATGGCCGCCGTCCGGGCGGACCACCCCGGACAGCACGTTCATCAACGTCGACTTCCCCGCCCCGTTCTCGCCGAGCAGCGCGTGCACTTCACCCGCGCCGACGGCGAAGTCGACACCGCGCAGCGCGCGAACACCGCCGTAGTGTTTGACGATGCCCTTCATGTGCAGCAGGGGCGTCACGATGGCGTCGCCGGCAGCCGGTACTGCGGTCGCGGATACATCGGCGCGAACGACGCCGGCTCGCCTTCGGCCACCGACAGCGAACCCGCGGCGTCGTCGCCCGCCCGGATCGCGTCCGCGATCGCGGCGTCGAGCTGGTCCGGCCGGCACGCGATCCGCGCGTTCACGCGCACGCTCGCCCGCCGCATGGCGCCGCCGTCGGCGTCGAGCATCGGCCGACTGCCGGCCGCCACGAGACTCAACTTCGTGAACGTCGACGGCTCCCCCGGCGGTTCGATCACCAGCTTGGCGTGCCCGACCTGCCAGCGGTTCCGGACGGCGACGCTACCGAGAGACGACAGCACCGCATGTCCCCATGCGGCCGAGGCGAACGTGCCCGGCTGGGCAGCGGGTTCCACTCGGACGCGGTGGTTCAGCCAGGCCAGTTCCGCTTCGGCGGCGGCGTAGCGGTCGTAGTCGATCTCGATGTCGCGCTCCGGTAGGTCGGGGCCGTCCAGGAGGAGGTCCACCAACGTGTCCAGCCCCTGCCCGGTGGCCGCGGAGTACGGCACGACTCGCGCATGCCGGTGGCGTTGGCGTACCGAAGCGCGCACGGCGTCGATCTCCGCCGGAGCGGCCAGGTCGATCTTGTTGACCGCGATCACGTCGGCGTCGGCCAACTGTCGGTCGAACAGATAGGCCAGATCGTCGCCGGGGTCGGTGAGGCTCAACGAACGGTCGAACGCGGTGAATCGGGCCGGGTCGACGACGGCGGTCAACGGTGCGACCTCGACGACGTCGCCGTACGTGCGCCGTAACGGGCGCGCCACCGTCGCCGACAGGTCGGTACAGCTCCCCACGGCCTCGGCGAGGACGACGTCTGCGTCGTTGCGCTCGACCGCCATACTGACCACGTCGGCCAGGTCCTCGAACCGGCAGCAGAAGCAGCCGCCGGTGACCTCCGAGACGTTAACCCCGGCTGCCGCGGCGACCCGGGTGTCAACCAGGTCACGGCCTTGGTCGTTGGTGACCACGGCGACCCGCCGGCCACGGCGTTCCAGCCGCCGCGCCATCGCCGCCAGGGTCGTCGTCTTCCCAGCACCCAGAAACCCGCTCAGCGCGATGACGCGCGCTCGTCGCCGGCCGGTCACAGCACCGTCACCACGAGGCTCTCGCCGGCGGCGAGCTC
>JAJYTA010000151.1 GCA_021793295.1 Actinomycetes bacterium
CGAACCCGCGCACCTCAACGCGGTGGACCCGGCCACCGGTGAGGCGCTGGCCCGCTTCGACCTCCCCGGCAGTTCGGGCGCGTGGGCCACCGACGTCGGGCCCGACGGCAGCGTGTGGGTGGGCACGTACGGCGATTCCCACCTGTTCCGCTGGACCGCGGACGGCGGGGTGGAAGATCTGGGCAACCCGATCGACAGCGCGACGTTCGTGTGGGACGTCGCCGTCGCCGACGACGGATACGTCGTCGGCGGCACCTACCCGGACGGCAAGCTGTTCGGCTACGACCCCGATACCGGGGAGTTCCGTGACTTCGGCCAGGTCGCCCCAGGGCACTCCTATGCCCGCAGCGTCGCCACGTACGGCGACCTCGTGTTCGCGGGCACCGAAGATCCCGCCGCGGTGTCGGTGCTCGATCGCTCCACCGGCGAGATCACGCCGTTGCCGTTGCCGGACGGCTTGGACGTATCCCAGGCATGGGCCTACGACGTCGACGTCGTCGGCCATCACCTGTTCGTCCGTTTCGGTGACGCGTTCCCGGCGCCGCTGTACGTGTGGGACATCGAGGCCGGCAGCTGGGTCGACTCACTGGAATCGGCTCACGGCCTCGAGCCGTCACCGCCGGACGAGGACGGGCGCACGTATCTCATCCAGGACGGGGAGCTGGTCCGTTACGACCCGGCCGACGGGAGCCTCGAGCGTACTGGGATGCAGTTCACCGGCCGGGTGGCCAACACCCGCGGCATCGGCTGGGCCGAACTCGGGCTGCCGGACTACCCGGGCCGCAGCATCGTCGGGCACCTCTGGCGCGGCAAGGCGTTCCGCTACAACCCCGAGACCGGCGCGCACAGCTTCATCGACACGACGATCGAAGGCGAGCCCATCGGTATCACGGCCATCTCTGACGGGCCCGACGAGCGCGTCTACGTGGGCGGGTTTCTCAACGGCGGGTTCGCGGCGTTGGACCCGGCATCCGGCGACCGCGAAGAGTTCCACACCTTCTCGCAGTCCGAGGCGATGACCAACCACGGCGGCAGGCTCTTCATCGGCGCCTACCCCGACGCGCGCGTCTACGGCCACGATCCGGCGCAGCCGTGGCACAGCCCCGAGTACTCTCCCTCGCCCGATCCCGGCGCCACGGACAACCCCGCGCGGTTGTTCGATTTCAAGGCCGAGCGGCAGATCCGGCCGCGAGCCCTCACCTCTGCCGGTGACTACCTCGCGGTGGGCACGATGCCCGACCTCAACGAACTCGGTGGGGTGTTCGCGCTGTACGACGCGGCCAGCGACGAGCTCGTGCACGCCGAGCGCAACCTGATCACCGATCAGAGCATCGTGTCGTTGACCTACGCCGACGGCGTGGTGTACGGCTCGACGAGCATCTACGGCGGCCAGAGCGCCACTCCCCCGACCCAGCCCGAGGCCAAGGTCTTCGCGTGGTCGGTGGACCGACGCGAGCTGCTGTGGGAGACCGCTGCGTTGCCCGGGCAACCCACCATCAGCGGCCTCAGCCTCGACGACCAGGGCCGTCTGTGGGCCATCTCCGGCCCGCACGTCGTCGCGCTCGACACCGAGACCGGGGCCGTGGCCGAGCACTACACCTACGGCGACTCCACGGCCAGCTCGGGGGACCTCGACTTCAACCCGGTCGACGGGCAGCTCTACGCGAATCTGCTCAATCAGCGGTTCGCCCGCATCGATCCCGCCACCGGCGACGACGAGACCCTGCGCGAGGGTTCGACCGGTCATGTCGACGTTCACCCGAACGGCGACGTGTACGTCAGCGCCGGCGCCGAACTGTTCAAGTACGAGCTCGCGGCGACGTGCGAACAGACAATCACCGGCGCTCACGCCGGCGGCCTCACCGTCGACGGTGCGACGTGCGTCGAAGATGCGGTGATCCACGGCCCGCTCACCGTCACCGACGGGGCACGCGTCGTCATCACCGACAGCACCATCAACGGCTCCATCCGGTCCGCCACGGCGGCCGCCTTCGAGATGACGGGCACGACGGTCAGAGGCGCCACCGTCGTCGCCGACAGCACCGGAGCCGTCACGGTGCAGGACAACTCCCTGTTGGGGTCGCTGACGATCACCGGCTCCGATGCGTCGGTCGTCGTATCGGCCAACCGGATCATCGGCTCGCTGCACTGCGCGGACAATGCCGAGGCTCCACACGACGACGAGCAGCCGAACACCGTCACCGGCTCGGCCACCGGCCAATGCGCCGCGCTGTGACCGGAAGGAACCCGAACGTGCGGAAGATTCTCGCCGTCGCTGCGGCAGCGGCGCTGCTCGTCACCGCCACTGCCGGTGCCGGAGCCGCTGACGAGGATGCGCAGTACCCCACCTTCGACGAGATCAGCCCGTTGCCGCTGGACGCTGTCACGGCCCCGGGCTCCTCGACCGGCACCGGCCCGAACGGCGAGCCCTACCTGTATTTCGTCTCTTCGGGTTCCCCGGCGGTGCTCAGCGTGGTCGACGTCGGCGACGGATCCCGGGTGGACGAGCATCCGCTGCCCGGTGCCTCGGGGTCCTGGATGGTCGAGACGGCGCCGGACGGCACGGTCTACGTGGGTTCGTACGGCGAGGGCCGGTTGTACCGGTACTTCCCGGCTGAGCAGCGGGTCGAGGACCTCGGTACGCCCGTGGCCGGCGAGACGTTCATTTGGGCGCTCGTCGTCGCCACCGACGGCACTGTCTACGGCGGCACCGGGCAGCAGGGTGCGCATGTGTTCAGCTACGACCCGGACACCGGCGAGACGCGCGACTACGGCGCGCTCGCCGACGACCCCAGCCAGCCGCTGGTCACCCACGGCATCGCCGTCGATGAGGACACGATCTACGCCGGTACCGGCGCCGTCCCTCGGCTGTTCAAGATCGACATCGACAGCGGTGAGCGCACCGAATTGACGGTGCCCGAACCGGTCGCCGAGCTCAAGTACGTCTACGACATGGACCTGCGCGGCGATCTGCTGTTCCTGCGTGCCTCGCCGGACGGAGCACCGCAGCCGTTGCACGTGTACGACACCGCCACCGGTGAATGGATCCAGCAGATCGACGGCGCTCACGGACTGTCGCTCTCGGCGATCGCGCCGGACGGGCACAGTGTGTACTTCGTCAAGGACCGGACCCTCTACGTCTACGACCTGACCGAACGCAGCTACGAGCCCACGGAGCTGACCGACATCTCCGACGTCCGCGGCATCGGCTTTCTCGACCTGTCCGACCCGGACTGGCCGGGCCAAACGCTCGTCGGCGCCGACTACAAGGGCGGCTACTGGCTGTACAGCCCGCAGACCGGTGAGTCCGACAAGCGCGTCGCCGACGCTTACCCGGCGCCGGCGCCGATCCGATCGATCACCGAAGGCCCGGACGGCAAGGTCTATGCCGGCGCCTATCTTGCGGGAGGACTCGCCTCCTACGATCCGCTGACCGGCGAGAAGCGTGCTTTCGGCGACGAGGTCGGGCAGGCCGAGGGCATGACCACCCATGCCGGCAAGCTCTACGTGGGCACGTATCCAGGTGGTGACATCTGGAGTTACGACCCCGACCGCCCGGACGAGCCCGGCGTCAACCCGGTGCGGGTGCTGAGCCTGAAGGCAGAGCATCACCAGTCCCGCCCGTACGCCATGGCCTCCGCCGGCCGTTACCTCGCCATCGGCACGGTGGCCGAGAACGGCCGCGCTGGTGGCGGGTTGACGCTTTACGACCCGGAGACCGGCGAGTACTGGTTCGACGACGTCGTACCCGGGCACAGCGTCGTCGGCCTGGCGTTCCACGACGGTGTCCTGTACGGGACGACGTCGGTCTACGGCGGTGTCGGCGGTCCCGACCCGACCGACTCCGACGCCGTCGTGTTCGCCTACGACGTCGAGGCTCGGGAAAAGGTGTGGGAGATGGTGCCGATGCCCGGAGAGGGCGCGCTCGGCCAGATCACCTTCGACGCCGCGGGCAAGCTGTGGAGTCATTCACCGGCCTCGGTGTTCCGGGTCGACGTCGACTCCCGCACCGTGGAGGATTCGCGGACCTACATCGACTACCCGTGGGATTCCATCGCCTACGCCCATGTCGGTGCCCGGCTGTGGCTGGACCCGTACGACGGCGATCTGTACGTCGTCAGCCAGGCCAAGATGTACCGGATCGACACCGAGACCCTCGACCGTGTCCGCTATTTCCAGCCGGCGTCGCACGGGTTCTTGCACAACAACGGCAACGTCTATCTGGCCCGGGACACCCTGGCATGGGAGTACACGCCCAACGAGCGCCCGCACGCCCAGCTGAGCGTGACTGCCGACGACGTCGCGGGTGGCCAGGAGCAGACCGTCACCGTGACCGGCCTCGGCGCCGGTGAGCCGGTGGAGGTGTGGCTGCGTCCGGACGCCCGGCTGCTCGCGTCGCTGACCGCCGACGCGGACGGGACGGTCGAATACACCTACGTCGTCGACGACGCCACCGACGAGGTGCGGGACGAGCAGGTGGAGGTCCGGCGGGTCGGCACCCGGGGCCTCCTTCACGGCGAGTACACCGTCTCGCCCGTGACCTGCACTGAAACGATCAGCGGTGTCCACAACGGCATCATCAACGTGGCGACGGGCACCACCTGCCTCGACGACGCTGAGGTCCGCGGGAACATCGTCGTGGCCGACGACGCGGCGCTCGTCGTGACCGACAGCACCGTCAACGGCACGGTGACCGCCACCGGCGCGAGCCGCGTGGACGTGACGACGACCAGCGTGCGTGGTGCGGTGGCCATCGACGCCACGTCCGGGCCGGTGCGCCTGCGCGAAAGCACGGTGAACGGCTCGGTGTCGATCACCGGCTCGACCGGCCCGGCCCCCGTCGTCTCGGACACCCGGATCCGCGGTTCGTTGCACTGCGACGGCAACGTTTCCGTGCCGCACGACGACGGGGTGCCGAACTCCGTCGACGGTGCGGCCACCGGGCAGTGCGCGCAGATGTGACGGTCGGCGACGTCACGGGTGGGCGGCCACCGGCCGGTCCACCCGCAAAAAGCCAGTGGCGGGCCACGGCGACCACCGCTACGTTGTTGGCAGCCGGACCGGATGACGAGGAGGTGGTACCCGTGCAAGCCGTATCGACATGGGTGCTCCGCTCCGAGGTCGCGGTCGGACGATAGGTCGTCCGGGAGTGCCGCTCACACGTACTCCCGAAAGGCACGACCATGCATGTCACGTCCGAACAGCGCCTCGACGGCGATGTCCGCGAGCGACGGTTCACCCTCGGTGAGGTCCCCGGCATCCTGTGGACACCCGGATCGGCATCCACATCAGCACCGCTGATCCTGGTCGGCCACCCCGGCGGGCTGGGCGCGATGTACCCGCGGCTGGCGGGGCGAGCCCGGCACGCCGTCGCGAACGGCTTCGCCGCGGCAACCATCGAACTCCCCGGCAGCGGCGAGCGGCCCCGCTCCACCGATGCCGACCATGCCCGCGCTGAGCTGCGCCGCGCGGTGGCGGCCGGCGAGCCGGTCGACGACGAGATCGTCGAGCGGCTCGTCCTGCGACTGGTCGACGAGGCGGTGCCGGAATGGCGCAGCGCCCTGGACACTCTGCTGTCGTTGCCGGAGATCGACGGCCCGGTCGGTACTCCGGCGGAGTGATCGCCATCGGCATCCGGCTGGCGCTGGTCGAACCGCGAATCGCGGCCGCGCTTCTGTTCGCCGGAAGTTACGTACCGAGATCCATGGTCGACGAAGCCCGCCGCGTCACCATCCCGTTGCACGTGCTGCTGCAGTGGGACGACGAAGGCAACGACCGGCAGCTGGCCCTGGAGCTGTTCGACGCGTTCGGGTCCGCGGAGAAGACGCTGCACGCCAACCTGGGCGGGCACACCGGCGTGCCGGCCTTCGAAAGCGACGACGCGACCCGGTTCTTCGCCCGGCACCTGAGGTGAGGCCAGGCGACCGTCCGGGCAAGTCGCGGCCGCCGCTCAGCCTTTCAGGCCGGTCGTCGCGACGCTGTTGACCAGGTAACGCTGCAGCACACCGAAGATGATCAGGCACGGAACCACGCTGATGGCAGCTGAGGCCATGATGCGCGCGCGGGCGACCGACTCGGCGTTCAGCGTCGACAACCCGACGGTCAGTGTGCGCATCTCGTCGGTCTGTGCGATCACCAGCGGCCACAGGAAGTCGTTCCAGTGCCACAGGAAGACGAAGATGCCCAGTGTGGCCAGCACCGGCTTGGTCAGGGGAAGCACCAAGCGCCAGAACACCGTCCACTCCCCCGCGCCGTCGATTTTGGCGGCGTCGAACAGTTCGTCCGGAAGCTCCCGGATGAACTGGCGCATCAGGAACACGGCCTGCGAATTGGCCAGCGTCGGCACGATCAGGCCCCAGAACGTGTTGACCCCGTCCAACCGCGACACCAGCACGAACATCGGAATGAGCGTCGCCTGGATCGGCACCATCAAGGTGGCCAGGAACGACCACATCAGCGCCGTGCTGCCGGGGAACCTCTTGCGGGCGAACGCGTAGCCGGCCATCGCCGCCGTCAGCAGGATGATGACCACCGACACCACGGAGTACAGCACCGAGTTCAACGTCCAGCGCAGGAACGACGATGCCGACAGCACGGCGGTCAGATTGTCCAGAGTGACGTCGTCGGGTAGCTGCCGGGGAATCGTCGGCGCGCTTTCCGGGCTCACGGCCAGCACGAGCACCGCCACGAACGGCACGATGGTGAACACCGAGGCCAGCACCAGCAGCAACGTCAGCCACACGTTCGCCCGGTTCCGGCGTGGCCGGTGCGCCTGGGTGGGGTACGTGCGCGGTGGCGTCTGTGCCTCGATGGTGGCTGTCACGTCTTCTCCCGGTCGAGGACGTAGCGCTGGACGAGTGAAATGAGGAACACGACGAGGAACAGCACGACGCCGACGGTCGCCGCGTAGCCGAAGTCGAAGAACTTGAAGCCCTGGTCGTAGAGCATGTACACCAGGCCGTACGACGCGCGGGCCGGTCCACCGCCGGTCATGACGTAGATGGTGTCGAACACCTGGAACGCGGCGATGGTCTCGATGACGAGCACGAAGAAGATGACCGGCCGCAGCAGCGGGATGGTGATCCGCCAGAACCGCGAGCATGGCCCCGCACCGTCGAGTTTGGCGGCCTCCACAATGTCCTCGGGGATGTTCTTCAACCCGGCGACCAGGATGAGCATGGAGTAGCCGAAGCTCTTCCACACCGACACCACGGCCAGCGAAGCGAGTACCATCGCCTGATTGCCGGTGAGGAACGGCACCGGGCCGACCCCGAGTTTCTCCAGCAGCCCGTTGATCAGACCGTCAGACTCGTAGATCCAGGTCCAGATGATGCCCGCCATCACGAACGAGGTGACGTAAGGAAGGAACAGCAGCCCGCGGAACACGCTCTGCCCACGCACCACATGGTGCAGCAACGTGGCGGTACCGAGTGCGACCACCAGCGCCAGCGGCACGCAGATCGCCGCATACAGCAGCGTCACCCGCAGGCTGTGGAAGAACAGGTCGTCCTCGAACAGCCGCACGTAGTTGTCGGCGCCCACGAACGAGAAGTCGCCGCTGAGCCGGTAGTCCGTCAGGCTCATTCCCACTGCGCCGAGGCTCGGCACGAAGCGGAAGATCACGAACAGCACCAGCATCGGCAGCACGAACAGCAGGCCCCAGCCGGGATCGCGGGCACGCTGCCGCCACGAGGCGCGCTGCACAGCGGCGCGTTGCACGGTCATGGTGTTCTCCTAGCTGCGCCGGGCCGGCGCTCAGCCGCCACGAGCGATCAGATCCCTCGCCTCACTTGCCGCATCGGCCAGCGCGTCCTCCACGGACTTCGACCCCTGCAGCGCTGCCTGGATGTTCGACGAGAGCACCGACATGACCTGTCGCGCCGAGGGCGTGACCTCGCCGGGGTTCGCGTACTGCAACGCGTCGTTGAAGACCGTGAGCATCTCATCACCGGTCGGCGGCTCCACGTCGGTGCGGGCCGGGAAGGTGCCGGCCGCGTCGTTCAGCGCCGTCGCGACTTCCGGTGATGCGATGTAGGCGGCGACCTCCATGGCCGCTTGCTCGTCCTCGCTGATGCTGGTCAGCGACAACACACCGGGCATTCCGAAGCTCACCTGCTCGACGCCGCTCAGCGGTTCACCGACGACGACGTTCTCCGCGCCGACACCCGCCTTCATCTGCTCCACCTCGGGCGCCGTCACGGCGTAGCCCATCGCCGCCGTGCCGGTACCGAGCGGACCACCCTCGACATTGTTGGGCTTGGTGGCCGCGTCGGCGGGAAGTCCGCCGACTTCCTGCAGGTCAACTAGGAACTGCAGTGCGGCGTGGCCTTCTGGGCCATCGAAGGCGACGTCGCTGCCGTCGTCGGTGAACACGGTGCCACCGGCCTGCCACAGCAGCGGGTAAAAGCTCAGGTTCAGCGTCATCTCCGGCGAGCCGGAGTAGTCCATCGCTGCGACGCCGTTCGCGGCCAGCTTCGGCGCGGCAGCCAGAACGTCGTCCCACGTGGTGGGAACCTCGCTGATGCCGGCCGCCTCCAGGACCTCGGTGTTGTACACCGTCGTGGTGCTGGTGTGATAGATCGGCACCCCGTAGAGCTCGTCGTCGAACGTCACCGAGTCCAAGGCGTTGGGCAAGAACGCGTCGCGGTTCTCCTCGACAGCTGCGCCCATCGGCTTGAGCCCGCCGGTCGATTGGTACTGAAGCGTTTGGTCCGGTGTCAGCAGGACGAGGTCCGGGCCCTCACCCGAGGCGATCGCCGTGGCGATCTTCTCGTCCCTGCCCTCCCACGGCAGCAGCTCGATCGTCAGGTCGATGTCATCGTGGCCGGTCTCGAAGTCTGTCTCCACCTGGTCCCAGAACTCGATGCTGGCGTCCTGGTCAGGAATGACGGGATACATCCACACCGTGACGGAACCGCCACCGTCGGTGGATTCCCCGTCGGAACCGCCACACGCGGCCAGGGTCAGCGCCGCGACGGCGACGAACGTCAACTGTCCACGCATGTGATTCCTCCTCGATGGGCGAACGCTAATACCGGTCCGGGCCGAAACTATAAGCGCCCCGGAACAGCGTCAAGCGCCAACGGGTTCAGGTAGGTGCTTCGATGCGAACTCGTTGTCCTCGCCTTGGACGTCACGTGAGCAGTTGGCCGTCTGCCACGCAGGCCGACGTTCCGGTCCATCGGCGCCGCAGCCAGCGGTCATGGGAAGCCACCACGACCGGCAGCCCAGAGTCCAGCACGGCCGACTCCAGCTCTTCGACCAGGCCGACCGACAGATGGTTGGTGGGTTCGTCGAGCAGCAACAGGTGCGGCCGGGAGGCCAGCAGCAAGGCGAGCGCGAGCCTGCGCCGCTGCCCGAGTGAAAGCCGGCCGACAGGGGTGTGCACGTCCGACCCGGACAGCAGGCCGAGGTCGACCAGCTCGCGCTGGTGTTCGTGCGCCGGCCCCGGCCGTCCGGAGGCGAAGATCTGCAGGGCCGTCTGCGCCGGGTCGGGAAAGTGCCCGGTCTGCGGTAGCCACCCGATGCGCACGCCGCGGGCCCGCATCACCCGGCCGGAAACCGGTTCGAGCCGGCCCGCCAGGGCCGCGAGCAACGAAGACTTCCCCGAACCGTTGGGCCCGGTGATCAACAGCCTCGTGTCCGAAGTGATGTCGAGTGCCGGTACAGCGATGCGGTCCGGTACGTGAACGTCGCGCGCAGCTACCAGCACCCCGGACGGCACCCTGTCCTCGGCCGGCCGGTCCAGGCTGAGCACGCGCGGCGGCTTCGGAACACGCTGTTGCTCGAGGCGTCGCAACCGGTTCTCCGCGTCACGGACCCGCCGCGCCACCGCGGCGTCGACCTTCTGGCCGAAGAAGTGCACTTGGAACTTGTCGTTGTCGCGGCGACGCCGGTTGGCGTGTCCGACGCGTCGGGTATCCTGCCGGAGAGCGGCTCGGGCGGCGTCGACATCGGCATTCC
Organism: Actinomycetes bacterium; assembly: GCA_021793295.1. Lineage (GTDB taxonomy): Bacteria > Actinomycetota > Actinomycetes > Jiangellales > Jiangellaceae > Haloactinopolyspora. The sequence continues at coordinate 9,964 of JAJYTA010000151.1, forward strand.
ACCGGTCATGTGCCTGCTCCCA
>JAJYTA010000013.1 GCA_021793295.1 Actinomycetes bacterium
GATGATGTCGAAGTGCTGGAAGTTCCAGATGAACTCCAGCAGCAGCACCAGGCCGATGATCCCCTTGAGGTGCGGCACGGTGATGGAGGTGAAACGGCGTATGGTGCCCGCGCCGTCCACTTCGGCGGCCTCGTGCAGATCGCTGGGCACCGTCTGCAGTCCGGCCAGCAGCATCACCATCATCCAGGGGAAGCTCGCCCACGTCTTGGCGATGATGACCGCGGCCATGGCGGTGCCGGGACTGGCCAGCCAGGCCTGCGGTTCGTCGATGACGCCGATGGTCTCCAGCACGCCGTTGGCGACGCCGTAATTGGCGTTGAAGATCCACATCCACAGGAACGACACGACGACGCCGGGGACGAGCCACGGGACGAGCAGGACTCCGCGGAACACTCGCCGTCCCCTGATACCGGTGTTCAAGGCGAGCGCCAGGCCGAAGCCGACGACGAACGGCAGTGCCGTCGAGCCGACGGTGAACACCATCGTCTGGCGCAGGATCTGCCAGAAGTCACCGGCCAGCACATCGCGGATGTTGTCGAACCCGACGAACTCGCGTCCCGGGATCACCAGGCTCTGCTCGAAGAACGCGGTGACCAGCGCAGAGATCAGCGGGTAGAGGACGACGGCCACCAACAGCGCGAACCCGGGCAGCGTGAGAACCACAGCGAACGCGCCGTCACCGATTCGGCGACGCTCCGGCGGGGGTGAATACACACTCGATTCGCCCGCGACGCGATCCGCTCGTGTCACCTGAAACCCCATGCACTAGTTGGAGGTCACATGCAATATGTGAGTAGGTTACGCACATGTTGCGACGTGTCAAGCAGCAGTGCCCCACCGCGGACCATGAAATGATCATGTTCAGCAGGTATTTCCCAACGTCACCACCCATGCAAGCCTGGTAGTGCAGCAGAACGCCTCGTGGTGCTGCCATCATCTACTATGTGGATAACGGTTCCGGAAACCTATAGGCGACGGAGGTAAGCAGTGGCCCGAGCCCAAGCTCGTGAGTCGGCCGGCGGCACCCAGAGTGTCGAGCGCGCGTTGTCACTGCTCTCGGCATTCACCGAAGAGCATCCCGAACGCCGCATCTCAGAGCTCGTCGCGGAGACCGGCCTGGGCCAGTCCACCGTGTCGAGGCTCGTCGGCGCACTGGTCAATCTCGGTTTCCTCGTCCACGACGACCGCAGCGGCCTGTACGGCATCGGCCCGCGAGTCGTGACGCTCGCCGGCATCGGCCTGAACCGGTCGGCCATCCACCAGCAGTCGCGCCAACTCGCCCAGAACCTCGCCGCGTCGCTCGGGCTCGGTGTCAACGTGGCCGAACGGCACGAGGCGAGCCTGTTCTACTTGTGTCACTTCGAGGGGGTCAACGCTGCCCGCCCATCCACACTGATCGGCCGGGGCGGCCCGCTGCACGCCACCGCACTGGGCAAGGCACTGATCAGTGAACTGCCCGAAGACGAGATCATCGAACTCATCGGCACCGAATACCCCCGCTACACCCCGCACACCATCACCGCACTCGACGGCTTGCGCGCAGCGCTGGACGAAGTTCGCCAGCGCGGCTACGCGACCGAGCTGGAGGAGCTGGCTTTCGGACGGACCTGCCTGGCCGCACCGATTCGCGACCGCTCCGGGCGGATCGTGGCCGCACTGTCGGTGTCCGGGCCGCTGTCGGCGATGAACCTTCCGGACCGCCAGGACGAGCTGTCGATGACGGTCATCGAACACGCCGACCAGGTCTCGTCGAGTCTGGGCTATCACGCCAGCGTGCGGTCCATCGCGGCCGATCCGATATAGTCGGCTGCATGGATGCGGTTCGCCGGTATCGGTATTTTGCGCAGGCTCCGGGTGGAGCTTGGCGCATCATGCGCTGACCGATCGAACCACCCGGAGCCAGCAGGGCAGAGACTCATCACGAGTCTCTGCCCTTCGTCATGAGGCGGGCCGGCTCGGGTACAGGACCGGCGGTCCGCTCCCCACGGAAGAACGGTTGCAGACATGTCCCAGTCCCCGTCCCCTACCGGTGACCTCCGCGTCACGCAGTTCCAGCCGCTCACGCCACCTGCGCAGATGCTGGCTGAGCTGCCGATGGACGCCGAGCACGCAGCGCTCGTCCAGGACACACGTCGCGAAGTCCGCGCGATCGTGGCCGGGGACGACGACCGCCTCCTGGTCGTCGTCGGCCCCTGCTCGGTGCACGACCCGGACGCTGCTCTCGATTACGCCCGACGCCTCGCGCCGGTCGCAGCCGAGCTCAGTGCCGATCTCCGCGTGGTCATGCGCGTCTACTTCGAGAAGCCCCGGACGACGGTCGGCTGGAAAGGCCTGATCAACGACCCCGGGCTCGACGGGACGTTCGACGTACAGCGCGGTCTGGGCATCGCGCGCCGCCTGCTGTTCCACGTGCTCGACACCGGACTGCCGGTCGGGTGCGAGTTCCTCGAGCCGATCAGCCCGCAGTACATCGCCGACACCGTTTCATGGGGCGCCATCGGGGCCCGGACGCCGGAGAGCCAGGTGCATCGTCAACTCGCGTCGGGCTTGTCGATGCCGGTCGGGTTCAAGAACGCCACCAGCGGCGACGTCAAGGCCGCCGTCGACGGGTGTACGACCGCCGGGAGCGGACACGTCTTCTTCGGCGTCGACCAGGACGGCCGCGCGGCCGCGGTCACCACGGCGGGCAACCCGGACTGTCACGTGATCCTGCGCGGCGGTCAGGCCGGCCCCAACTACGACGACGGCCACGTCCGGGACGCGCTCGCGCTGCTGAACAAGGCCGATCTGCCGGAGCGGCTGGTGATCGACGCCAGCCACGGCAACAGCGGTAAGGACCATGAGCGGCAAGCCGTGGTCGCCCGCGAGATCGCTGCCCAGATCGCCGCAGGGCAGGACGGCATCGCCGGCGTCATGCTCGAAAGCTTCCTCGTCGCCGGGCGTCAGGACATCGACGACCGCCCGCTGACCTACGGCCAGAGCGTCACCGACGCGTGCATGAGCTGGGACACCACCGAGACGTTGCTCGGTGAGCTCGCCGCCGCCGTCCGCGCCCGTCGCGGCTGACCCCTTGTCGACTGGGGGACGCCCGCCAGCTCCTCACCCCTGGTCGTCGAGCCGTGCCCTCAGATCCGCGCGAGCGAACGTGGCCGGCGAGGTGATCGACAGTCCGGCGTCCACGGGTAGCACCACCCCGGTGATGCCCGACGACGCCGGACTGGCCAGGAACGCGACCGCTTCGGCCACTTCGGCAGGGGTGATGGTCTGCCCGCGCGGATAGCCGCCCGCGGCGTCCGGGAGTTGGGCGCCGCCGACCAGGCCCGGCGCGACGGCGTTGACCCGCACGCCGCGCCGGGCATAGTCCAGAGCCAGTTGGCGGACCAAGGCGTCCACGCCGCCCTTGGCCGCCGCATAAGCGGCCATCCACGGCGCGGCCAGAAACCCGTTCACCGATGACACGGCCACGATCGCACCGCCGGCACCAGCGCACAGATGGCTCAGCGCCGCCCGCGCGGTGAACGCGAACGTGTCGAGGCAGCCCGCCAGCGCCCGTCGCCACTGCTCGTCGGAGGTGTGCTGCAGCGTAGCCACCGGCATGACGCCCGCCGCCGGTACGAGCACGTCGAGCCCGCCGAGCACGCCCACAGCCTCCTCGATGGCCGCGGTGGCTTCTTGCGGCACCGAACAATCCGCCGTGAGGTCGGCCGTCAGAGCCTCGACGCCAGCCTGTTCCAGCGAGATCCCGACGACGGACCCGTCCGCAGCAGCGAAGCGTTCGGCGATCGCCGTCCCGATCGGCGACGAGGCCCCGACGACCACGACCTTCACGACGCGGTCACCCCACCTCCTGCCCCGGCGTTCGACCCGGGGCGCGACAGCTGAAGCGGAGCGAGTACGTCGTCGAGCAACGCCCGGCCTGCTGCGTCGAGCGGGCGCGCCGGCGCCCGAACGGTCGCATGCTCGATGATGCCGCGTCGGACGAGGATCTCCTTGTGCACCGCCCACGCCAGGCCCGGCTGTAGGCCGTGCACGATCATCGGCAGGATGCGGGCGAACGCTGCTCGTGCGTCCGAGCGCCGTCCGGCCGTCCAATCGGTGAGGATGGGCGCGAGGAGATCGGGGAACTCGCACGCCGGCATGGTGCCGACGGATCCGCGGGCGTACTCGTCCAGGACGAACTGAGCGTTCTGCCCGCCGAGCACCGTGAATTCGCTCTCGTCGCCGATGGCGTCGACAACCGCGCCGACCTTGGGCACCGTCGGCGGCGACTCCACTTTGACCGAGGTGACGCCGTCGAGCTTGCTGAGCTCCACCAACAGCGATGGCGACATGGCCACGCCGGTCACGCCCAGCGCGTCCTGGATCATCACCTCGATCCCGCTGGATGCGGCGAACTCGCCGAGTAGGCCGTAGAACTCGACGATCTGATCCGGCGCGGGCTTCACCATGAACGGCGGCAGCACCATGATCGTCCCAGCGCCACCTTCGGCGGCCTCTCGTGCCTGTTCGAGCGCAGTGGCGTTGGACGTGCCGTTGACGCCCGCGACCACCGGCACGGCGCCGGCGACCACCTCGGCGATGTCGCGGAGGATCACCCGCCGTTCCGCCGACGTCAGCGCGAATCCTTCGCTGGCCATACCGAACGTGGCGACCCCGTCGACGCCGCTGTCGAGCTGGAACTCCACGACCCGGCGTAGCCCGGCACGATCGAGCGTGCCGTCAGGTTGGAACGGGGTGGCCAAGATCGGCACCAGGCCGCGGACGGTGTCGGTCATGTCAGCGCATACTCCTCGGCGTATCGGCGGACTGCTTCTTCGTCGACGTCAATCCCCAGGCCCGGGCCGTCAGGCAGAGTGAACTCGGCCGGTGTCAGCTCGAGTGGTTGCCGCAGGATGCGGGCGCCGACGTCGGCGGATGTGGGTTGGTATTCAAAGGCTTCGAAGTGTTCGATGGCCGCGCTCAAGTGCACGCCTGCGGCCCAGGCCACGGCCATCCCGGTCGAATGATGCGGCGCTACGGGCACGTGCGCAGCGCCGGCGAGCTCAGCGACGATCAGCGCTTCGGTGATACCGGTGCGCGCCACATCCGGTTGGGCTATGCGTAGGGCTCGCGAGCCGATCCACTGGCTGAATTCGTAGCGGTGGCGCATCGCCTCGCCGACGGCGATGGGGATGCGGGCCCGCGCGACCAGCTCAGCATGGCCGACGACGTCTTCCGGCGCGAGGGGCGCTTCCAGAAACCAGGCACCTCGATCAGCGAGCTCGTCGGCGAGCTGAACCGCCTCGGGCACGGTGTACACCCAGTGCGCGTCGACGGCGATACGCAGCGACGGCGCGGCGGCAGCCACGGCATCGAAGGTGGCGAGGTCGGCATCGATGCCGTGACCGAGATGGAGCTTGATCGAGCGCGCGCCCCGCTGCACCCAATCGGCGGCCAGCGCCGCCCGTTCGGCATCGGTGCTGCGTGGCAGCCCGGAGACGTAGACGGGCAGGCGCTCGCGGAAGGCGCCGCCGGCGAGGTCGGCGACGCGGCGGCCGGTCAGTTTGCCGGCCAGGTCCCACAGCGCGATGTCGACGGCGGCGAGTGCGTCGGCCTGGTGCCCGCCGAGGTGGCCGCGTTCCCGCATGAGATCACGCAGCTGCGCCCACGCGGGGCGCGGCCGAGTGGCGTCCATGCCTGTGAGGACTGGCGTGAGCAGCCGGTTGACGATCGCGGCCGGAACCTCAGGAGCTACCGGCGCCAGGGCTTCGCCCCACCCCGCGGTGCCGTCATCGGCAGTGATCTTCACCAGCATGGTCTCGAACCGCGAGGAGTACAGGCTGCGCCACGGCGCACGCACCGTGTACTCCGGGCCGATCTCACTGCCGTCGCGCAGCGGGCCGAGGTAGGCCTCGTCGCCGGCGATCTTCAGGACGAAGGTCTCTACATCCTGAATCTTCATGACCCATCCGATCCAACCCACCGCTTATGCAACATGTGCGTAACTCTCCCACATCATGCACGACAAGTTCAACGCGGGTGAGTGAAATGATCATGTTCACTAGGTGTTTCCCTGGTCCACCACCCGTGCATCCCTCTCGGCGCGACAGTTCCCCTCGTGGTGCTCGGCCAAGCCCCACCGGAGCGACCTGCGCGGCTCCGCTGCATCAGCCCCTTGAGATACTGCGACAGTGGCGCAACGCAAGGTGCTCGTGACCGGCGCGAGCGGGCGAGTCGCCGAGATGCTCCGCGCGGGGCTCGACGGCGTGCACATCCGCGCGGTCGACCGCGGTGACCTACCCGCCGACGCCGGCCACGAAACGGCCGTCGGCGACCTGGCGAACCGGCCGTTTGCCGAGGAGGTCGTCGACGGCGTCGACGTCGTCGTGCACCTCGCGGCCAATCCTGCGCCGTACGCGTCGTGGGACGACCTGCGTGCGCCCAACGTCGAGGCGCTGGTCAACATCGTCGACGCCGCGAACCGAGCCGGCGTCCGACGAGTGGTGCTCGCGAGCTCCGTGCACGCGATGGGCGGGTACGTCCGTCCTGGCGTGGTCGTCGAGCCGGACTGGCCGGTCCGGCCATGCTGCCGCTACGGCGCCACGAAAGCCTTCAGCGAGGCGTACGGGCGCATGACCGCCCTCACCACCGACATGTCGGTCATCTGCCTACGCCTCGGCGCGTGTTTGCCGCGGCCCGTGGACTCCGGTTCCGCGCCCGGCTGGCTCGCCCCCGAGGACCTACAGCAACTTGTCCGCCGCTGCCTGGAGGCCGACGTTCGAACCGGCACGTACTTCGGCGTTTCAGCCAACACGCGCACGGCATTCGACATCGCCAATGCCCGCGCCGAACTCGGCTACGAACCGCGCCACGACTCGGAGGCCTACGCCGCCGATCTTCCCGAAGGCGATGGCGGCTTGTGCCGCATAACCCCGTTGGAGACGTAGCCCTCAGGCGGCCGCGGATCCCGGGTCATGACGCGGCGCGGTCGAGCAAGCCGGTCCGATAGGCGACGGCAGCTGCCTCTCCCCGTCCGGCGACACCGAGCTTGGCCAGAATGTTCGACACATGCACGCTGGCGGTTTTCGCGCTGATGAACAGCGCGTCGCCGATCTCACGATTGCTGCGACCCTCGGCGACCAGCTTGAGGACCTCGTATTCGCGCGCGGTGAGCCCGGGCAGCTCGGTCTCGGCCGTGGTCACCTTGCTCGGGATCGGCAGATGAGCCCGCCGGACCAGCTCGTCGATCCACCGCGTGTACAACAGCGCACCCTGCTCGTCAGCCTTGTCGGCAGCACAACGCAGAACTTCGCCCGCCTGATCACGATCGCCTGCATCGAGCAAGGCCTTGCCCAATCGATAGCCGGAGTACGGCACGAGATGCACCGGGCCTTCCGCGGCACCGAGCACGTCGAGCATGGCCGACCAAGCCGCAACCGGATCGGCGCCGGTGTAGTCCGCCAGCTCGGCATCGACCAGGTCTGGCCACACCGTGCCCGGCCACGCCAACGACATCTGTGCCGTCAGCCGCCGGACCAGCGCCACATCGGCTTCGAGCCTGTCGTCCGGGACCCCACCCGGCCCGGCCGCCCGGCGGTGGCGGGCTCCCAAAGCCTGCGCGGCGGTGGCCATCAGGGGCAGGTCGTATCCAGCAGCTCGAGCCTCTTCGCCGGTGGGGCCGATCGCTGCGACGACCTCGTTCCAGGCTTGGTCCGGGTCGTCCTGCGCCATGGCGACGTCGACGGCGAGCCTGGCCACGAGGTGGCGGTCCTGTGGGAGGACGACCCGCCGAGTACCCATGCTCTTCAGCTCGTCGAGCATCGTGGCAGCCGCGGCGACATCGCCGCGCCACAACGCCAGCCAGGCCTTCAACGTACGGACGTGGCGCTCGTGCTTGTGCGGCGCACCTTGCTCGAGACCGCGGGCGATGAGGCCTTCGGCGCGCGACCAATCGCCGAGCGCCAGCATCGGTTCAACGGCGTTACCGGTCATGATGGAGCCGACGGTGCGCTTGCGGCCGAGTTTCTTGGCCTTCGCGTACCCTTCGGTCGCCACGTCCACAGCGTCGCGGTAACGCCCGACCAGATTGTAGGCATCGGACAGATTGACGTAGTACCGCAACAGCAGGCTCGGTTCGGCCCGCACCGGGGCATGGCATCGTTTGATCTCGGCGATGGCCCTCTCAGGGGCGCCGGTGTGCACCCATATGGTGCCGCGAGTGATTCCTGCAGACGCCACGTAATGGTCGAGGCCGGCTTTCCGTGCCATCGACTCGGCTTCGTCGACGGTCTTCAAGGCTTCGTCGAATCGCCAGTCGAGCATCAACAAGATGGCCAACCGGTCGAGAGCTTCGGCCCGCCACGTCGCGGCCTCGCCGTCGGCGGGGATCAACTCGAGCGCACGAGTGAGACCTTCGATGGCGCCCGGGCGCGAGGCCCGGCTTTGAGCATCGGCCCGACGGGCGATCAACCACCCGGCGCGAGCGGGCTCGGCAGACTCGTCCACCAGGCGCAGCGCTTCTTTCAACAGCGACAGCGTACGTTCGAAGTCGCCGGCCTCATGGGCTTCGTTGGCCGCGCGCGACAACAGGTCGATGCGGTCGCCACCGCTGATCGCCTCGGGCTCGGCGACGCGGTCCCACAGCTCCAGGGCCCGCTCCAGCATCTGCTGGGCCGTGGCATGCGCGTAGGAACGCACGACTTCGTCAGCCGCAGTCAACGACCACCTGAAAGCCCGCTCGACGTCATGCGCGGAATGCCAGTGATGAGCGATCTCGGCCGCGGTCGGGGTGTTGAGCATCAGGTCAGGTTGATTTTCGAGCGCCTCGGCGTAACGCGCGTGCATCCGCGCGTGCTCACCGGGCAGCATGTCTTCATGCAGAGCCTCGCGTAGGAGCGCATGCCGGAAGGCGTAACCGTCACCGTCGACGACCACGACGCCGCCGGAGACGGCTTCCCGGAGCGACGCTTCCAGCTCCGAGGTCTGTTTACTGGACACCGCAGCCAGGACGGCATGGTCGACACGGTTGCCCGCGGCCGCCATCAGGCGCAGCAACCGCTGGGTGTCCTCGGACAGCGGTTCGACACGCACGAGCAGCAGGTCGCGGAGGGATTCCGGCAGTTCCGAACAGCCACAGTCGTCGTCGACATAAGTCAACTCTTCGACAAAGAACGGATTGCCTTCGCTTCGACGGTGGATGCGCTCGACGTGCTCGCGCTCGGGTTCGCGCCCGAGCAGACCGCGAACCTGGATGAGGACATCGTCAAGGCCGAGCCTGGGGACTTCGATGCGATGCACCTGCCGCAGCCGGTCCAGCTCGGCCAGCAACGGACGCAGCGGATGGCCACGGCGCAACTCGTCGGTGCGGTACGTGGCCAGCAGCAGTAGCCGAGCGTCCCGGAGCCCGCGCACCATGAAACGCAACAAGTCACGCGTGGCGCTGTCGGCCCACTGGAGGTCTTCGACCACGACGACCAGTGGTCGCTCGGCGGCGACCCGTTCGAGCAGCGACGTGACGACCTCATAGAGCCGACCGCGGCCCTCAGCGGCGTCGACCGGTGCGACGCCGAGTTCAGGGAGCAAGCTGCCCAGAGCCTCGCCACCGGGTCCGGCGAGCTGGAACAGCTGATCGGTGCCGAACTCGTGGTGTAGCCCCCGCACGATGCCGACGATGGGCGCGAAGGCCGGACCTTCCCCGTCGAGCGGCATCGACTGCCCGACGACGGACCGAGCTCCGGAGGTGGTTGCTTCGGCGGTGAACTCTTCCACGAGCCGGCTCTTGCCGATACCGGCCTCTCCCCCGATGAGCACCGTGCCCGGCAGCCCGGACCGCGCGGATTCGAACGCCCTGCGCAAGTCCGCCAGCTGCTCGCTACGCCCGACGAGGGCTGCCGGACCGGTGACACGAATGCTCACATCGTTCATAGTGCCACCCGGCACCGACAATCCTGTAGGCGTTTTCCCAGCGCGAGGTCCATCACGGGCCGTCGACCAGATCAGGCCACGCGTGCGCGGCCGGCCTTACCGGATCGGGCGCCGCGGGCGCGCTGGTCGTTGCGGTCGCTCTTCTGCCTGCCGTTGCGGGCGGCGGCATCACGCCGCGCCTGGGCCTGAAGGTCCTTCGCCCGCTGACCTTGAATGATCTGTGCCGCGTAGTCCCCGTAGATGCTCATGACGTCCAACTCCTCGACCTATGCGGCGCGGCTCGTGCGCCGATACATTCGAGAATCGCGCTGAGGCGGGGGTGCGCGCATCGGGCGAGTGCCTCATCTTCGCTGCTCAGGATGCCTTAGGTGGAGGCTTATCCGTCTGCGTCGCTAGATAAGGCCGCGCTGAGGCGGGGTAAGGCTGCCGTGCTGTTCCGGACAGCGGGGGCGGCCACCGGGGAGATCCGGTTCGGAGAAAGCCACGTGGACGGCTCTTCCCGCTCGGGTCGTGAAGATCGTCGTGCGGCCCGCAGCCGACCCGCTCGGGTCGTGAAGATCGTCGTGCGGCCCGCAGCCGACCCGCTCGGGTCGTGAAGATCGTCATGCCGGAAAGTGCGCGATATAACGGCGATCTCGCCCACGACGATCTTCACGACCGGCCAGACACGACACCAGCGGACGCACCATCCCGATCAGCCGCACCCGCGCCCACCAGCGACCACGACCTGGGGTCCACCACTCGGTGGACAACAGATCCCACCGCTCGATGCTGTCGCAGCATGGTGCCCGGCGGTCAGGGTGGTGACCATGACGACAACTGCCACCACAGCGGAGCACGCGGTCCGGATCCGTGGCCTGCGCAAGACGTACGCCGATGTCGCCGCGGTCGACGGCCTCGACCTCGACATCCGCGCCGGCGAGGTCTTCGCGCTGCTCGGGCCGAACGGTGCCGGTAAGACGACCACTGTCGAGATCCTCGAGGGGTACCGCGATCGGGATGCCGGCGAGGTCAGCGTCCTCGGCCACGACCCGCAACGGCCCGGCGCGGGCTGGCGCGAGCGCATCGGCATCGTGCTGCAGAGCTCCACGGGCCACGACGAGATCACCGTCGAGGAGCTGGTGCACCATTTCGCGGGCTACTACCCCGACGCCCGCGACCCCGCCGAGGTCGTCACGGCCGTCGGGCTGGGCGACAAGCGAAAGACGCGGGCCCGGCACCTGTCCGGGGGGCAACGCCGTCGGCTCGACGTCGCGCTGGGCATCCTGGGCGATCCCGACCTGCTGTTCCTCGACGAACCCACCACCGGATTCGACCCGGAGGCTCGCCGTGAGTTCTGGGGCCTCATCGCCTCGCTGGCCGACGGCGGCACCACCATCATCCTGACCACCCACTATCTGGACGAGGCCGAACATCTGGCCGACCGCGTCGGCGTCATCACCGCCGGCCGGATCGTCGCGCTGGACACGCCGGCGCGCCTGGGCGGGCGAGACCAGGAACATGCGGTCCTGACCTGGACCGAACACGGTGCGGTACGAGCCGCGCAGACCAGCGAACCGACGGCGCTGGTGACCGAGCTCTCGGCTCGCTTCGGTGGCGAGGTGCCCTCGCTCACCATCAGCCGCCCGACGCTGGAGGACGTCTACCTGCGGCTCATCGGGGATTCAACGGGTTCGACGCCGGCGACGGCCCAGCCCGGCCAGCACACCCGCCCGAGCCGCATCACCGACGAACAGGAGCACATGGCGTCATGAGCACCCTCACCCGCACGGCCCCGGACCGACGCGCTACGCCTTCTCGGCCCGGCCTTGCCCGTATCGTTCTGGCCCGGACCCGGTTGGAACTGATGACGTTCTTCCGCGAGCGCGACGCCGTCATCTTCTCGTTCCTGTTTCCGATCGCCCTGCTGGGCATCTTCGCGATGGCCTTCAGCGAGCAGGTCGGCCCGGACGGGAATCAAGTCGATTTCGCCCAGTACTTCCTCCCCGGCATGGTTGCTTCCGGCATCGCGCTGGTCAGCTTCCAGACGATGGCGCTGACGCTGGCGATCGAACGCGAGGACGGCACGCTCAAGCGCCTGCGGGGCACCCCGTTGCCGCCGGTGGCGTACTTCCTCGGCAAGATCGGGATGATCCTGGTCGTGGGCGTCGCCCAGATCGCCGTCCTGCTGGCCGTGGCCGCCTTGCTCCTCGGCGCCGACTTGCCCACCGAGGCGGGCAAGTGGCTGACGTTCGCCTGGTGTTACGTGCTCGGAACAGCTTCAGGCACCGTCCTGGGCATCGCGTTCTCGTCCGTGCCGAAATCGGCGAAGAGTGCCTCGGCGGTGGTCGTGGGACCGTTGATCATCCTGCAGTTCATCTCCGGTGTGTTCTTCGTCTTCACCGACCTGCCAAGCTGGTTGCAGAACGTCGCATCGGTGTTCCCGTTGAAGTGGTTGGCGCAAGGCATGCGGTCGGTGTTCCTGCCTGAACAGTTCGAGAGCCTGGAGGTGTCCGGATCATGGCAGCACGGTCTGATCGTGCTGATTCTGTCGGCATGGCTGATCGTGGGCCTGGTCGTCTGCGTGCGGACGTTCCGGTGGAAGCGGCGGGACGACGGCTGACGGCGGCGGAGGCGCCGGCGGAGCCACCCCAGGCCGGCCCGGGCGGTGCCATCACACCCGAAAGCAGCCTGGTCGACTTGGACAACTTCTGGCAGCGCACGGCCATCGGCTTTCACGTCGTCTATTTCGGTCTGCTGGGACTGCTGGCGCTGTTGATCGGCAGTTCCGGCGACCTGTCCAGCCAAGACCGGTTGACCGGGCTGATCGTCGTCGCCGTCATGGCGGTCGTCTACGCGCTGGCCGGCCGCCCGCAGGTGGAGACCGAAACCGACCGCGACTGGCGTACGGCGGTCCAGGTCGTGGTCAGCTGGGCCGGGCTCTATCTGCTGATCGGCGTCGAGATCCACAGCGCGTATTTCTTGCTGTTCGGGCTGATCCCGCACCTATGGATCCTGCTGTCGACGCGGTGGGCCGTGGCGTCGACGTTCGTCTTGTCGATCGGTTTGGCACTGGTCGTCTTCGCCCAGGACGGCTGGAGCACCACCACCTTGCGTGCGGTCGCGCCGCAGATCGGCATGCAGATCGGCCTGTCGTTGCTGATGGGTCTGTTCATCACGAGCGTGTTCATCCAGGCCGAACGGCGTGCGGCACTCATCGACGAGCTGCGGCGCACCCGCACCGAACTGGCCGAGATCGAACACTCGCGCGGCGTGCTCGCCGAGCGAGAGCGGCTGTCGCACGAGATCCACGACACGCTGGCGCAGGGGTTCACCAGCATCCTGACGCTGGCGCAGGCCATCGAGGTGGCCCTCGACCGGGACCCGCCAGCCGCGAGAGAACGGTTGGCGCTGGTGGAGTCGACCGCGCGGGACAATCTCGCCGAGGCGCGGGCATTGGTGAACGCCCTGGCGCCGGTCAGCCTGCACGACGCCACCCTGGTCGAAGCGATCGGACGGGCGGTGGAGCGCGTGGGCCGTGAGACGGAGATGACGGCGGAGTTCCAGGCCGAGGGCGAAGCGCGGTCCCTTCCGGCCAACGACGAGGTCGTCTTGCTCCGGACCACGCAGGAGGCGCTGGCCAACGTCCGTCGACACTCAGCGGCCTCGAGAGTCCAGGTCGCCTTGCGCTTTCGCAACGGCGGGCCCGGCTCCCCCGGCTCTGTCACCGTCGCCGTCATCGACGACGGATGCGGATTCGACCCGAACGACGTCGCTGGGCTCGGGTACGGCCTGCACGGCATGCGCGCGCGAGTGCTGCAGGCCGGCGGCGTGCTCGACGTCGTCAGCGCGCCAGGAGCCGGGACCACCGTGCGCGCCACGTTGCCGCTGCCGCCGAGCGCGGCGGCAGACCTGAACCCGTAGTCTGGGTGCCCGTGACAACACTGCGCCTGCTCCTGGTGGACGACCATCCGGTCGTCCGCACCGGGTTGGCGGGCATGCTCGCCGCCGAAGACGACATCGAAGTCGTCGGCGAGGCCGGCGACGGCGACGAGGCGGTGACCGTGGCCGGCCGGCTGCGCCCGGACGTCGTGCTCATGGACCTGCGCATGCCGCGCGTCGACGGCGCCGAAGCCACGAAGCTGATTCTCGAGGCTGATCCCAACGCCAAGATCCTCGTCCTGACCACGTACGACACCGACACCGACATCGTCCGGGCGGTGGAGGCCGGCGCAGCGGGCTACCTGCTGAAGGACACCCCGCGTGCCGAGCTCGCCGAGGCGATCCGCGCCGCTCATCGAGGCGAGACGGTGTTGGCCCCGCCGGTGGCCGCTCGGTTGGTCCGCAAGCTGCGCGCCCCGGCCTCCCCGCAACTCACACCGCGTGAGCGTGAAGTCCTCGCCGCCGTCGCCACCGGCCGGTCCAATGCGGAGATCGCCGCGGCGTTGCACATCGGCGAGGCGACGGTGAAGACCCATCTGCTGCGCGTATTCGCCAAGCTGGGCGTGGACGACCGCACCGCAGCGGTGACCACCGCGTACGCGCGCGGGATCCTGACACCGCCGCCCTTGACATAGCTCATCGGTTATCCCGCCATACTGGATGTCATGTCTCCAACTCGCGCGAGAGTCGCGCGGCTGGCGTTGCGGCCGACCATCGGCATCGACATCGGTGGCACCAAGGTTGCCGCCGGGGTGGTCGACGTCGATGGCCAAGTCATCGACCGGGCCCGCCGCGAAACTCCGAGCAAGAGCAAGAGTGCGCAGGTGGTCGAAGACACCATCGCCGATATCGTGGCCGAACTCGCCGGCCGGCACCATGTGCTGGCCGTCGGCATCGGCGCCGCCGGGTTCGTCGACGGCACTCAGTCGTCGGTGTTGTTCGCACCTCATCTGGCCTGGCGCAACGAACCGCTACGCGATGCGGTCCGCAAGCGCGTCGGGCTGCCGGTGGTCGTCGACAACGACGCCAACGCCGCCGCCTGGGCGGAGTGCCGCTTCGGCGCAGCCCAAGGCGAGTCGCATGTCGTCTGCGTCACGCTCGGCACCGGTATCGGTGGTGCGCTGGTCCTCGACGGCGTGCTGCACCGGGGGCGGTTCGGCGTGGCCGGTGAGTTCGGGCACATGGTGGTCGTACCGGGCGGGCATCGCTGCGAATGCGGCAACCGCGGCTGCTGGGAGCAGTACGCCAGCGGCAACGCGCTGGTCCGCGAAGCGCGTGAGCTCGTGGTCAACGGCTCGCCGGTCGGGCATCGCATCGCCGAAGCCTGCGGCGGCGACTACCGGCGCATCACCGGGCCGATGATCAGCGACCTCGCCCGCGAAGGTGATCCCGCCGCCGTCGAGTTGCTCGAGGAGGTGGGGCATTGGCTGGGTACCGGACTGGCGAACCTGGCCGCAGCGCTGGATCCCGGCCTGTTCGTGATCGGCGGCGGCGTCTCCGACGTCGGTGAACTCATGCTCGCCCCGGCGACCGCGTCGCTTCGCCGCTCCCTCACCGGCCGCGGCTTCCGCCCGGAAGCAGGCGTGGTACGCGCGGCCCTGGGCAACGAGGCCGGGCTCATCGGCGCCGCCGACCTCGCCCGGCGTGAGCGGCTACGGAGACGCGACCGGGCCAAGCTCGTCACCACCCGGCTGCTGCTGCCGCGCCGGCTGAACAACCAGAACTCCACCCGGGTGAACGACAACCCCGAGCATGCCTCGGGCACCGCGCTCACGCCCGGCCCCTCGACGCGGCGCCTGAACGGCGGGCGGCGCCGCGCCGGCGACATCGTCTGACGACGGCTGATCGCGCTCAGTACTCGTAGAAGCCCTGCCCGGTCTTCCGGCCGAGGGCACCGGCTTCGACCATCCGGCTGAGTAGCTCTGGTGGGAAGAACTTGCTGTCGGCGGTGTCGTCGTAGATGTTCGACGTCGCATGGTGCAAGACGTCGACGCCGGTCAAGTCAGTGGTGGCCAGCGGGCCCATCGCATGCCCGAAGCCGAGCCGGCACGCGGTGTCGATGTCTTCGGCCGAGGCGACGCCGGACTCGTAGAGACGTACGGCCTCCATCACCAGCGCCGTGATCAGGCGCGTGGTGACGAAACCGGCGACGTCGCGGTTGACCACGACGCACGTCTTGCCGACCGACTCGGCGAACGAGCGGGCGGTGGCCAGGGTGTCGTCCGAGGTCCGCAGGCCGCGGACGAGCTCGCACAAGGACATCATCGGCACCGGTGAGAAGAAGTGTGTTCCGACGACCGACTCGGGCCGGCTCGTGGCCGTGGCGATCTTGGTGATCGGGATCGCGCTGGTGTTCGTGGCCAACACGGCCTCGTCGCGGCACACGGCGTCCAGCTCGGCGAACAGGCTCCGCTTGACCTCGAGTTGCTCGAACACCGCTTCGACGACGATGTCGGCGCTGCCGGCGGCGCCCAGGTCGGTCGTCGTGGTGATTCGAGCCAGTGCGGCGTCGCGCTCGGCGTCGGTCAAGCGCTCCTTCTGGACGAACTTCGCCGTGCTGGACTCGATGGACTTCATGCCGCGCCGTACGGCGTCGTCGTCGACGTCGCGCAGCACCACGTCCCACCCGGCCGTCGCCGCCACCTGGGCGATTCCGGAGCCCATCAACCCCGCGCCGATCACCGCGACTGTACGCGCCATACTCACTGCCTCCTCGAAGTGTTCCTAGACGGCAGGCTGGGCTGCCGACTCCAGCTGCCGGGCCGGACGGCGTTCCCACCAGCACGCCGCGGCGTGCACGACCGCGACGTAAGCCCAGCCCAGCACGACATCGATCACGTAATGCTCGCCGCCGTAGACCAGCGAGAACGCCATGGCCAGGGGGAAGAGAACCAGTACGACGCGCAGCGCCCAGTGCCGGGCCAGCGGCCACAACGTCACCGTGACCAGCAGCGCGAACGCCGCATGCAACGACGGCATCGCCGCCACGAGGTTCGCCTGCGCCTGCGCACCGGCCAGCCACTCGTCGGCGCTGCGCAGCCCGAGCTCTTCCCAGCCCCGGCCCACCAGTCGGTACACCGGCTCGGTGATGAGACCGTCGCGGGCCGCGTACCAGGGCGGCGCCGCCGGCAGCAGCACGTACGTCAGCAAGCCGGCGTAGGACAACAGCAGCACCCGGCGGATGTAGGTGACCCAGCGCGGCCGGGAGTAGAGATAGAACGCCGCGGCCAACAGCCACGGCACCACGAAGTGGGTGAAGTACACGATGGCGACGCCGACGTCCCACCAACGCACGGACTCCTCGAGCAGGTGCGTCTGCAACCAAACCGTCGGCAGCGTGCCGCCGAAGAATCCGTGCTCGATGTCGACGAGCTCACCCACCCGCACCGGCATGCCGAGCCCGTCGGCGACCCCGCGGGTGTGGTCGTAGAGCACGAGCGCAGCCAGCAGCGGCAGCCAGTCGACGAACGTACGCACGTGCGCACGCCACGACTGGCCCAACTTGCCCGCCACGATACCGATGAGGATCCAACCGGTCTGGCCGATGCGATCCATCGGAATGCCCTGGGTGGCGCAGTAGACGAGCAGGACGACCCCGTACACGGCCAGGCCCACCCGTCCAGGTGTCACCAGGCGCGCCAGGGTCGCACGGCGGTCCGACAGCGAGCGCGCCGGCGGGGTGCCGTCCGCTTCGGCCGCCCCGTCCGACGCCGCAGCGCTGTCGACGTCAGTCATCGAATCGGTCCGGGTCCGGTTCACGAACGACGGCGGCGCCGAGGCGCCGCAGTTGACCGACCAGATCCGGATACCCGCGGTCGATGTGGTGTACCGCCGAGACCAGCGTCTCGCCCTCGGCGACCAGACCGGCCAGGACCAGGCCCGCACCGGCCCGGATGTCCGTGGTCACCACCGGAGCGCCGGACAGCGTAGGGCGCCCGCGCACGATGGCGTGGTGCCCGTCGACCCGGATCTCCGCGCCCAGGCGCGCCAGTTCGTTGACGAACATGAAGCGCGCTTCGTAGACGTTCTCGGTGATCATCGCCGTGCCGTCGGCGATGGCGTTCAGCGCGATGATCATCGGCTGCAGATCGGTGGGGAAGCCCGGGTACGGCAGCGTGACGACGTCCACCGATGTGGGCCGCTCGGACATCGCCACCCGCAGGCCGTCCGGCTCGGTGTGAACCTCGGCCCCAGCTGCGGTCAGCGTGTCGAGGACGATCTCGAGGTGCTCGGCTTTGCCGTTGGTGATGGTGACATCACCGCGGGTCATGGCCGCGGCGATGCTCCAGGTGCCGGTGACGATGCGGTCCGGCACCGTGACGTGCTCGGTCGGTCGCATCTGCTCGACGCCCTCGACATGCAGCGTGGACGTGCCCATGCCCTCGATACGTGCGCCCATGTCGATGAGCATGTGGCAGATGTCCACGATCTCCGGCTCGCGGGCGGCGTTGTCGATGACCGTCGTGCCCTTCGCCAGCACAGCAGCCATCAGGATGTTCTCCGTCGCCCCCACGCTCGGGAAGTCCAGCCAGATGTTGGCGCCGGTCAGTCCGTCCGGTGCTCGCGCCACGACGAATCCGTGCTCCACGCCGACCTCGGCACCGAGCTTGACCAGGCCACTCATGTGCATGTCGAGTCCGCGCGAGCCGATGGCGTCGCCGCCGGGCAGGGCGACATCGGCCGCGCCGCAGCGGGTCAGCAACGGGCCCAGCACGCAGATCGAGGCCCGCAGCCGCCGCACCAGCTCATAAGGCGCCGCGTGACCGATCTTCGCCGGGACGTCGATCGTGACGGTCGTGCCGTCGCGCTCGACCTCGGCACCGAGCCGGCGAAGCAGTTCGGTCATGTACTCGACGTCGGTGATGGACGGCACGTCGTACAACGTCGTGCGGCCCTCGGCGAGCAACGCCGCAGCCATCAACTTCAGCGCACTGTTCTTGGCGCCGCTGACTCGGATCGACCCGCGCAGGGAACTGCCGCCAACGACCCGGAATCTTTCCACTCCGCCGCCCTTTCGCTGTCCGGGCTGCCCGCCTCACCCCGTCATGCCCACCTGACGTGTTCTGCGAAACGGTACGCCGACACCCCGTCAATCGACGAACTGGCCCCCCGGCGGAGCGGCTTCCAGCCAAGCCAGAAACGCGGTCGCCGCCGCCTCGGTCATGGAGACCTCCACCTCGGTCTCATCGACCGCACAGATCAGCACGACATGCCCGGCCGGAAGCTCCGCGCGCTCGTCGGCGTCCGGCTCGCGACGGTTCTCTACCGACATCGCATTGCGCGGGAAGGACCGCTTGGGCCAGGTGGTGAAGCTGAACGTCCGGAACCATTCCAGCGACTCGCCACGAAAGCGACCGATGCCGAAGGCCCAACCACCGGCCCAACCCTCGTGGCTACCGCCGCGCACGCACATGTCGAAGCCACCGTCGCGCTGCAGGAAGCTGCGCCGCGCGTACAGAACGAGCAGGACCAGTACGGCGACCAGCGCGAGCGCGACCAGGACGACCAGGGTCCACGACACCAGGGCCACCGATCACCTCCCCCGTCCGTGGCCCGATCTTCTCAGATCTATCGGCTGGCCGCGACGTCGAGGCGGGCTTGTGCCCAGCGCCGCGCGGATTCATAGCCGTCGTCGCCCAGCTCGGCGAGCTCCGCCTGCACAGCGGCGACGTCGATCTCGTCGGCGAGTTCGGCCATCTCGGCCAGAATCGCCACATGGTCCTCCGACACCGACAAGAACCCGCCAGCCACGGCGACGACGACGGCGGATCCGTCAGTCGTCCGCACCGTCACCTGCCCCGCCACGAGCAGGCCCAGGATCGATTCGTGACCAGGCATGATGCCGATCTCGCCGTCCGGTGTCCTGGCGATGACGATCGAGGCGGGGCCGGACCAGACCTGCCGGTCGGCGGCCACCACCTCGACGTTCAGCTCGTCGGCCACTACTTCCTTCCCTTCACCGCGTTACGCGGACACTATCGGGCCGGCGTACCGCGCCCGACGGCCCCGTGGTGGTCAGCGAAACCTCAAGAGGCGAGCTCCCGCGCCCGCTTCTCGGCGTCCTCGATGTTCCCGACGAAGCTGAACGCCTGCTCGGGCAGGTGGTCGTACTCGCCCTTGGTGATGGCGTCGAACGACTCCAGCGTCTCCGACAGCGGCACGAACACACCCGGCTGGCCGGTGAACGACTCCGCCACGAACATGTTCTGCGAGAGGAACCGCTGCAGTCGCCGCGCCCGGTTCACCGTCACCTTGTCCTCTTCGGACAGCTCGTCGACACCGAGGATGGCGATGATGTCCTGCAGCTCCTTGTACTTCTGCAGGATCTGCTTGACCTGGGTGGCGATGCGGTAGTGGTCTTCGCCGATGTACGCGGCGTCGAGGATCCGGCTGGAGGAGTCCAGCGGATCGACGGCCGGGTAGATACCCAGCTGCGAGATCGGCCGCGAGAGCACCGTACGAGCGTCGAGGTGGGCGAACGCGGTGTGCGGCGCGGGGTCGGTGATGTCGTCGGCCGGCACGTAGATCGCCTGCATCGAGGTGATGGAGTGCCCGCGGGTCGAGGTGATGCGCTCCTGCAGCTCACCCATCTCGTCGGCCAGCGTCGGCTGGTAACCGACGGCGGACGGCATCCGGCCCAGCAGGGTGGAGACCTCCGACCCGGCCTGGGTGAACCGGAAGATGTTGTCGATGAACAGCAGCACGTCCTGGTTCTGGACGTCGCGGAAATACTCGGCCATCGTGAGCGCGGACAGCGCGACCCGCATACGGGTACCGGGCGGCTCGTCCATCTGGCCGAAGACCAGGGCGGTGTCCTTGAGGACGTCGGCCTCGCCCATCTCGACCCAGAGGTCGTTGCCCTCACGCGTGCGCTCACCGACGCCGGCGAACACCGAGGTACCACCGAAGTTGCGGGCGACACGGGTGATCATCTCCTGGATGAGCACCGTCTTGCCCACACCGGCACCACCGAACAGGCCGATCTTGCCACCGCGGATGTACGGCGTCAGCAGGTCGAGCACCTTGATGCCGGTCTCGAGCATCTGCGTGCTGCCCTCGAGGTCGGCGAACGGCGGCGGGTCGCGGTGGATCTCCCACCGGTCATCCGCCTGGATCTGCGACTCCTCGACGTCCAGCGGGCGGCCGAGCGCGTTGAACACGTGGCCCTTGACGCCGTCGCCGACCGGCACCGTGATGCCGGCCCCGGTGTCACGCACCAGGGCGCCGCGAACCAGGCCGTCGGTGGGCTGCATCGAAATGGCCTTCACCAGGCCGTCACCGATGTGCTGCTCTACCTCGAAGGTGAGCGTGCGCTTACCGCCGGCCTCTTCGCCCAGCTCGACGTCCGTCTCGAGCGCGTTGTAGATGGCGGGCATGTATCCGCTGCCGAACTCGACGTCGACGACCGGTCCGATCACCCGGACGACCCGGCCCGTGGCACCAGCGGACGTCCCTGCTGTGTCTTCTGCAACCGTGGCAGTCATGTGTCTTACTCGCTCCCTGCGGCCGCCAGCGCGTCTGCGCCGCCGACGATCTCGCTGATCTCCTGGGTGATCTCGGCCTGGCGGGCCGAGTTGGCCTGACGGGTGATGCTCTCCTGCAACTCCCCGGCGTTGTCCGTGGCGTTCTTCATGGCGCGCCGGCGCGCCGCCCATTCCGACGCGGCTGCGTCGAGCAGAGCCGTGTAGATGAGGTTTCCCGCGTACTGCGGCAACAACGCGTCGAGGACCTCGTCCGCGGACGGCTCGAAGTCGTACAGCGGCACCGCGCCTTCACGCGAGCGGCCGTTGTCACCACCCGCGCCGTTACCCGCGCGTTGGGTCGCGGTCTCCGCGGCGTGGATCTCGGCCGGCACTTCCTCGACCATGATCGGGAACAGCCGGCGGGCGCGGACCTCTTGGGACACCATGTTCCGGAAGTGCGTCGACACGATGTGGATCTCGTCGACGCCGCCCTCGTCGGTGGGGGTGTTGATGGCCGCCAACAAGTCGTCGGCGATCCGTCGCGCGTCGGCGTAGGTCGGCTTGCCGGTGAACCCGGTGTACTCGCCGCCGAGCTCACGGCCCCGGAAGCGGAACCACGCGACACCCTTGCGGCCCACGACGTACGGGATGGTCTCTTGACCGTGCTCGTTCAACAGCCCCGCCAGCGCTTCGCTCTGCCGGATGACGTTCGCCGAGTACGCACCGGCGAAACCGCCGTCACTGGTCACGATCAGCACGGCCGACCGTCGAGGCTGCCCCTCGCTCTCGATCAGCGGGTGGTCGAGCCGAGCGCGCTCGGCCGCGGCCTCCAGCGCCGCGACCAGAGTGCGCGAGTACGGACGAGCGGCTTCGGCATACTGCTGCGCTTTGGCGATCCGCGAGGTGGCGATCAGCTCCTGCGCACGGGTGATCTTCTTGATGGACTCGACAGAGCGGACGCGCCGTCGAAGTTCACGCAGCTGGGCTCCCATGGCTGGGGTGACCTCCTCTCGGTGCCTGCTCCGATGGTGCGCGCACCGTCACTCGTCTCCGGCGTCGGGTCGCGCCGCTTCGCGGATGTCGTCCTGGTCTCGCGTACGCCGGCGGATGACCGTCAGGTCCTCTTCGTCCTCACCGAGCGCCTCGACCGGCTCGTCCTTGATCAGCGGCTGACCGGACGCGGTGATGAACTGCTGCTTGAAGGTGTCGACGGCCTTCTCGAGCGTGGCCAGGCTCTCGTCGGACATCTGCCCGGTCTGGTCGATCGAGTCGAGAACGTCGGCGTGCTCACGCACGACGTAGTCGAGGAACTCGCTCTCGAACCGCCGCACGTCCTCGACCGGAACCTCGTCGAGCTTGCCCGAGGTGCCCGACCACAGCGAGACGACCTGCTTGGCTGCCGGCATGGGCGCCGCCTGTGGCTGCTTGAGCAACTCGGTGAGGCGCTCACCACGGTCGAGCTGGGCGCGGCTGGTGGGGTCGAGGTCCGAGGCGAACGCAGCGAACGCCTTGAGCTCGTTGAACTGCGCCAAGTCCAGACGCAGGGTACCGGTGACCTTGCGCATCGCCTTGATCTGCGCATCACCACCGACACGCGACACCGAGACACCGACGTTGATGGCCGGACGGACGCCGGAGTGGAACAGGTCGGTCTCGAGGAAGCACTGCCCGTCGGTGATCGAGATGACGTTGGTCGGAATGAACGCCGAGATGTCGTTCGCCTTGGTCTCGATGATCGGCAGCCCGGTCATCGATCCGCCGCCGAGTTCCTCGGAGAGCTTGGCGCACCGCTCGAGCAGCCGGGAGTGCAGGTAGAACACGTCACCGGGGTAAGCCTCGCGACCCGGAGGACGACGCAGCAGCAGCGACACCGCGCGGTAGGCCTCGGCCTGCTTGGACAGGTCGTCGAAGACGATGAGCACGTGCTTGCCCTGGTACATCCAGTGCTGGCCGATGGCCGAGCCGGTGTACGGCGACAGGTACTTGAACCCGGCGGGGTCGGAGGCCGGGGAAGCCACGATCGTGGTGTATTCCAGCGCGCCGGCTTCCTCCAGCTGCTGGCGGATACCGGCGATGGTGGAGCCCTTCTGCCCGGTGGCCACGTAGATGCAGCGCACCTGCTTCTTCGGGTCACCGCTCTTCCAGTTGTCCACCTGGTTGAGGATGGTGTCGACCGCCACCGTCGTCTTACCGGTCTGGCGGTCACCGATGATGAGCTGGCGCTGGCCGCGGCCGATCGGGGTCATCGAGTCGATGGCCTTGATGCCGGTCTGCAGCGGCTCTTCGACCTTCTTGCGCTGGATGACCGTGGGGGCCTGCAGCTCGAGGGCGCGACGCGTCTCGGCTTCGATCTCGCCGAGCCCGTCCAGGGGCTTGCCCAGCGGGTCGACGACGCGCCCGAGGAAGTTGTCACCGACCGGGACCGAGAGCACCTCGCCGGTGCGGCGCACCGTCTGGCCTTCCTCGATGCCGTCATAGTCACCGAGCACCACGACGCCGATCTCGCGGACGTCGAGGTTGAGTGCCAGTCCGAGGGTCCCGTCCTCGAACTCCAGCAACTCGTTGGCCATCGCCGACGGCAGGCCTTCGACCCTGGCGATGCCGTCACCGGCGATCACGACATGGCCGACTTCCTCACGCGCAGCGGCCGCCGGCTGATACGACTCGACGAAGGCGTTGAGCGCCTCGCGGATCTCCTCGGGACGGATGGTCAGCTCCGCCATCGTTGCTCCTGCTCTCTTGTCTCGTGGATCGTGAGGTCGGTCATTGGTTGAGGATCAGATCGGCGGCCTACTGAGTACTGGCGACCAGCTGGCGCTGAGCGCCCTCGAGCCGACTCGCCACGGTGCCGTCGACGACCTCGTCGCCGAGTTCGACCTTGATCCCGCCGACGAGACCTGGCTCGACGACGATGTTCATCTGCACCGGACCGCCGGCACGCACACTCAGCGCGCGCTCCAGACGGTCGCGATGTTCCGGGGCAAGCGGGGCAGCGACGTGCACGACGGCTACGCGCCGCGCCCGCAGGCGCGCCGCGAGTTCGCTGACCCGTTCCAGCTCCGATTCCAGGCTACCCGCACGCCGCTCGAGCACAGCGTGTTCGACCAGCCGCACGGTCTCAGGAGCACTGCGCCCGTCCAGCAGCCGGCGGATGAGTCCGGACAGTGCCTCAGGCGGCGCCGCGCGATCGAGCAACGCCGAACGCAGGTCTCGCTCGCGCCGCACGACCTGGGCGAACCGGAAGAGCTCTTCCTCCACGGTGTCGAGCCGGTCGTGTGCCCGCGCGGCGAACAGATGCGCGAGAACACCGAACTCCTCGATCGTGGTGGTCAGCTCACCGGGTTTGGCCCAGCGCTCGGACACGCATGCCGCGAGCAGGTCGACGGAGGTGGCGTCGAGACGGTCGCCGGTCAGGCGCCGCAGCAGCGCTTCGCGATCGGCCGGCCCGCGCCCGGTGTCGGTGAGAGCACGTCGCACCGACGGCCGCGCATCGAGCAGTTCGGCGAACGAGAACAGCGCGTCGCCGATCTTCGCCGCGTCGCCTCCAGCTTGGGAGACGGCCGACTCGAACCGGGAGCGCAGCTCTGCGTGGCTCTGCCCGTCAACCTCAGACATCATCCATCCTTACCGGAGGTACCTGCCGTTCCGACGGCCGCGTCGTCCGCCTGAGCGGACTCCAGCTCGGCCAGGAACCGCTCGACGACGCGATTGGAACGCTCGTCGTCCTCGAGCGACTCACCCACGACCCGCCCAGCGAGCGTGGTGGCCAGGGTACCGACCTCGTCACGCAGCGACCGGAGCACCTGCTCGCGCTCGGCCTGCAGCTGCGCGTGGGCACGAGCGGTGACGCGGTCGGCTTCGGCCTGCGCCTCCTCGCGCATCTGCGCGATGATGGCTTGGCCTTGCTGTTTGGCGTCTTCGCGGATCCGAGCCGCCTCGCTGCGGGCGTCGGCCAACTGGCTGCGGTACTCCTCGAGCAACCGCTGCGCCTCGGCTTGGGCCTCTTCGGCTTGCTTGACGCCGCCCTCGATGCTCGCCGCCCGCTCGGCGTAGGTCCGCTCGAAGATCGGGAAGACCTTGGCCCGCAGGAAGAAGAACAGCAGCGCGAACGCAACCAGGCCGACGATCAGCTCGGACGTGTGCGGCAACAGCGGGCTAGGCCCGTCCTCCGCTGCCAGGATCGTCATGCTCGACATGGGCACCTACAGGGCAAACGCGAGGCCGATACCGATGATGGCCAGCGCCTCAGCCAGAGCGAAGCCCAGAATCGCGATGCCCTGCAGCACGCTGCGGGCCTCGGGCTGGCGGGCGACGCCGTTGATGTAGGCAGCGAAGATCAGGCCGATACCGACACCCGGGCCGATGGCCGCGAGGCCGTAACCGACCATGTTCAGGGAGCCTTCCATCATTTTTCCTTTCCTTGTGGTGGTGAAGCTCGTAGGAGATGACGCTCAGTGTTCGTGGGTGAGCGCGCCGCCGATGTAGATGGCGGAAAGCAGTGTGAAGACGTAGGCCTGCAGGAGCTGGATGAAACCTTCGAAGAAGGTCAGCACGATGCTGAACAGCAGCGACACACTGCCCGCGGCGTAGCCGACCAGGCCCTGCGTCTCGGTCAGTAGATGCTCTCCGCCCAGGATCGTCAGCAGCAGCACCAAGTGCCCGGCGAACATGTTGAACGTGAGTCGCAGGGTGAGCGTGGCCGGCCGGAAGACCACGGTGGACAGGAACTCCAACGGCGCGAGCAGCGGGTACAGCGCCTTCGGGATGCCGGGCGGGAACATCATGTTCTTGAAGTACCCGCCGAATCCCTGCCGCCGGATTCCGACGTAATTGAAAATGATCCAGGAGATCACGGCCAGGAACAGCGGAATAGCGATCTTCGACGTAGCCGGGAACTGCAGAATCGGAATGATGCCCGATATGTTCAGCGCGACCAGGAACGCAAAAAGGGTCACGAGATACGGCACGTACTTGATGCCTTCTCGGCCGATGGCGTCCATCGCGACCTGGTTGCGGACGAAGCCGTAGAAGCTCTCAGCGGCGAACTGCAGCTTGCCGGGCACCAGCGTCGCCCGACGCGCGGCGAAGTAGAAGAAAGCGCCCACCGCGATCGTGCCGAGCACGATCACGAGCATGGGCTTGGTGAAAAACGTCCCCTCGCCGAACAGCGCTGGGAACTCGAAGTCCGCCGGCCCGGGGCTGTGGAACTCCGACGACTCAGCGACAAGCATCCGAGTGCTCACGGGGTCCTTTCCTCTCAGCGCGCTGGATGCGCGTCGACGGGGATAGCCAGGGTCAGGCCTTACCGTATCTGACCCAGATCAGGTACAGAGCAGCACCCATACCTGTCAGCAGGCCCAGCATCAGGTAGACGGTGTGGTCGAGCCACTCGGAGACGAGCCAGCCCGCGCCACCCCAGACCGTGACACCGGATGCGATCAGCCCGACAGAGTCCCATGCACCTGCGTTTTCTCGACGACGCAGGTCATCGTCTTCGTCCGAGCTCATGGCACGTCAGATACTACGGGGTCGTCTCCCCGGTCACGTAATCGGGGCCAGCGGGGCCTGGACGGGCCGAACGCCTGTGTACAGACGCAGCCACGTGCACAGCGATCCATGTCGAGGCGGATGCGACAATAGTCACACCGATGGTGGGTCCGTCCAACGCTTCGATCTGTCGCGCCATCTGCAGGGCCATCAGCACCAGGGCGAGCCGGAGGGTGTAGGTGAGCAGCAGCAGGGCCATCCCGGTCCCGGCGCCGGTGCGCAACTCTCGGACGATGAACAGCGGGACCATCCCCGACCAGAAGAACGCCACGACGACCGCTGTCGCCGTCAAGCCGCTGACCAGGCCGCCGGTGCCGACCGTCGCCCAGGCGACGAGCGAGCAGACCGTGCCGACCGCGAGGCAAGCACGGCGGGCCAGGACATGTGCCGGCGCGCCGGGTCCGGCCGAGGCGGGTCGCCGGAAGCGTCGCATGAAGGGTCGCTGGGTGGTCGTCATGGCCGAGCAAGTCTATGCAGCCCCGCCATGACCGGCCAATTCTTGAATGATCATGTTCACTACCCAATTGCCTGCGCCACCACCCGTGCACGCATGGTGATGCGACAGCAATCCTGGTGGTGTGACGGCGTCAGGCGCTTCGCGGGCCGCGCTGGAACAGCCGTCGCGGATGCCCCGTCGTGAACGCAGCCATCGCCAGCACCCCGGCCGCCAGCAGCACGTACGTCGTCCACCCGCCGATCATCGCGATGACCACCACGCCGAACGACACCAAGGCGGCCCACACCCACATGATCGCCACCGCCCTGCGCTGTGAGTGACCCACCTGCAGAAGTCGATGATGCAGGTGACGCTTGTCCGGCGAGAACGGAGAGCGGCCCGCCCGCGTGCGGCGGACGACGGCGAGCATCATGTCCAGGAACGGCAACAGAATGACCGCCAGCGGAAGCACCAACGGCAGCATCGTCAGCAGGAAGCTCGACGCCTCGACCTCCTGGCTCGGCAGCCGCCCGGTCAGACTGATGGACCCCGCGGCCAGCAGCATGCCGATGAGCATCGAGCCGGAATCGCCCATGAAGATCTTCGCTGGATGCACGTTGTGCGGTAACAACCCTGCGCAGATGCCGACGACCACGATCGACACCAGCGCCGGCGTACTCATCCGGCTGATGTTGTTCTCCACGGCCAGCAGGTACGCGTATGAGAAGAACGCCGCGGCCCCGACACCGACGACCCCGGCGGCGAGGCCGTCCAGCCCGTCGACGAAGTTGACGGCATTGGCCGCCCCGACGACGAGGAACACCGTCAGCAGCGCACCCTGGGTCTGATCGAGGATGAACGTCCCGCCCGGCAACGGCAGCCACAGCAACTGCACACCGAGCGCCACCAGCAATCCGGCGGCGAGAAGCTGCCCGGCGAATTTCGTCAACGCCGACAGGTCCCAGATGTCGTCGGCCACCCCGACGAGGCAGATCACCGATGCCGCCGCGATCAGCGCCCACGCGTCGCTGGACTCCTCGAACACGCCGCGCAGCCGGGGCAGATAGCTGGCCACCAGCATCGCGACCAACATGCCGACGAGCATGGCGATACCGCCCAGGCGCGGCACCGGCTCGCGGTGCACGTCCCGGTCGCGGGTGGGCGGCACCGCACCGACCCAGTACGCGAACCGGCCGGCCAGCCCGACGACCAAGTACGTGACCGAGGCCGCCACGAAGAAGGTCAGGAGATACTCGCGCACTGGTCGCGCTGCCTCCTACGCGTCCGGCGACCGGGGTGCACCCGGCTCGTCGTCTTGAGCAGACTCCGCAGGCGGGTCGACCGAGCGTGCGGCGTCGTCGGAACCGTCGGCCTCGTCGGAACCTTCGGCCTCGTCGGCGCGGTCGTCCATCCCATCGGCCTCGTTGGCCTCGTCGGCGCCGTCGTCCGTCCCATCGGCACCGTCGTCAGTCCCGTCGGCTCGGATCTCGGGGATGACGGCCTGCAAGGCCGCTAGGCTGATCGCCCCGTCCCGCAGGACCCGCGGCACCGCACCGCTCACGTCGACGATGGTGGACGGGGTGTCGTCGCTGGTGGGACCCGCTTCGAGATAGACGGCGACGGCGTCGCCGAGTTGCTCGCGCGCTTCGGCGGCCGACCGGGCCGGCGGCTTGCCGGTCACGTTGGCGCTGCTGACGGCCAATGGCCCGGTCTCGGCGAGCACTTCGAGCGCGACGTCGTGGTCGGGCATGCGCACTGCGACAGTTGCTCCGGCGTCACCGAGGTCCCACGCCAGCGACGGCTGTTCAGCACAGATCAGGGTCAGTCCGCCGGGCCAGAACGCCTCGACGAGCGCGTCGACGGTCGGGTTGGTGACGGCGATGCCGGCGAGCGCCTCGGCCGAGCCGACCAGCACCGGAACCGGCATGTCGCGGCCGCGGCCCTTCGCTGCGAGCAACGCGGCCACCGCGTCGGCAGTGAAAGCGTCGGCGGCCACCCCGTACACCGTGTCGGTGGGCATGACCACGAGCTTGCCGTTGCGGATCGCGCGTCTGGCCGCGCCGACGCCGCGTTGCCGCTTGGTCTCGTCTGAGCAGTCATACAGCGGGCTCACTCCGCCATCCTCTCTCGCGCCGTCGCGGCCGGTGCTGGCGGGGCCGACAGTCATCGGCTTTCGATGCAGGCCGTCGACGGACACCGTGCACCACTAGGACTTGTGCTGCATCACGAGGCGTGTACGCATGGTTGGCTTGGGAATTGCCTAGTGAACATGATCATTTCAGGCGCTCGCCACGGGAGAACGCCGGGCAGTAACGTAGCGCGGGCGGCCGTTCAGGTCAGCATGATCGGCGACATCGGTCCACGCGCCGCCGGCGCGGAACACCTCCGGCGCCGATTCACCCTGGACGTCGGCGTGCTCGGCGATCAACAGCCCGCCTGGCGTGAGCAATCGGGCGGCCACCCGGTCGAGCTCGCGCATCGCGTCGAGCCCGTCGGTGCCCGACCACAGCGCGGCAGCCGGGTCGTGTTCGGCCACCTCCGGGTCGCGAACAGTCGCGCCGACCGGCACGTACGGCGGATTGGCCACGACGACGTCCACCATGCCCAGCAGCATCGACATGCTGCGCTCGACGATCCCGGCCACGTCGTCGTGATGGACCACGATCGAGGCGCCCGCGACGTTGCGCCGCAACCACTGCACGGCGTCTTCTTCGCTCTCCACCGCGTGCACGACGCATGGGCGGACCTCGCCGGCCACCGACAGCGCGATGGCGCCGGAACCGGCGAACATGTCGACGACCACCGGGACCCGGCCCGCGGCCACCAGGGCCGATGCCTCGTCGACCGCCGCACCGGCGACCAGTTCGGTCTCCGGGCGCGGGATGAAGACCCCGGGACCGACGTGCAGCGTGACGTGGCGGAAGTGCGCCAGCCCGGTCACATGCTGCAGCGGCTCCCGGTTGGCCCGCCTGGTGATGAGGTCGTCGTAGGCGGCGTCGAATACATCATCCGGGTCAGGATGAGTGAAAAGAGCAGAACGCTCGACGCCCAAGGCGTGCGCCGCTAGCACCTCGGCATCGTGGCGTGGGGACGCGACGCCGGCAGCGGCCAGGCGGCTGGCTGCTGCGCGGATCCGGTCGTTGAGCGCGACCGTCGTCATGCCGGGCGCGTTTCGCCGGTCGCGGCCAGGGCGGCCTCGGTGTCAGCGTCGACGAGCGCCTGCACCACGGCGTCGAGGTCGCCGTCGAGTACGGCGTCGAGGTTGTGCGCCTTGTAGCCCACTCGGTGATCGGAGATCCGGTTCTCGGGGAAGTTGTAGGTACGGACGCGTTCGGACCGGTCGACGGTCCGGACCTGGCTGCGCCTCGCATCGGCGGCCTCGCGCTCGGCCTCCTCTTGGGCGGCGGCGAGCAGGCGGGCCCGCAAGATGCGCAACGCCTGCTCCTTGTTCTGCAACTGGCTCTTCTCGTTCTGGCACGACACGACGATGCCGGTGGGCAGGTGGGTGATCCGTACCGCAGAGTCGGTGGTGTTGACGCTCTGCCCGCCGGGACCGGACGAGCGGAAGACGTCGATGCGCAGGTCGTTGGGGTTGATCTCGACCTCGGCGTCGTCTTCGGCTTCAGGCAGCACCAGGACGCCGGCCGCAGAGGTGTGGATACGTCCTTGGCTCTCGGTCACCGGCACCCGCTGCACGCGGTGCACGCCGCCTTCGTACTTCAGCCGGGCGTACGGAGCGGTCCCGGGTTCGGGGGTGCCCTTCGCCTTGATGGCGACCGCGACGTCCTTGTACCCGCCGAGGTCGGACTCTTCGGCGTCGAGAACCTGCGTGCTCCAGCCGGCCCGTTCGGCAAAACGCAGATACATCCGCAGCAGATCGGCAGCGAACAGCGCCGACTCGGCGCCACCTTCGCCGGCCTTGATCTCGAGGATCGCGTCGCGGTCGTCGTTCGGGTCACGGGGCAGCAAGAGCTTGCGCAGCCGTTCGGCGAGTTCCTCTTCGCGCCGCGCGTTCTCGTCGGCTTCGGCAGCGAACACCGGATCGTCCGCGGCGAGTTCGAGGGCCGCGCGGCGGTCCTCACCCGCCCTGCGCCACTGCTCGTACGTGGTGACGATGGCCGTCAGCTCCGCGTATCGGCGTCCGAGCCGCCGGGCGAGCCCCGGGTCGGCATGCACGGCCGGGTCGGCCATCCGCTGCTCGAGCTCACTGTGCTCGGCGACCAGGGCTTGGACACCCTCGAACACCGCCACACACCTCCCTCGAGACTCGTACGGCCAATCAAATCGCAGCAGCAACATGAACAGGCGGGGCCGCCTGTCCTGCTGCCTAGGCGTCCAAAGCGTCGAATCGGCATGCTTCACCGCCGGATTCGACGGAGCCGACAGAGCAGGACAGGCGTCCCCGCCGAACAGCTACTTGGCGTCGGCCTTCTTCTTGCCGTAACGCGACTCGAACCGGGCAACGCGGCCACCGGTGTCGAGGATCTTCTGCTTACCGGTGTAGAACGGGTGGCAGGCCGAGCAGACGTCGGCGTGGATCACGCCGTTGGCCGCCGTGCTGCGAGTGGTGAACGTGTTGCCGCAGGTACAGGTGACCGTGGTCTCCACGTACTGCGGGTGGATCTCGGGCTTCATCAGTGTGACTCCTGCAATCGACAAGGGTTCCGGGTCGACCAGACGGCCGTCCGATCGTGAACCGGGACCAGCTGTCAAGTATTCCAGCTCGGCGGCATGCGAGCCAAACCAGCTCACGAGACGTACGCCGTGCCCGAATCTTCGAGCACGGCGTACCCCCAGTGGCGTTGCTAGTCGGCTTCCTTCGAGTTCCCGTTGCCGCCGATCGACGGAGTCGTCTTCTGGACGGTCATCAAGAACTCGCCGTTGCTCTTGGTCTTCTTGAGCCGATCCAGCAGCAACTCGATGGCCTGCTGGTTGTCCAGCGCCGAGAGCACCCGGCGCAGCTGCCACATGATGGCCAGCTCTTCCTTCGACACGAGGATCTCCTCGCGTCGAGTACCGGACCCGTCGACGTCGATGGCCGGGAAGATCCGCTTGTCCGCCAGGTCGCGGCGCAGCCGGAGCTCCATGTTGCCGGTGCCCTTGAACTCCTCGAAGATCACTTCGTCCATCTTCGAGCCGGTCTCGACCAGCGCGGTGGCCATGATCGTCAGTGAGCCGCCGTTCTCGATGTTGCGTGCGGCACCGAAGAACCGCTTCGGCGGGTACAAGGCGCTGGAGTCGACACCACCGGAGAGAATCCGGCCGCTGGCCGGCGCGGCCAGGTTGTAGGCCCGGCCGAGCCTGGTGATGGAGTCCAGCAGGATGACGACGTCGTGACCGAGCTCCACCAGACGCTTGGCGCGCTCGATGGCCAGCTCCGCGACCATCGTGTGGTCTTCAGCCGGGCGGTCGAAGGTGGAGGCGATGACCTCGCCCTTCACCGCTCGCTGCATGTCGGTGACCTCTTCTGGCCGCTCGTCGACGAGCACGACCATCAGGTGGGTCTCGGGGTTGTTCGTGGTGATCGCGTTGGCGATCGCCTGCATGATGAGGGTCTTACCGGCCTTCGCCGGGGAGACGATCAACCCTCGCTGCCCCTTACCGATGGGGGCGACGAGGTCGATGATCCGCGTGGTGTAGATGCCCGGCTCGGTCTCGAGCCGCAGGCGGTCCTGCGGGTACAGCGGCGTGAGCTTGCTGAAGTCCGGGCGATTCGCAGCGGCCTCGGGGTCGGCGCCGTTGACGGTGTCGACGCGGACCAGCGCGTTGAACTTCTGCTGCTTCTCCCCCTCACGCGGCTGCCGCACGACGCCGGTGATCGCGTCACCCTTGCGCAGTCCGTACTTGCGGACCATCGCCAGGGACACGTAGACGTCGTTGGGTCCGGGCAGGTAGCCCGACGTGCGGACGAAGGCGTAGTTGTCGAGGATGTCCAGGATTCCGGCCACCGGGATCAGGACATCGTCCTCGGCGATCTGCGGCTCCTCGATACGCTCGCGGCCGCCCCGCCGGTCGCGGTTGTTACCGCGCCGGTCGCGACGCCGGCGGCGCGACCGGCGGTCGTCATCGTCGTCGTCGCGATCGTGCTGACGATTGTCCTGACGGCCTTGGTTGCCCTGCCGGTTGTCCCGGTTGTCCTGTCGGTTGTCTCGGTTGTCCTGTCGGTTGTCGCGATTGTCCTGCCGGTCGCGGTTGCCGTTGTCGCCGGACCGGTTGTCCTGCCGGTCCCGGCTGTCCCGGTTGTCCTGCCGGTTGTCCCGGCTGCCGTTGTCACCCTGCCGGTTACCGCCCTGTCGGCGGCTGTCCTGGCGGTCCTGGCGGCGGTCGTTGGCATCGTTGCCGTTGCGCGCGTCCTGGCTGTCACTACGCGCGTCCCGGCTGTCGCCGCGCGCGTCCTGGTGCTCGTCGCCGGAGGTCTGGCGGCTCTCATCGGCGCGAGCCTGCTCACGGTCCGCGTGATCGGTGGAGGCGACGACCTCGTCGAGACGCGGCTCGGAGGCCGCCTGCGGACGCTGAGCGCGCCGACGCTGGCGAGGCTCCGCGGCCGCTGCGCCGGCAGCGGGCTCAGTGGCCGCCGGCTCCGGTGCGCCACCGGCCGGCACAGCCGCCTGGCTGGCGCCGGTGTCGATACGAGAAGTCTGGTCAGTGTTGTCACGAGTGGCCGGAGCATGGCCCTCGGCCGGCGCCGAGCCGCCGGACTGTGCTGCCTTGATGGCCTCGATCAACTGACCCTTGCGCATCCGGCCAGTGCCCTTGAGACCCAGGCTGGTGGCCAGCTGCTGAAGCTCGGCCAGAACCATGCCATCGAGGCCAGGGGCACGGCGACGCTGGCGCTTCGCCGGCGCGGCAGCTTCGTCTGCCGACGCCGCCGCCTGATCGTTCGGCGTCTCCGTGACGCCGGGAATCTCGGTGTTAGTCACTCAGGGTCCTTCCCTGGACCGGCACCGGCCAGACTGCCGGTG
This sequence comes from Actinomycetes bacterium, assembly GCA_021793295.1. GTDB lineage: Bacteria > Actinomycetota > Actinomycetes > Jiangellales > Jiangellaceae > Haloactinopolyspora. The sequence continues at coordinate 34,233 of JAJYTA010000013.1, forward strand.
CATCGAACGCCTCGAGGGTGTTTCCCCGAGGGGATACAACTCGACGCAGCTGTAAGGTCCGTCACCTCGGTGCCCGCGCAGGCGAACTCTGGGAGGCGACTAAAGATCCATGGCCCATGGCGATGAACATCGCCACCATGGCAGACCGACCAGCAGAACGTCGGTGCACAGTGAGCGTAGCACGCCGCAGCCCGATTGACCCACACCCGCCGCGGTGATCGTGTGAGTCATGCCGTCCGGAGCACCGCGACGCCCGTGCGCCGTACCGGCAGGGCCCGCACGTCCCAGTCCGGAGCGTGCGACCGCACCTGGCCGACGTCCACTGCCGCGCCCAGGACCAGCACTGACGGCCCCGCCCCGGACACGACGGCCGCTAGACCGTCGGCTCGCAATCGCTCGATCAAAGCGATCGTCTGCGGCATGGCAGGTTCGCGGTAGGCCTGATGCAACCGGTCCTCGGTGGCCACGAGCAGCAGCTCCGGCTGGCGCGTCAAGGCCTGCACGAGCAAGGCGGCGCGCGCGGCATTGATCGCTGCGTCCTGGTGCGACACGGTCGCCGGCAGCAGGCCGCGAGCCGTCTCGGTCGACACCGCCTCCGGCGGAATGCACACCACCGGCGTGACGTCCGCATGGACGTCGGCGCGGGTCGCACTCGCCGTCCCTGCAGAGTTCGACCACGCGACGGTGAGGCCACCGAGCAGGCACGCCGCGACGTTGTCCGGATGTCCTTCGAGCCGAGCAGCCAACTCGAGCATGTTCTGCCGGTCGAGCTTGCCCGGCTCGGCGAGCTCGGCTGCCGCCGCCACGCCCGCGACGATCGCCGCTGCCGACGACCCCAGACCGCGCCCGTGCGGCAGCGCGTTGCGACACGTCAACCGCAGTGCAGACGGTTGTTCGCCCAGTTCGGCGAAGGCCGCGCGCATCGCCCGGACCACCAGGTGCCCCTCGTCACGCGGCACACCACTCGCGCCTGGTCCCTCGACGTCGACGACCACCGGCTGCTGCAGCCCACCGAACTCGGCGGTGACTTCGATCTCGTCACACAGCTCGAGCGCCAGGCCCAGCGCGTCGAACCCTGGGCCGAGGTTGGCGCTGGTCGCCGGCGCGCGGACCGTGACCGTGCGGCTGCTGGCGCCGCTCACGCCAGCCCGAGCGCCGACGCGGCCGCCGAGACATCGGCCGGCACCACGTACGGGCGGATCTCGCCGTAGAAGGCACTCGCGGTGTCGACGTCCTTGAGACCGTGTCCGGTCACCGTGACGACGATCCGCTGGCCGGGGTCGAGACGCCCAGTTCGGCTGTAGTGCAGCAACCCCGCCACACCCGCCGCGGAGGCCGGCTCGACGAACAGGCCCTCACGCCCGGACAGTTCCTGCTGCGCGGCAAGGATCTGTTCGTCGGTGACGGCGTCGATCAGCCCGCCGGAGTCGTCGCGCGCGGCGATGGCCAGGTCCCACGACGCCGGCGACCCGATGCGGATGGCACTGGCCACAGTGTCCGGCGAGGTCACCGGGCCGCCGTGGACGAACGGCGCCGCACCGGCGGCCTGGAAACCCCACATCCGGGGCCGGCTGGTGGCCGGGCCGGACTCGTGATATTCGCAATAACCCATCCAGTAGGCCGAGATGTTCCCGGCGTTGCCCACCGGCAGCACGTGCAGGTCGGGGGCGTCGCCGAGGTCGTCGACGATCTCGAACGCCGCCGTCTTCTGCCCGGCCAGCCGATACGCGTTGACCGAGTTCACCAGCGCGACGGGGTAGGTGTCGGCCAGTTCGCGAGCAAGCCGGAGGCAGTCGTCGAAGTTGCCCTCGACCGAGGCGATGACACCGCCGTGCACAACGGCCTGGGCCAACTTCGGCCCGGCGATCTTGCCGTCGGGCAGCAGCACGACCGGCCGTAGACCAGCCCGTACCGCATACGCCGCGGCCGACGCACTGGTGTTGCCGGTCGAGGCGCACACGACGGCCTCGGCGCCCTGCTCGACCGCCTTGGACACGGCGACGGTCATCCCCCGGTCCTTGAACGACCCGGTGGGGTTCACCCCTTCGACCTTGAGGTGGACGTCACATCCGGTCTGCGCGGACAGCCACGGGGCCGGAACGAGCGGGGTACCGCCTTCGCGGAGCGTCACCACCGGCGTGGACTCGGTGACCGGCAGCCACTCCCGGTACTCCTCGATCACTCCGCGCCACAACCGAGACGTCGTCATCACCGATTCCACGGCCTCACTCGCCTTCGACTCGCATCACCGACAGCACATCTCGAACCGTATCGAGGTCGTTGAGACCCTCGACAGTCGCGGTCAGCGCTTCGTCGGTGGCGCGGTGGGTCACGATGACGAGTTCGGCGTCGTCGGGCCCCTCGACCTTCTGGCGCACGGTCTCGATCGACACGCCGTGCTGAGCGAACACTGCGGCCACGGCCGCCAGCACACCGGGACGGTCGGTCACGTCGAGGCTGATGTGATAGCGCGTCACGGTGTCGCCCATGGACCGCGGCGGCCGGTCGGCGTACCACGATCCGCGCGGCCCCAGACTCGCACCGAGCCGGTTACGCGCGGCGGTGACGACGTCGCCGAGCACGGCGCTGGCCGTGGGCGCACCACCGGCTCCGGGGCCGTAGAACATCAGCTGGCCCGCAGCCTCGGCTTCGACGAACACCGCGTTGTAAGCGCCACGTACACCGGCCAGCGGATGCGTCCGCGGCAGCATCGCCGGGTGGACCCGGACACCCACGCTGTTGCCGTCCTCGGACAGCTCACAGATCGCCAGCAACTTGACCACGGCCCCCATGGCCTTGGCCGAAGCGACATCGGCGGCAGTGACCTCGGAGATGCCCTCGCGGTGGACGTCGCCGGAGCCGACCGGCGAGTGGAAGGCGATGCCGGCCAGGATGGCCGCCTTGGCCGCCGCGTCATAGCCCTCGACGTCGGCCGTGGGGTCGGCTTCGGCGTAGCCCAGCGCCTGTGCTTCCTCGAGTGCCTCGGTGAAGCTGCTGCCCGCGGAGTCCATCTGGTCGAGGATGTAGTTCGTGGTGCCGTTGACGATGCCGAGCACGCGCTTGACGCGATCGCCGGCCATGGATTCGCGCAACGGGCGCAACAGTGGGATGGCACCGGCGACTGCGGCCTCGTAGTACAGGTCGACGCCGTGCTTCTCCGCCGCGGTGTGCAGGCTGACGGCATCTTCGGCCAACAGCGCCTTGTTCGCGGTGACGACCGAGGAGCCGTGCTCCATGGCGGTGTGGATCAGCCCACGCGCCGGCTCGAGGCCACCGATCACTTCGACGACGACGTCAACGTCGTCGCGCGCGGCCAGCCCAGCGGCGTCCGTGGTGAACAGGCTGGGATCGACGCCTGATGTCGTCCGGTCGCGGCCGAGACGCCGCACGGCGACTCCAGCCAATTCGAGCCTGGCACCGACCCGGTTCGCCAATTCGTCGGCGTTCTCGTCGAGCAGGCGCGCGACTTCACTGCCGACGACACCACAGCCGAGGAGTGCTATCCGCACGCTGGCCATCGAAACCTCTCCTCCTTCGCCGGTGCTCAAGTCTGTTCGAGGCATGGACGATCTCGCGCGAACTATCCATCATGCGAGACATCTGTCTCACAGCGTTACCCGCACGCCGTAGATTCTCCGTTCCGTCCGAACTCCCCCGGTCCGTCCCGTCCGGCACCCGCACAGGAGAGGCGACGCGATTCGCCTCCGGCCGACGATGTGCCTGCGTCGAGGCGTCATCGACACCGACCGAGGAGAACGTAGCCGATACCGACCCCACTGGACGACGTTCTACCCGCTCGGCATCAACGCGAACGTCACCGCCTGCCGGTCACCGCTGATCGGTGAGCTCCACCGGCCGGGCGATCACGTCGACCATCGCGCCGTTGCGGAACGTCGTGATGGGCAACTGCTCGCCGATCGCTTCGGCGAACATGCGCCGCTGTAGCGCCTGAGCATCGACGACCGGCTCACCGGCCACCGTCACCATCAGGTCACCTTCGCGCAAGCCGGCGACCTCGGCCGGACTGCCCGGCTCCACGTGGACGATACGCACCCCGCGCGAACGCCCGATGCGTTCGGCCAGGTTCGGCGGCACCGGTGCCGGCGCGGTGGCCACCCCGAGAAACGCCCGCCGCACTCGGCCGTCGCGCAGTAGGGTCGTGATGATCCGCGTGCTGGTCGCGTTCACCGGCACCGCCAGCCCGACACCGACGCCGGCCACCGCGGTGTTGATGCCCACGACGCGCCCGGACGAGTCGGCCAGCGCACCGCCGGAATTGCCCGGGTTCAGCGCCGCATCGGTCTGGATGACGTCCTCGATGATGCGTACGGTTCGCCCGCTCTGGGCCGGCATCGACCGCCCGAGCGCACTGACGACGCCCGCGGTCACCGAGCCGGACAATCCGAGAGGACTGCCGACCGCCACGACCAGCTGCCCGACCGTGAGCTGGTCGGCATCGCCGAGCGTCGCCGCGGGCGGAGTCGCCCCGTCGGTACGGACGACGGCAAGATCCGACAGCTGATCACGTCCGATCACGGTGAAACCCACCTCGGTACCGTCGCCGAACGACGCCGTACCACCCTCGGCCGAACCGACGACATGCGCGTTGGTGAGCAAGAAGCCGTCGTCGGTGAACACCACCGCCGAGCCCGCGCCGACCACGCCGCGACGTCCACCTCGCTGGCCGGTGACCGACAACGCGGCCACTGCGGGCAGCAGCCGCTTGGCCACCCCGCTGACCACCTGCGAGTACGCATCGAGTGCCGCCAGGTCCCGGTCGACGGGATGCTCGCTGTTCGTGCTCATGGCACACCTCCCCCGCTGTTGGGCGTGTGCGGTTCAACACTGCCAGTTTCCGGCTGAGTCCGGTGTACGCCGTGAGCGCAATCGCGCCTCGGTCACGCCATCGGTGACCGCTCCGGTCACAATGTCGAGATGACCGACGCGCCACCCCAGGCCCTGCACCTGACCAGATCCGACGTCGAGGCCGCCCACGAGCGCGTTCGGCCCGTCGTCCGCCGCACGCCGGTCGTGGAGATCGACGGCGACGAGATCGGTGTCGCGGCGCGAGTCGTCCTCAAGCTCGAACTGCTCCAGCACACCGGCTCGTTCAAGGCACGCGGCGCGCTCAACTCCGTCCTGCGTGCCGGCACCGAGCGCGGCGTCGCCGCGGTGTCGGGAGGCAATCACGCCGCCGCGGTGGCGTGGGCGGCCACGCGCGCCCGACTGGACGCCGACGTGTTCGTCCCGTCCACGGCGACGCCGGAGAAGATCGAGCGGATTCGGGGCTACGGCGGACGTGCCCACATCGTCGAGGGCGGCGTGCCGGACGCATTCGCCGCGGGCGTGCCCTGGGCCGCTGAGCACGGCGTGCACCTCATTCATCCGTTCGAGCAGGTGGACACCATGTGCGGCCAGGGCACGCTCGGGCTGGAACTCGAAGAGCAGGTGCCCGACGCCGACGCGGTGCTGGTGGCATGCGGCGGCGGGGGCCTCTACTCGGGACTGCGCACCGCGATCGCCCCGGCGGTCCACGTAGTTCCGGTGGAGCCGCAACGCTGCGCGAACCTGCACGCCGCGCTTGCCGCCGGACGGCCGGTGCCGGTGGAGGTCGGCGGAGTCGCCGCCGATTCGCTCGGGCCCGCCGAGATCGGCGCGACGGCATTCCAGCTGGCGCGGGCCGATGGGATCGAGGTGCCGCTCGTCAGCGACGACGACATCGTCGCCGCACGGCGGTGGTTGTGGCAGCGCTGCCGCGTCCTGGCCGAGCCGGGTGGTTGCACCGCCCTGGCCGCGCTGATGTCCGGCGCGTACGTCGCCGCGCCGGGTGCCGTGGTCGCCGTCGTCGTCAGCGGTGGGAACAACCCGACCATCCCGTGATGCCGGACAGATGCCGCCGTCCTACCGGGGTACGCCGGTCGGGCGCGGTGGTCGTGAAGATCGTCGTGCGGGGAATTGCCGCTTTCTGCCGGTCGTGAAGATCGTCGTGCGGCAGAGTGCGCGATATAGCGGCATGTTCCGCCACGACGATCTTCACGACCGTGGCGCGGGCGTGGACGGTAGGCGGGCGTGGACGGCAGACGCGTGGCGCGGACTACACCGTCACCGTGTGCCGGACGGCCTTGCGTTCCAGTCGTTGACGTTGCGTCGCCCGTTCCGGTGACCGACGCCGACGGTCAGCCGACGTCGAGCGCCAGCAGGTCGTCCTCGGTCTCGCGCCGGACGATCTCGCGAGCCACACCGTCGCGCACAGCGACCACCGGCGGGCGCGGCACGTGGTTGTACGTGCTGGCCATGCTGCGGCAGTACGCGCCGGTGCCGGGCACGGCCACCAGGTCGCCGGGCTCCACGTCGGCGGGCAGGAACTCGTCCTTGACGACGATGTCGCCGCTCTCGCAGTGCTTGCCGACCACCCGCGACAGCGCCGGGTCGGCAGCGGATGCGCGGGAGGCCAGCGTGCAGGAGTAATCGGCGTCGTACAAGGCGGTACGGATGTTGTCGCTCATGCCGCCGTCGACGGCGACGTACCGCCGCTGTGCGCCACCGCCGAGCTCCACCGTCTTCACCGTGCCCACCTCGTAGAGCGTGAACGTGCTCGGGCCGGCGATCGCCCGGCCCGGCTCGACGATGAGTCTCGGGACGGCCAGCCCGTAGGCTCGGCATTCGTGCTCGAGGATGGCCTGCAAACCGGCCGCGAGCACGTCAGGCGGTTGAGGGTCGTCCTGACTGGTGTAGGCGATACCGAAGCCGCCGCCCAGGTCGAGCTCCGGAAGACCGATACCGTGCTCGTCGCGGATCTGCGCTTGCAAGCCCAGTACGCGGCGCGCGGCGACTTCGAACCCGGAGGTGTCGTAGATCTGCGACCCGATGTGTGAGTGCAAGCCGAGCAGTTCCAGCGAGGGTGCGGCCAGGATCTGGCGCACCGCCTCGCCCGCTTCTCCCCCGGCGATGGAGAAGCCGAACTTCTGGTCTTCGTGCGCGGTGGCGATGTACTCGTGCGTGTGCGCCTCGACGCCGACCTTCGTCCGCACCAGGACCCGCGCGCGCATGTTCCGCGAGGCGGCCAGCTCGGCCACCCGGGTGATCTCGTGGAACGAGTCGACGATGATGCGTCCCACCCCGGCGTCGAGCGCCCGGGCCAGCTCGGCACGCGACTTGTTGTTGCCGTGCAGCCCGATCGCCGCTGGCGGAAACCCCGCACGCAGCGCCACGGCGAGCTCGCCGCCGGAACACACGTCCAGGCCCAGCCCTTCGTCGGCGATCCACCGCGCGACCTCGGTACACAGGAACGCCTTCCCCGCGTAATACACCTGCGCACCGGCGGCCACACCGGCGAATGCGTCCCGGAAGGCGCGCGCCCGCGCCCGGAAGTCGGCTTCGTCCACCACGTAGGCGGGGGTTCCGAACTGTGCGGCCAACGCTCGTACGTCCATGCCGGCCACGCGCAGCACACCGTCGTCGTCGCGGGTCACCCCGTCCGGCCAGAGACCTGGATACAGCGCGTTGACGTCGTCGGGTGCCTGCAGCCACGACGGCCCGCGGTGCCCGGCCTCGGCATGCAGGGCCCCGGCTTCGTGTGCACGCATGGTGCCTACATCCGTTCCGGCGCGCTGACGCCGAGCAGCCCGAGGCCGTTGGCGAGTACGACCCGCGTCGCGTCGACCAGCCACAACCGGGCACGGTGCACGTCGGTGGCGTCCTCGTCACCCATCGGCAACACGCGGCAGTCGTCGTAGAACTTGTGAAACGTCGCCGCCGTGTCCTCCAGGTAGCGCGCGATGCGGTGCGGCTCACGCAACTCCGCCGCCGTGGCCACCACCCGCGGGAACTCCGCCAGCGCGCCGAGCAGCACCGACTCGCGCTCGTGGTCGAGCAGCTCCGGGCGCAGCTCACCGCGGTCGATGCCCAGCTCGGTGGCGTTGCGCAGGATCGACGACAGCCTGGCGTGCGCGTACTGCACGTAGAAGACCGGGTTGTCCGAGGTCTGCTTGGTGATCTGCGCGACGTCGAGGGTCAGTGGGGAGTCCGTGGGATAACGGCACAGGGAGTACCGCAATGCGTCGACGCCGGCGGCTTCGACGACCTGCCCCAGCGTGACCATGGTGCCGGCGCGCTTGGAGAGCTTGAGCTCCGTGCCGCCGTCGAGGATCTTGACCATCTGCCCGATGGGAACCTCGATGTTGGCGTCGGGGTCGTCGCCGGCGCACGCCGCCAGCGCCTTGAGCCGGGCGACGTAGCCGTGATGATCGGCGCCGAGCAGGTAGATGCAGACGTCGAAGCCCCGCTCGCGCTTGTCGACGTAATACGCGGCATCCGAGGCGAAGTAGGTGTAGCTGCCGTCGGACCGGACGAGCACGCGGTCCTTGTCGTCGCCGAAGTCGGTGGTGCGCATCCACACCGCGCCATCGGCTTCGAAGACGTGGCCCTTGCTGCGCAGCACGTCCAGGGCGTGTTCGACGCGACCCTGCTCGTGCAGGTCTCGCTCGGAGTACCAGACGTCGAACCGGGTGCGGAACTCCTCGAGCTGGCGTTGCTGCTCGGCCAACTGCAGCCGGTATCCGGCCTCGCGAAACGCCACGAGCTGCTCGGCCTCGGGGAGGTCCAGGATGTCGGGCTGCTCGGCCACGATGGCCTGGGCGAGCTCGGTGATGTAATCCCCGTGGTAGCCGTCGTCGGGCACGTCGCGGCCGTGGGCGCGGGCCATGATGGACATGCCGAACTTGTCCATCTGTCCGCCGCGGTCGTTGATGTAGAACTCGCGCGTGACCTCGGCCCCAGCCGCGTCGATGACGCGGGCCATGGCGTCGCCGACCGCCGCCCACCGGACATGCCCCAGGTGCAACGGACCAGTGGGGTTGGCGGAGATGAACTCGACGTTCACGCGAGTTCCGGCGAGCACGTCGCTGCGGCCGTACGACGCCGCGGCCTCGACGATGGTGCGGGCGAGCTCACCCTGGGTGGCCGCGGCGACCCGGAAGTTGAGGAACCCCGGACCGGCGACGTCGACGGCTTCGATGCCGTCACTCTCACGCAGCCGGACGGCGAGGAGCTCGGCCAGCGCACGCGGATTCGTGCCGGCCTTCTTGGCCAGCTGCATGGCGACGTTGGTGGCGTAGTCGCCGTGATCGCGGTTGCGCGGGCGCTCGATGACGACGGTGGCGGGCACGCCGTCGGGCAGGGAGACGTCGCCGGCCTCGACAGCCGCCGCGAGGACGTCGCGCACGGCGGTGGACAGTTGCTCGGGGGTCACCGGGCCAGCGTAGCTACGACCTGCTCGCCGTCGTGACGTGCGTCCGGAACCTGAGCAACCTCGGCCAGCAAGGCGTCCACAGACATGCCGAGGATGTCCGCGACCGCGACGACAGTGAAGAATGCGGGGGTCGGGATGCGCCCACGCTCGATCTTGCGCAGGGTCTCCGGCGAGATGCCGGCCTCGGTCGCCACGTCCACGATGCTGCGCGAACCGCGTGCCCGGCGCAGCACGCTGCCCAGCCGCTCACCGCGTTCGCGTTCGGAGATCGTCAACGGAACTCGTACCATGGATGTGATACTAATACCGGTATAGTTATCGTCTGCTACTCCTGGGAATCCAACGTGATCGAACTCAAGTCACCTGCCGAGATCGAGATGATCCGCGCGGCCGGGCGCGTCGTCGCGACGGTGCACGCCGAAGTCAAGGCACACGCGGTCGCCGGCGTCACACTGCGCGAGCTCGACGAGGTTGCGCGCAAGGTCATCGACAGCGCCGGTGCCGGCTCGTCCTTCCTCGGCTACCACCCCCGATTCGGCGCGACACCGTTCCCAGGGGTCATCTGCACCTCGGTCAACGAGGTCATGCTCCACGGCCTGCCCACCGACTATCGCCTCCGCGACGGTGACCTGCTCAGCGTCGACTGCGGCGCCTACGTCGACGGGTGGCATGCCGACGCTGCGGTCAGTTTCGTCGTCGGCGAGCCGAAGCCGGAGGACCTGGCGCTCATCGAGGCCACCGAACGGTGCCTGGCCGCCGGAATCGAAGCCGCCCGGCCAGGCGCCCGGATGGGCGACATCGCGCACGCGATGTCCACGGTGGGCCGGGCAGCCGGCTACGGCATGCAGAACGACTTCGGCGGGCACGGCATCGGGCGCGCCATGCACGAGGAGCCCTTCGTCCCCAACGAGGGCGTGCCCGGGCGTGGGCTGAAGCTTACCCCTGGCCTGGTCATCGCCATCGAACCGAGCCTGATGGCCGGCGGGCGAGACGACTACCGGATGGCCGACGACGGCTGGTCGCTGTGCACCACCGACAGCAGCCGCTCCGCCCACGTCGAACACACCGTCGCCATCACCGACGACGGCCCGCGCATCCTGACCGTCCAGTAGGCCCGGCCCGCCGGCACGTTCCGGCGTCAGCCACCCAGCACCGCGCGCAGCCGGGGGACGAATCCGGCGGGATCGTCGACGAAAGCGATGTGCCCGCCGGGGAACACGATGGGCTCGATACCCAGAGCGCCAGCCAGGGCGGTAGCAGTCAGGTCGCACACCTCCCCCGTCGAGTCCGCTCCGATACCGACGACGATCCGCGTCGGTCCGGCCCGCAAGGCCGCGACGTCCGGGCGCCAATAGGCCGACGGACGCAGTTCGTGCGCGAACCAGAAGTGCTCGTCGGCCACCTGTTGCGGATCGCGTTGCTCGGCGAACATCTGCTCGAACGCCTCGTCGGGTAGGTCGATGTTGGCGTGAGCCAGGAACTTCCGCCACGCCCCCACCACGTCGCCGGACAGGTAGGTGGCGACGTAATCCTCGGTCAGTTCCCGCCGCCGTTCGCGATCGTCGAGCAGCTCGATCAGCGGCGGCTCGTGCGCGACGACGGTGTGCACGTGCTCGGGGTGGGCCTGGGCCAATGCCAGCGCGCTCACCGCGCCGCCGCTGGAGCCGAACACCGCCGCGCGCCCGGCACCAACGTGGGCGATGAGACGAGCCAGGTCGTCGGCGCGCATCTGTGGCGTTGAGTCGGCGTCCGGGTCTTCGACGAGACTGCGATTCACCCCACGCGGATCGGTCGTGAGAACCATGTGGTCGACGGCGAGGAGGTCGGCCAGGGGCGCGAACTGCGCGGCGTGCATCGGCGCTCCGACCAGCAGCACCAGCGGACCGGTGCCGCGCAGCTCGTAGTGCAGCCGCGCGCCCGGAACCTCGAGAATAGAGGCGACGACGGGAACGGCGGACGTCTGGTTCATGGGAGTCTCCTCGGGAGCATCGGTGGGTTCTGTCCGCAATGAAGACTCCGGTGGTGCGGCAGAATCATCGGTTGTGGGCAGAATTTCTTCTGCGGCTCGCGGCCAGGGCGAACAGGCTGGCGAGCTGGCCCGGGCGCGCGCCGGCGACGACGCCGCCTTCGATCGGCTGGTCGCGCCGTTACGGGCGGAGCTGCACGCGCACTGCTACCGCATGCTCGGCTCGACCCACGACGCTGACGACGCGCTCCAAGACGCCTTGCTGCGGGCTTGGCAGGGCCTTGGCCGGTTCGAGGGACGCAGTTCGCTGCGCTCGTGGTTGTACACGGTGGCGACCCGGACCTGCCTCGACCTCCTCAAGAGCCGAGAACGGCGCGCAGTGCCCATGGACCTCGGCCCGGCAAGCAGTCACGTCGTCGTCCATGACGTGCCGTCGAACGATGTCGCCTGGCTGAGCCCGTACCCCGACGCAGGGCTCACCGACAGTCCCGCCAGTCCCGGCGCGCGATACGAGCAACGCGAAGCCGTCGAGGTCGCCTTCGTCGCCGCGCTCCAGCACCTGCCCGGCAACCAGCGTGCGGCATTGCTGCTGTTCGAGGTTCTCGGCTTCACTGCCGCCGAGATCGCCGCCATGATGGACACCACCGTCGCCTCGATCAACAGCGCGCTACAACGAGCCCGCCGCATCGTGTCCGACCGGATCCCGCAGGCCACGCAGCAGCAGACCTTGCGCGAGATCGACGACCAACGGGTGCGCCGGATCGTCACCGGTTACATGACAGCGCTGGAACACGGCGACGCGGACCTGCTGGTGGCGATGCTCACCGACGACGTCACGTGGTCGATGCCTCCGCTGCCGCACTGGTACCACGGGCTGGACACGGTCACCGAGTTCGCCGTTCGCGTACCACTGACCAGCTGCGGCTCGTGGCGGCATCGAGCGACCAGCGCGAACGGCCAGCCAGCTATCGGGGCCTATCTCCGGGACGACCCCACCGGTCTGCACCGCGCGTGGTCGATCAACGTGCTGACCCTGCGCGGCGACCGGATCGCGGCCATCACCTCGTTCATCGGCGCCGAGCACTTCCAGCCGTTCGGACTACCCGACTCGCTGCCCTGAGCCCGCCGCATCGCCGACGTCCGAGGCGAGCCGGTAGCTGCCGGCTGGTTCGCCCGGCGCGCG
>JAJYTA010000152.1 GCA_021793295.1 Actinomycetes bacterium
CGACCGGCTCCGGGCCGACGGGCACTGGGTGTTCGCCGGTGGCCTCGCCTCGCCCGGCACGGCCACCGTCGTCGACAACCGCGGCGGTGAGGTGCTCGTCACCGACGGGCCGTTCCTGGAGTCGAAGGAGCACCTCGCCGGCTTCTGGGTCATGCAGGCAGCTGATCTCGACGTGGCGCTGAAGCTCGCCGCCGACGCGTCGAAAGCCTGCAACCGCAGGGTCGAGGTGCGCCCGTTCCTGTGAGCGGGCAGGACGCGGCCTCAGGTGGGACGACGACGGCGGCGCGGCGTGAGGCGCAACGGGGGCATCGGCGGCGCCGGGATGCGCTCGCCGCCATGCCCGGCGACGACGCCGAAGCGGTGCTGTCCGTCGCGTTCCCACTCCTCGCGGGCGGTGACGATGTCGTCGTGGCTGCGTCCGACGAAGTTCCACCACATGACGAGGTCGTCGGGGAACGGCTCGCCGCCGAGCAGGAAGATCGTCGCGCCGGTGGTCGAGGTGACCGGTAGCTCGTCGCGACCGGTGCCGAGGTACAGCAACGGGCCCGACTCCAGGGGCGCGCCGGCGACGGTCAGGGTGCCGCCCAGCACCAGGACGGCGTGCTCGAAATCGCGCCGCAGCGGGATCGTCGTCATGGCGCCGGCGTCGACATCGAGCTGAGCCCCCACCAGCGGGCTGTACGTCGTCGCCGGCGACCGGGTACCGGCCAACTCACCCAGCACGACCGTGCCGCGCAGGCCGCGCGTCTCATAGCCGGGCAGGTCGACGTGCTGCTGGAACGCGGGCGCGACGCTGTCGCTGCCGGTCGGCAACGCCACCCACAACTGAAGCCCGTCCAACATCGACTCCGGCGGGGAGACCTCCGAGTGTGAGATGCCAGGCCCGCTGGTCATCAGGTTCAGTTGGCCCGGCCGGACCATCACGTCGCTACCGACGCTGTCGCGATGCCGGATCTCGCCCTGCAGCGGCCAGGTCACCGTCTGCAGCCCGGTGTGCGGATGCGGCAGCACCGTCATGGTGGTGCGCTGTGGCCCGAACTGATCGAGGAAACACCACGCGCCGACGGTCGGGACGCCGCGGTGTGGCAGCGTGCGTTTGACCTGCATCGACCGGATACCGCCCAGCGGGACCTCACGGGGCTGAAGGAACTCGGCCACCGGGCCGCTGTGCTCGGGCGCGTGACAGGCCGTTTCCGTCGGTCGCACGTCGAGGTTGCTCATCGCGGCCTCCTCCGCAGCCAGCCCCCGCCATCGAGCTTACGGGGATAATCTGGTCGGGATGAACGTCGCCAACGGCCCATACGATCTGGGCCCTCAGCGCGGTACGTTGCTCGTTCGTACGACGCGCACCGGGTTCGGGTCGAAAGCCGGGCACGACCTGACTCTCGAGGTCACTCGCTGGCACGGGGCCGCCACCGTCGACGTCGACGAACCCGGCCGGTCGACGGTCAATCTCCAGGCCGAGGTCGCGTCCATGACAGTCCGGCACGGTAGCGGCGGCGTCAAGCCGCTCACCGACGGCGACCGCGTGGAGATCGAGAAGACGATGCGCGGGAAGATCCTGCGCTCCGACCGGTATCCCGCCATCACGTTCACCTCCACGCAGGTCTATGGCGACACCGACTCGTTCCGTATCGACGGCGACCTGACGATCGTCGGCGAGGTCCGCCCGGTGACCGTCCACGGCCACCTGGTCGACGGGCGCGCACGCGGCTCGGCGACGATCACGCAGTCGGTATGGGGAATCCGGCCGTACTCGGCGTTCTTCGGCGCGCTGAAGCTCAACGACGATGTCACGGTCGAGTTCGACGTCGATTTGCGATCCTGACTGATGGCCGGTGCCGCCGGCCCGCCCGACTGGGCGGGTGTCCGCTTCCCCCGCCCGTTCCGCCGGCACCAGCAGCTCGCGCTCGACGCGATCGCCGCAGCCGTCGCCGGTGGCGCGACCCGGTCGTGGGTCGTTCTCCCGCCGGGCGCCGGCAAGACACTGGTCGGGTTGGAGGCGGCGCGGCGGATGGAGCGTCCGATCGTCGCCTTCGGCCCGAACACCGCGATCCAGGAGCAGTGGCGCGCTGCCTGGGCCGAGTTCACCCCGGCGACCATTCCCACCGGCACCTCGCGTGACCTGTCCGCCCCGGTCACGGCGCTGACCTATCAGTCGTTGGCCACGTTCGACCCCGACGCGGAGGTCGACGAGGAAGGCCGCGAGCACCGGCCCAGCTCCACCGAGCGGCGCCGGGGCTCGCTGATCGACCGGTTGCACGCCAACGGGGCAGCGCTGGTCAAAGCGCTCGAAGAGGCCGGGCCCATCACGCTGATCTTGGACGAGTGTCATCACCTGCTCGAGGTCTGGGGCCGGTTGCTGGCCGAGCTGCTCGAGAACCTGCCGCACGCGCACGTCATCGGGCTGACCGGCACACCGCCGGACACGCTGAGCGCCGAGCAGAGCGAACTGGTCGAGGAGCTGTTCGGCGCGCCGTTGTACAGCACGACCATCCCGTCGGTCGTGCGCGAAGGTCATCTGGCGCCGTTCGCCGAGCTGGCGTGGTTCACCGAGCCGACACCGGGCGAGTCGCAATGGCTGGCCGCCCAAGCCGAACGCTTCGCCGAGCTGCGCGCCGATCTACTCAAGCCGCGCACCGGGTTCCTCGAGTGGTTGGACCGCAGGTTCGTCACCCGGCCGGTCAACTCCGGCGCAGGCCATGCGGAGGCGCTGGCCGTGGAGTGGTCCAGGCTGGAAGGCGACGATCCCGAGCAGGCCGGTGCGGCGCTACGGTTTCACCACGCGGGGCTGCTCGCGCTGCCGCCCGGCGCCGCCCTGCGGGAGGAACACCGGCACGAGCCCACAGCCGCCGACTGGGTGGCTCTGCTGGGCGAATACGTCACCACGTGCCTCGTGCCGTCGTCGGATCCGGCTGATCAGAAGTTGGTCGACGAGATCCGTGCGGCCCTGCCCAGCATCGGTTACCAGCTGACCAAGCGAGGTATCCGGCGCGGGCGCTCGCCGGTCGACCGCGTGCTCGCGCGCAGCGAGGCCAAGACCGACGCCGCCGTGCAGATTCTCGCGGCGGAGGCGGCCAACCTCGGCAGCCGGCTGCGCAGCCTCGTCCTCTGCGACCACGAACAGGCCTCGGCGACGCTGCCGGCCCGGCTGCGCGGGGTCCTCGACGCTCAGGCCGGTTCGGCACGCCTGGTGCTCGCCCGGCTGGTCGCCGACGAGCGGACCGCGGCTCTCGATCCGGTGCTGATCACCGGACGTACCGTCGCGGCCAGCGCCGACACGGCGCGAGCGCTGGTCAAGTTCGTGGCCCGGCATGCTCCGGACATCGACCTCGACCCGATCGACGACGACGCCACCGGCATCGTCGAGGTCACCGGCCGGTGGAGCGCACGGCGCTGGGTGCGGCTGGTGACCACCTTCTACGAGGCCGGCGTCTCGCAGGTGCTGGTGGGCACCCGCGGCCTGCTGGGTGAGGGGTGGGACGCGCGCGGCGTCAACACGCTGGTCGACCTGACCAACGCCACGACGCCGACGGCGGTCGTACAGACCCGTGGCCGGGCGTTGCGGGTGGACCCCGACTGGCCGGAGAAGGTCGCCAACACCTGGACCGTGGTGTGCGTGTCGGAGAACCATCCCGGCGGGACGAGCGACTGGGACCGGTTCGTCCGCAAGCATCAGGGCTACTTCGCCGTCACCGACTCCGGCGAGATCGTCTCCGGCGTCAGCCATGTCGACCCGCGGCTTTCTCCGTACGCACCGCCGCCGGTCGCGGAGTTCACCGCCGAGAACACGCTGATGCTCGATCGGGCCGCCGACCGGTCGCGGGTGCGTGAGCTGTGGCAGGTGGGCGCCCCATACCGCGACGAACTGGTGCACACGATCCGCGTGCAGCCGGCGAAGCCGGACTCGCGGGATGAGCCCGGGCCGGTGCCCGCGACGGTCGAGGCCCCGGAGTTGGTGCCGGCCGCGCGCGGGGCGAAGCTCGCCGAGACCGAGTACGTCGTGCCCGGTCATCAGCCGGTTGTGGTCGCCGCGGTGGTGGCTGCCGTGGTCGTGTTGGTCGCCGTAAGCGCCGGGTCGTGGTGGCTGGGCGCGGCGGCGCCGATCGGCGCGATCGGGGTGTGGGGTGATTGGCAGCGCCGACGCCGCCGCGTCGAGCTGAGTGCCGGGCGCGCCTTGGCCGGGCTCGCCGACGGCCCGGGCCCGTTCGCCTTCGGCTACGCCGTCGCCGACGGCCTCCACGCGGCCGGCTTGTCCGAGGTGGGCGCGAGCGGGGTGACCGGCGTCGTGGAGGCCGACGGCGCGTACCGGCTGGCCTTGGCCGGTGTCGACGCGCAGACCTCGAAGCTGTTCGCTGAGTCGCTCGACGAGGTGCTCGCCGCGATCACCGCACCGCGTTACGTCGTCCCGCGCTACGTGGTCGACACCCTGCCCGGGCCCGACGACGCCGTGCGCGCGGCAGGGCGAGCGTGGCTGCGCGGGGCGGCGCCGGACAACGCCGTCGTCTACCACGCGGTGCCGTCGGCGCTCGGTGTCAACATCACCCGAGTGACCTGTTTCGTCGAGGGGTGGAATCGCTGGATCAGCGACGGCGACGCGGTGCGGATCGCCACCCCCGAAGGCGAAGGCATCATCGTCACCCATCGCGGTGCCGACCCCTTCGCGGCGACGACGGGGCTCCGCGTCGCGTGGGGTTGACCAGCCGCGCATCCGATAAGCCGAAAACGTGAGACCGGACACGTCGGCTGGCCGCCAGCCGAGGAACGACGTAGGGTCGGAAGACAGCGAAGGGGAGTAGCCCTCAACGTCGCGGTCGACATACTGACGCTCGCAGCGTCCGGCCGCGTGGCCTCAAGCGAGGCGGGCGAGACCTTCGACCAAGGCAGTGATGCCGGGTCGAAGTCTCGCGAACTTTCCGATCCGGCAGTGATCGGAAGGGAACGGATGGCCGACCTGTGGGCGGCACTCCTGCTCAGCTTCGGAGTGGTGTTCGTCGCCGAACTCGGCGACAAGTCGCAATTGCTGGCGATGGCTTTCGCCACCCGGTTCCGGGCGTGGCAGGTCCTCGTCGGTATCACGATTGCCACGACGTTGGTGCATCTGGTCTCGGTGGCCATCGGCTTCGGTGTCGGTACGGCGCTGCCGACGGGCTGGATCTCGCTGGTGGCGGCGGTGGCGTTCTTCGGCTTCGCCGCCTGGACGTGGCGCGGCGACAGCTTGACCGACGCCGATCACGACCGCGCCACCCGCACCATCAAGTCGGCCGTCATCGCCGTGGGCACGGCGTTCTTCCTGGCCGAACTCGGCGACAAGACCATGCTGGCCACGGTCACGCTCGCCACGCAGCACGACTGGGCCGGGGTGTGGATCGGCTCGACGCTCGGCATGGTGGCCGCGGACGCGCTGGCGATCGTGGTCGGGCGATTGCTGCACCGGCAGCTGTCCGAGGACGTCATTCGCTACGGTGCATCGGCGCTGTTCGTGTTGTTCGGGGCATGGATGCTGGTGCAGGGCATCGTCGAACTCACCTAGCGGTCTTCGCGCTCAGCGGGACTGCGGGAGCTTGACCGAGCCGCGTTTCGGGGCGCGAGCCGACGGCGGCGGCACCACGGGGCCGATGTCGCCGTCGGGCGCCTCGTCCAGATCGACGATGACCGGCGCGTGATCGCTCGGGCCGGTGCCCTTGCGGGCGTGCCGGTCGACCCACGCCGCCTGAACGCGTTCGGCGACCGGCGCCGAGGCCAGCATGAGGTCGATACGCATGCCGAGATCCTTGTGGAACATGCCGGCCCGGTAGTCCCAGTAGGTGAACACGCGCTCGTTCGGCCATCGGTCGCGAACGACGTCACGCAGCCCGACGGCGTGAAGCTCGGCCAAGGCCGCGCGCTCGGCGGGGGTGACGTGGGTCTGGCCGATGTAGGCGTCCGGATCGAACACGTCGTCGTCGGTCGGGGCGATGTTCATGTCGCCGCAGACGAGGACGGCTTCCGGACCGGCGGCGACGACGTCGCGCAGCGCGGCCAGCCAGGCGAGTTTGTAGTGGTAGTGCTCGGAGTCCGGTTCCCGCCCGTTGGGCACGTAGACCGAGTGCACGCGGACGCCGTCGCAGGTCGCCGCGACCGCGCGCGCCTCCTGGTGCGGGAATCCCGGCCCGCCGGGCAGGCCGGCCACGACGTCGTCGAGTCCGACGCGCGACAGGATGGCCACCCCGTTCCACCGGCCTTCGCCGTGCGCGGCGAAGGCGTAGCCGCGGGCCTCGAGCTCGCCGCCGAGCACCTCGGCGAACGCGTCGTCGCCGAGCTTGGTCTCTTGAAGGCAGACGACGTCAGGGCGCCGCTGGTCCAGCCACGGAAGCAGCCGGGGCAACCGCTGCTTGACCGAGTTCACATTCCACGTCGCGACCCTCATTCACCCCACCGTAACCGTCGGCTGAGCCCAGCTCAGATCCAGTCGTCGAACCACATCCGCGCCCGCCAGTCGTCGTACGGAATGACCTGGTCGACATGGATGGGATAGAACCACGCCGCGACCACGACCACGATCAGGACGAACCCACCGGCCACTGCGGCGCCGATGGCCCGCCGCTGCAGCGACGCGTCGGGCGGGCCGAGCAGAAGACCGAGCACGAAGGCGACGGCCAGGACCAGGAACGGCACGATGACGACGGCGTAGAAGTAGAAGATCGTGCGGTCGGTGAACGCCAGCCACGGAACCCAGGTGGCCACGACGCCGGCCAGGATCGCCCCAGCCCGCCAGTCGCGCCGGAAGAACCACCACCACAGGCACACCAGCAGCGCGAGACAGGCACCCCACCACAGTGGCGGCGTACCCAGCGCCAGCACGGCCTGGCTGCATTGGTCCGCCGTACACCCTGCTTCTCCGGCCTCGAACCCTTCGTAGTCGAACGAGACCGGGCGGCCCAGGTAGAGCCAGCTCCACGCCTGCGAGGCGTAGTCGTGCTCACTGTTCAACCCAGTGTGGAATTTCCACATGTCGTCGTGGTAGTGCCACAGGCTGCGCAGCCAATCGGGCAGGAGCACGCCCAGGCCGGAGGACGGGTTCGACACCGCCCATTGCCGTCCCCAGGAGTTCTCGGCGCTGATCCAGCCCGACCACGACACCAGATAGGTCAGCAGCGCCGGGCCGATGATCGTCACGAACGCCACCGGGCCGTCGCGGAGCAGCGTGTTCAGCACCGGGCTGCGAATACCGGCCGTGCGCCGGGCGCTGATCTCCCACACCACGGTCATCAGGCCGAACACGGCGACCGCGTAGAGCCCGCTCCATTTCGTCGCACACGCGAGCCCCAAGGCGACGCCGGCGGCCAGCCGCCACGGCCGCCAGGCGAACAGTGGGCCGTCACCCATCGGCCGGTCCGCGCTCACCCGCGCAGCGGCCCAGTCGGCGAATTTCTCTCGTACCCGGTCGCGATCGACCACGAGGCAGGCGAAGGCCGCCACGATGAACATCGCCAAGATCCCGTCCAGGATCGCGGTGCGGCTCATCGTGATGGCCAGCCCGTCGACGGCGAGCAGGAGGCCCGCCGCGCACCCGAGCAGCGTCGAACGGAACAGCCGCCGACCCACCCGCGCCACCAGGACGACGGTGACGATGCCGGCCAGGGCAGTGGCCAGGCGCCAGCCCGCGGGCTCCATCCCGAGCAGCCGGATGCCTTGGCCGATCAGGAACTTGCCCACCGGCGGGTGCACGACGAACGACGGCTCGTCGGTGAAGACGTCCAGGTCCCCGGCCAGGATGCGCTCGTCGGCACTCTCGATGAACGAGCGCGCATAGCCGAACTCCAGCTGCGACAGCGCATCCTTGGCGTAATAGGTCTCATCAAAGATGATCTTGTGTGGCCGGCTGAGATTCACCAGGCGCAACACTGCGGCGATGCCGCCGACCAGCAACGGCCCGATCCAGCCCCACAGGCCGTCGTTGGGCATCGGGCGGGTGAGCCGGGCGCGCAGCAAACCGGCCGGCTTGTCGGCACTGGAAGCCTCGACAGCGTCAACGGTCCGGGTCACCCGCGCCATCCTATGAGCGCCGCTGGACGAGACCTCGCCAGGTGCGACGTCCGACGGCGGCGGGGTGCGAAGATGGCGGCGTGGGTGACGAGGCGGGGCGCGAATCCGGCGTGTTGGTCCTGGCCGGAACGCCGATCGGGGACGTCGGCGACGCGCCGCCAGGGTTGGCGCGCGAACTGGCCGAGGCGGACGTCATCGCCGCCGAAGACACGCGGCGTCTGCACCGGCTGTTGTCGTCGCTGGGCGTGCGCGCCAGCGGGCGGGTGGTGTCGTACTTCGAAGGCAACGAGGACACCCGGACCGGCGACCTGATCACCGCGCTGACCGAGGGACGCCGGGTGGTTCTCGTCACCGACGCCGGCATGCCCTCCGTCTCTGATCCCGGCTACCGGTTGGTCGACGCCGCGGTGCAGGCCGGCGTGCGCGTGACCGCGGTGCCGGGCCCGTCGGCCGTGCTGACGGCGCTGGCCGTGAGTGGTCTGCCGGTGGACCGGTTCAGTTTCGAGGGGTTCCCGCCGCGGCGCAGCGGGGAGCGGGACCGGTGGCTCGCGGCGCTGTCGGCGGAGCGGCGGACCATGATCTTCTTCGAGTCTCGCCACCGGCTCGCGGCGACACTGCGTGCGATGAGTGAAGCGTTCGGCGAGCAGCGCCGAGCGGCCGTGTGCCGCGAACTCACCAAGACCCACGAGGAAGTCCGCCGCGGCGAGCTGGGTGAGCTGGCGACCTGGGCGGCCGAGAACGAACCGCTCGGTGAGATCACGCTGGTCGTCGCGGGCGCCGAGGCGCCTGCGAAGCCGACGATCGAGCAGGCGGTGGCCGTCGTCGCCGAACGCGTGGCTGCCGGAGCCAGCCGTCGCGACGCGATCGCCGAGGTGGCCCGCGAGCTCGGGCTGCCCAAGCGGGCGGTGTACGCCGCGGTCGTCGACCCGCCGCATTCTGCGTGACATCGGTAGCGAGTGGTGCGGTGCGGCACTAGCGTGGCGCGCATGGTTGGGTTGCCCGGCACCATCAAGGCGTGCCTGTTCGATCTGGACGGCGTGTTGACGAGCACCGCTGCGCTGCATCGACAGGCATGGAAGGAGACGTTCGACGAGTTCCTGCGCGCCCGCGACGGCGAGAACTTCGTTCCGTTCACCGAACGTGACTACACCGCATACGTGGACGGGCGGCCACGCTTCGACGGGGTCCGGGAGTTCCTGGCTTCGCGTGGGATCGAGCTTCCCGAGGGCGCCGAGGACGACGTCGGCACGGCGAGCGTGCACGGCGTGGGCAATCTGAAGAACGAGCGGGTGTTGCGCATCATCGCCGACCAGGGGGTCACCGCGTTCCCCGGGTCGGTGCGCTACCTCGACGCCGTCGCCGCCGCTGGGCTGGCCATCGGGGTGGTGACGTCGTCGGCGAATGCCGAACAGGTCCTGGAGGCCGCGGGCCTGGACGGCTACGTGCAGGCCCGCGTGGACGGAGTCGTCATCGCCCGTGACGGCCTGCGCGGCAAACCCGCCCCGGATTCGTTCCTCGCCGCCGCCGAAGCTCTGGGCGTCGCGCCCGCCGCGGCAGCAGTCTTCGAGGACGCCCTGGCCGGCGTGCAAGCCGCCAAAGCCGGCGGTTTCGGGTACGTGGTGGGCGTCGACCGCGCCGACCAGGCAGCGGATCTACTCGCTCACGGCGCCGACATCGTGGTCGACGACCTGGCAGAACTTCTCGAGGTGTGACAGTGACTGAGCCACTGATCGGATACGAATGCTCGCCATGGGAGCTGCGCTGGCAGAGTCTGGCTGTCGACCAGCTCCAGCGTACCGAGTCCACGTTCGCGCTGTCC
>JAJYTA010000153.1 GCA_021793295.1 Actinomycetes bacterium
ACCCACGTCGTCGACCTCGTGGTCGGGCAGGCCCACCGCGGCATCATCATCCGGGCACCAGGCCGCATCCCGCGCAGCCAAATAGTCAGGAACAGCCGGGACAACCTCCGCACCAGGCAGACACCCACCCGGCCCGTCGTCTTGATCATCCCAACTGTCGAACATGCCCACACGCTACCAGACACATGTTCGAATCACTACCGTCAAGCTGCAGCCAAGCCATCACAAAACGATCACGAACCCAACGCGACCAGCACAACGACAACCCCAGCCAAGAGTTATCTGCTGAGGAAATCGCGCACCGCAGCAGCCAGCCGGTCGTGCTCTTCTTCCTCACCGGGGTAGGACGCATGACCAGCGGACAGTACGAAAGTCTCGCGCGGCCCGGCGACGGCGTTGTGGACGGCGAACTGTCCCGGAGGCGGCACGGCGCCGTCCCACCGGGCAGGAGCGACCAACATCGGAATCCGCAGCCGGAGCGCAGCGGTGGCGGCGTCGAACAGCCGCAGCACCTCACGAGCCTCCGGATGCGCGGCCACATACCGGCGCACCGACTCCCCACTGCCGGTGCACGGCATCGTCAACCGTAGGTCGTGGTTGCCGAAGCTCGGCACGTACAAGGCGCCGGCCGTGAAGCGCTCGTCCCACGGCAAGGCCAGAGCACCGATGCCCCCACCGAAACTGCCGCCCACATAACCCAGCCGCACAACAGAAGTGGGCAACGCATCGAGCAGGACCGTCGCCGCGCACCAGATGTCAGCAGCGCAACCGCCGTGAACGTAGGTCGACGCCGACTCGATGCCGTGCAGCACGTGTTCGGCTCCGGTGGACGGGATGCCGTCCACCAAGCTGCGCGTTGGCAGCCCGCGGGCCACCGGGAAGATGGCGGCAGCGCCGTCGGGGACGAAGTCCAGGTCGATCGCGCTGCGGCCACCGTAGCCGTGCCCGACCACCACCGCGGTCCGGACCTCGCGGCCGGCCGGCACGACCAGCCACGCACCGATCCGGACGTCTCCCAGCGACGTGAACTCGACGTCGAACACGTCCAGGCCCGGCGGGCCTGGAACCGGCCGGACCGACGCTGCCGGGTCGACCTTCATGGCCGCCCGGTACAGATCGGACCAGAACTCGGCGAAGCCGGCCGGCTCCGGCGGTGCGCCTACCCGTCGCAGGCCGGCTTCGTCGTACCCGTAAGTGGCGTCGAAAGCCTGTGGGCCAAACCATTCGTCGTACGGCGCCGGAACTGCCACGCGGCGATCGTATCGGGCCGGTTTGCCAGATCAGCCGAGCGCGGTTCGGAAGCCTTCACGCCAACTCGAGTACTCCGGCTTCCACCCGAGTTCACGCTTCGCCTTCGCGTTCGACGATCCGCGCAGCGACGTCATCGCGGCCACGCCGAAGCCGCCGAGCATCGGACGCGCCATCCACACCGGCACCCGCCGTGGCGGCTTCGCGCCGATGGCATCGGCGAGAACGGTCACCACGTCGCGGACCGGTGCGGGGTCGTCGTCGACGATGTTGTACACGCCCGGCGCTCCCCTCTCGATCGCCGCGACCGTCGCTCGCGCTGCGTCGTCGATGTGGATCAGCGACCAGATCGCGGCGCCTCCACCGACGATCGGCCACTGCCGCTTTCGGACCATCTCGACGTTCTCGCCGCCGATCCCCAGGCTGGTGCCGGGACCGTAGAAGAAGCCGTAACGCAACGACAACCCCTCGATGCCGGGTGTCGTCGTGATCGTCTGGTCGATGTACTTGATCGCGGCCAGCGACTCGCTCGACTCTCCGGCGGGGGCGGCGGCCAGCGGGTCGTCCTCGGTCTTGACCGATTCGCCGCTGCGCTCGTTGGACCACCCGATGAAGTTCTGGGCCACGAAGCGGCGTGCCCCCGCCGCGAGTGAGGCCGCCAGCAGATGATCCAGCCCTTCGGTGCGCAGCCGGTTGGTCAAGGCGAACGCACGGTCGAAGTGTTTGAAGTCGGTCTTGTCGATGGCGGTGAGTTGATGCACGACGACGTCGGGTGCGGCGGCATCGACCGCCTTCAGCACGGCGTCACGATCCAGCGCGTCGAGGACGGCCGGCTCGGCTCCCGCGGCGCGCAACTCGTCTGCCTTGCTCGCCGACCGGGTCGTGCCGACGACCTCGTGCCCAGCCGCGACCAACAGAGGGACGAGACGGCGACCGATGACGCCGGTGGCTCCGGCCAGAAAGATACGCATGGTGAGATCTCCCTTCTCACCCCGGCCGACGAGACGGCCGGCGCCCCTGTGACATCCGAGCCCGTGGTTGTATTCAGATGTGACCGACCTCGCAGTAGTCCACGACTCGCTGCGGCCGCTGATGTTCTCCATCGCCTACCGCATGCTCGGCAGCGTCGCCGAGGCCGAGGACGTCGTCCAGGACGCATTCGTCCGGATGCACACCGCCGCGAGCACCGGCACGCAGATCGAGTCCCCCGAGGCATTCGCCACCACGGTCACCACTCGACTGGCCATCGACGCCCTGCGCTCCGCGCGCGTCAGGAGAGAACGCTACGTGGGACCGTGGCTCCCCGAGCCATGGCTGACCAGCGGCGACGAGCCTGCGATGCGCGCCGAGACCGCCGACACGCTGTCGTCGGCGTTCCTCGTCGTACTCGAGACGCTCTCACCCCTCGAACGCGCGGTGTTCCTGCTCCGCGAGGTCTTCCAGTACGACTACGAGCAGATCACCCGGATCGTCGAACGCAGCGAGGCCAACTGCCGCCAGCTCATGACGCGCGCCCGCCGCAGTGTCGAGGAGCGCCGGCCCAGATTCGAGCCGTCCCGCGAACAGCGCGATCGGCTGGCCGAAGAGTTCCTGCGCGCCTGCCGTACCGGCGACATCGACGAACTCGAACGCCTGCTGGCTGACGACGTCATGTTCCACGGCGACGGTGGCGGTCAGGCACCGGCCCGGCGCGTTCCGGTCACCGGGTCTCTCCAGGTGGCCCGGTTCCTCGCGGGCCTGGTCCGGTATGGCGATCGGCTGACCGTGCGGTACGAGTTCGTACACGTCAACGGTGCGCCGGGAATCGCGGTGCACACCGATGACGGAGTTGTCGGCGTGATGTCCTTGATCGTGGCCGACAACCGGATTCAGGCGCTGCACAACGTCATCAACCCGGACAAGCTGCAACACCTCGGTCCGGTGGGTGACATCACTGGTGGTTCCGGTCGAACACCAGGCGCAGCCCGATGAGAGTCAGCAACGGCTCGTGTTCGTCGATGGTCGTCGACTCGTCCAGGACCAACGGCGCCAGCCCACCGGTGGCGATGACCGTCAGCCCGTCGAGCCCCACCCCGAGCTCGGCGGCCATCCGGGTGACGATGTTGTCGACCTGACCGCTGAAGCCGTACAGCGCCCCGGACTGCAAGGCCTCGACGGTGTTCTTCGCGATCACCGACCTGGGCCGCACCAGCTCGACCCGCCGTAGCTGCGCGCCTGCCTTGCCCAGAGCCTCCAGCGACACCTCGATCCCCGGAGCGATGGCACCGCCGACGTACTCGCCCCGCGCGGAGACGACGTCGAACGTCGTCGCGGTGCCGAAGTCCACCACGATGCACGGCCGGCCGCCATACAAGTGGGTGGCCGCCAGCGAGTTCACGATGCGGTCGGTGCCGACCTCGCGCGGGTTGTCCATGAGCACCGGGACCCCGGTGCGCACACCCGGTTCCACCAACAACGACGGCACGTCGTCGAAGTAGCGCTGGATCAGCTGGCGCATCTCGCGCTGCACAGCCGGGACCGTGGAGCACACAGCGATGCCGTCGACGTCGTCACCGCCGTCGAACAGCCCGCGCAGGAGCACCATGATCTCGTCCGCCGTCCGGCGTGCCTCAGTGGCCACGCGCCAGTGGCGGGCGATGGTCGTCCCGTCGAGCAGCCCGACGACAGTTTCGGTGTTACCGACGTCGATCGCGAGCAGCATCGTCGTCACTGACCTCCGGCCACGGCCACGACCTCGAGGCCCAGATCCAAGGCACGCACCGAATGCGTCAGCGCGCCGGTGGCCAGGTAATCCACGCCGGTGGCGGCATACGCCGGCGCCTGCTCGACGGTCAGCCCGCCGCTGACTTCCAGCCGCGCTCTGCCGTCCACGGCCTCGACGGCCTCGACCACCTGGTCGACGGTGAAGTTGTCCAGCAGGACGAGCTCGGCTCCGGCCTCGACGGCGGCGATCGCGTCCGCGACGTCGTCGACCTCCACCTCGATGGGCAAGTCCGGGTGAGCCGTACGCACGGCCTGGTAGGCCGCGGTGACGCTACCGGCCGCCGCCACATGGTTGTCTTTGATCAGCGCCGACTCCGACAACGTGGAGCGGTGGTTCTGTCCGCCGCCCACCCGCACGGCGTACTTGTCCAGGGGGCGCATCAGCGGCATCGTCTTGCGCGTGTCGCGCACGACCGCGCCGGTACCAGCGATCGCCTCGACCCACCGCCGGGTCGCGGTGGCGATGCCCGACAACCGGCTACCCAGGTTGAGCGCCGTGCGCTCGGCGAGCAGGAGATGCCGCGTACGGGCATGCACGCTCAGGATCTTCGAACCGGCCCCGACGGCGTCCCCGTCGGCGACGTGCCGCTCCAGCTCCACGTCGTCGCCGGCGACCGCGGCGAAAACCGCCTCCATGACCGGCAGTCCGGCGACGATGCCCGCCTCGCGGGTTTCGAGCACGGCACTGGCTCGCTGGTCCGGGGCGATGGTGGCCTGCGACGTGACGTCGGCGCCGCCACCGAGATCTTCCTCCACTGTGGCCCGGATCAGGTCTTCGACGTACAGCGGATCGAGGCCCGCCTCGCGCAAGGCGAGAACGACGGGCTCGGGCACACTCATGCTGACTCCTTCATCGGCTCATATCTCGTCGTCAGGACACCGTCCGCGTCGACGACGCTGACCAAATGGGCGCGCCAGCGTTCGTCATCACGTTCCGGGAAGTCCGCACGCCAATGTCCGCCCCGTGTCTCTTCACGAATTGCGGCATGCCGACCGAGCGTAACGGCCACCGCGTGCAGGTTGGTGGTCTCCCACGAATCCGGCGCCGGTACGACGGTGGAATCCGGCCCGTCGGCCAAAGTCGTCAGGGTCGCGAGCCGCGCGGCCAGTGTCGTGAGTGAGGATTCCGACCGGACGACCCCGGCGCCGGTGGTCATGGCCGACTGGATGAACGGGCGGGCGTCGGCGTCGAGCAGGACCTGGCTGCCGCCGCGGTCGACGGGATCGCCCGGGTGCGCGTCGGCGAGGGTCTCGACGAGGTCGGCAGCGATCCGATGGCCCCACACCAGACCTTCGAGCAGAGAGTTCGACGCCAGCCGGTTGGCGCCGTGCACGCCGGTACACGACACCTCGCCGCAGGCGTAGAGGCCGGGCACCGTGGTCCGTCCCCGCCAGTCGGTGCGGACGCCGCCGCTGGCGTAATGCTGCGCCGGGGCCACCGGAACCAGGTCTCGAGCCGGATCGATACCGAACGAGCGGCAGCGCGCCACGATGGTGGGGAAGCGTTCCTCGACGAACGAGGCGCCCAGATGCCGGGCGTCGAGCCAGACGTGCTCAGCACCGGTCTCGGCCATCGCCGTCACCACGCCCTTGGCGACGACGTCACGCGGAGCGAGCTCGGCGAGGTCGTGCCGGCCGAGCATGAACCGCCGCCCTTCCACGTCGCGCAGCACCGCGCCCTCACCGCGCAGCGCCTCCGAGATCAGCGGCTGCTGTCCCTTCGCCGAGCGGCCGAGCCACAGCACGGTGGGATGGAACTGGACGAACTCCAGGTCGGCCACCTCGGCACCGGCACGCAGCGCCGCGGCCACGCCGTCGCCGGTGGCCACCGACGGGTTGGTGGTCGACGCGTACACCTGCCCGAGCCCGCCCGTCGCGAGCACGACCGCGCGGCCCAGGGCGGCGCCGATGCCGCCGCGGCGGCCCTCGCCGAGCACGTGCAGGCCGACCCCGCAGGCACGCCCGCTGGCATCGGTGAGCACGTCGGTCATCAACGCGTGCTCGTAGACGTCGATCGCGGGGTCTTCGCGTACGGCGTGCAACGCATCGAGCAGGGCACGGGAGATCTCTTTCCCGGTGGCGTCGCCGCCGGAATGAGCGATGCGGTCCTGCCCGTGACCGCCCTCGCGAGTGAGTGCGATGGCGCCGTCGGCGGTGCGTTCGAACTCCGCGCCGAGCGCGGCCAGCTCCCGGACCCGGCGCGGCCCCTCGGTGACCAACGTGCGTACCGCGGCCTCGTCGCACAATCCCACCCCGGCCACCAGCGTGTCCTGTAGATGCTGATCGGGGCTGTCTTCGGGTCCGAGCGCCGCGGCGATACCACCTTGAGCCCAGGCCGTCGCGCTGTCGGAGAGCCGCGTCTTGGTGACCAACAGCACCCGCCCGGCCTTGCGCGCTTCGAGCGCTGCGGTCAGCCCGGCGATGCCGCTGCCGACGACGACGACGTCGGCCGACACCGTCCACCCAGGCTGCTCTGCCGGTAGCTGGCGGGCCACGCGTAGTCCGGTCACGCCGAAGAAGCCTACGCCGCCTCGGACATGGTCCGTCACGCCAGATTGACCGCGACGTTGTCGATGAGCCGGGTGGTTCCCACCCGGGCGGCCACCAACAGCCGGGCCGGCCCGTGCTCGACCTCGGGTTCCAGGTCGGGCCCGCGGAGCTCGAGATAGTCCACCTCGACGCCGGGCTCGGTGTCCAGCTCGGCCCGCGCCGCGGCGAGCACGGCCGCTCGGCCACCGGTCGCAGCATCGGCGCCCGCGGTCAACGCCCGCGACAACACCACGGCTTGGCGGCGCTGCTGCGCGGACAGGTACTGGTTGCGGCTGGACAGCGCGAGCCCATCGGCCTGACGAACCGTGGGGACCGCGACGATCTCGTAGGGCATCTCCAGATCGGTGACCATCCGGCGCACGAGCGTCAACTGCTGGTAGTCCTTCTCACCGAACATCGCAAACGTCGGCACCGTCAGGTTGAGCAGTTTCGCCACCACCGTCAGCACGCCGGCGAAGTGCCCGGGGCGCGAGGCCCCTTCGAGCTCAAGTGCCAACGGGCCCGGATCGATGCTCACCTGCGGTTCGCCGTCGGGGTAGACGTCGCGGACGCCAGGGGCGAACACGACGTCGACCCCCTCGTCGGCACAGACGGCCAGGTCGGCGTCCAACGTGCGTGGATACCGGTCCAGATCTTCGTCCGCGCCGAACTGCAACGGGTTCACGAAGATCGTGACGATCACGGTGCCGTCGGCGCCGACGGTCTCGCGCGCTGCCGAGATGAGCGCCCGATGGCCGTCGTGCAACGCGCCCAGCGTCATGACGACGGCGCTGGCCGTCTCGCTGGCCGAGAGGGCATCGACCAGTTCGTCGCGTGTGCGCGTGACGGCCGGCGCCGTCGCTTGGTTCATTCGGTGACGACTGTCTGCACTTCCGCGACGGGGACGTCGAAGGTCGCCGTCGTGGTCTGCGGGTCGAGGGCGCCCCGGGGCTCGCCGTTGGCGAACCACTCGATGTCCCAGTGGCTCTCGGCGGTCACTCGCGACACCTGTCCCGGCTGGTTCGCGCTGGAGCGTTCGAACACGAGGGCGCAGTCGGTGGACGCCGCGCCCGGGCTCCACTCGACCCCCGTACCGCTACAGGACACCGGCGCGGCGTTCGGCGCGGAGAAGTTCATCGACCCGAGCGTGGCCTCGACCCGCGCGACGTTGTCGCCGGCCTCGGCGTTGATCTCGAGCGCCACCGGGCCGTCGTCGAGCCAGAGCCAGGTGTCGACGTTGACGAACGTGGCGCCGTCGCCGTCGCGCTTCGGGTTCCAGCCGATCTCGGGCTCGGGCAGGGTCATCTCGTCGTAGGCGACCTCGACGAGCACCTCGGGCGGAATCGGCGGCACCGGCGGCGGGTCGCCGGCCTCGACGTAGAAACCTTCGTTCTCGTCGAACCACTCGTCGGAGTAGTCGAAGAACTCGTCGAGGTCGCCGTCGAAGTCACCGCTGTCGCACATGCCTCCCCACCAGTGACCCTCGGTGTCGTCCTTGTACTTCTCGTACCCCTCGTACGGCGGGATGGGCCGGCCTTCGGTGTCGCGGCCGTTGCCGAACTTCTCGACGTGGTCGTAGTACTCCTTGCCCGTCAAGCCCTGGATGTAGCGGCATGGCGGCAGCACGACGACGGTCTCGGGCGGCAGGTCGTAACCGTCGCGGCCTCCGGTGGTGGCGGTTCCCCACACTCGGATGCTCACGGCGCCGTCCTCGACGCCAGGGGTGGAACCGCCGTCATCGTCGTCGTTGCCGCAGCCGCTGATGCCGCACTGCAGCGACTGGTCAGCAGTGGCCGGCGTGACGGCGGCGGTGACACCCACGGAGGCGACCAACGCCGCGGTAGCTCCCAGAACGGTGACGCGCAGCGGCGCCAGGTGTCGTTTCGTCAGCATGATTCGTCCTCGTGCAGTGTGTTTTCGTTCACCATCCACCCAGCACCGCTGTTCCCGATCACGACGTTCATCGGGATCAGCGGGTTCTCTTCGACGCCGTCCGGCGGGCGCTCCTCACCGTCATCGATCAGCGTCATACCCGAGCCGTCGACGCATCCCCCGAGGATGACCACGTTGTCGCCGCTGTTCTCGATGGTCGGCTCGATGACCATCTCGCCGCCATAACGGATGCCGTTCTTCGTCTGGTAATCCAGCGAATCCTTGACGCTCTCGACGATGGACGGGGCCGCGAGGCCTGGCAGCATCTCGCTGAGCTGGGCATCATGGAGCGACTTGCGCCATTGGTGGGCGAACTCGACGTAGGTGGCCAGGGCGGCCTCCTCAGCCGGCGACGACGCCGCAGGCGCCACCACGGTCACACCGGCGTCGGCGAACTCGTGGGTCGTCGGCGTGGCCGCGGCAGTGGGGTCGCCCCCTTCGGATTCCGCCGGGGAGTCGTCCGGCGCTGCAGTGTCCTCCGGCGTGCTGGACGCCGACGCGTCGGCATCGAGTCCGGCGGGTTCATCGTTCCCGCCGCAGCCGGCGAGCAGGACCGACGCAGCGGCCACGGCAATGACCGCGCCGCGGCAGTGGCGCTTGGTCGTCCGTTGCACGTACGTCGCTCCGTGAGTCGAGTGCATCTGTCGATCATCAGTCGCCCCCGCCGCACGATAACATTTCTCGTTGACTAGCCGTAGTCATCGCGGTGGTTCACGAGGGACGTCGGCGAGCACGTCGAGCAGCGCCTCGGCGTCGCTCGCCTTCAGCCGTCCGGCCGCGAGGGCCCGAGCCGCGCTGCGCCGCGCCAGCGCCACGTAGGCGCCGGTGGCCTCGGGCAACGTCTGGTCGATGCACCGGATGTGGCTGGCGACCGTGCCCGCATCGCCGCGCGCCACGGGCCCGGTGAGCGCGTCGTCCTGCTGGCGCATGCTGTTGTCCAGAGCCGCCGACAGCAGCGGCCCCAGGACCTTGTCCGGTTCGGCCACGTCAGCCACCCGCAACAGGTCCATCGCGTCGTTCACCAGCGTCACCAGGTGATTGGCGCCGTGCGCCAGCGCTGCGTGATACAGCGGCCGGTGTTCCTCGGCGATCCGGACGGGATCGGATCCCATCTCGACCACCAGCGCCTCGGCCACCGGCCACAACGGCTCGGGTGCCGTGACACCGAAGGTCGCGCCGGCCAGGCGCTGCAGATCCACCGACGTGCCGGTGAACGTCATCGCGGGGTGCAGGGCCAACGGCAGCGCGCCAGCGCGCGTCACGGGGTCGAGCACGCTGATGCCGTACCGGC
>JAJYTA010000154.1 GCA_021793295.1 Actinomycetes bacterium
GCCGAAGCCAGCGTTCCGCGGGTCACCCTGGTGACGCGCAAGGCCTACGGCGGCGCCTACATCGCCATGAACTCCCGGGCGTTGAACGCCACCCGGGTCCTGGCGTGGTCGACGGCTGAGGTGGCGGTCATGGGTGCGGTCGCGGCCGTCCGGCTGCTGCATCGCCGCAAACTCGCCGAGATTCATCCGGACCAGCGCGCTCAGGTCGAGGCCGAGCTCGCCGAGGAACACCAGCGGATCGCCGGCGGACTCGACCGCGCCGTGGAGCTTGGCGTGGTGGACGAGGTCATCGAACCGGACGCCACGCGTACGGCGCTGGCCAGAGCCATCGCCGAGGCGCCCCCCAGCCGCGGTGGGCACGGCAACATTCCGCTCTGAGCTGGTTACCGGCAACCTGTGCCGCGGCTCCGTATCGCGGTCGGAGCAGAGCGGGCCCGTTCCGAAGTCAGTCACACTCGTACGCTGTCGTCGTCGACGATAGAAAAGCCGATCAGCACGTGATCATGTGCTGACCAAAAGCCCGCGCGCGGATTCGATCACGATATTTCGAAATACAACAATTAAGGCGATCACCGATCTTGGCGTCCAGCTCTGCAGTGCTGTATCGCATGGACTTTGCCCACCGCACGAACGAGATCGAGCGCCCCGGACCTGGTCACGGTCCGGGGCGCTCGCACATGGTGAGGCCGCTGTAGTTCCCGGTCACCGGGCCGGGGAAATCACCGATGCCGGAGCGGCCACGTTCTGGGGGCCTTACTTGGTCGAGACCATACCCCCGACTTGGCTGGTTGTGAAGACCCCGCGGACGACGGATTCAACACCTGCGGAAATGCACGGTAAAACGCAAATGCAGATGCCCGATGCCACCATCACACCACCTGATGGAGCCAGCGAACAGGGGCTCCGTCGCCTGCATAGCGGAACGGCTCGAGCTCCTCGTCCCACGGCGCTCCCAGCAGCCGGCGCAGCTCGGCTTCGAGGTCCACCTCGCCCTGGCACGCCTTGACGACCGCGGCCTTGATGCGGTCCTCAGGGATCATGATGTCGCCGTGCACCCCGGTGACGGCGTGGAAGACCCCCAAGTCCGGCGTGTAGGAGTACCGCGCGCCTTCGTGTCCGGGACTCGGCTCCTCGGTGACCTCGAATCGCAGATGCAGCCACCCGCGCAACGCCGAAGCGAGCTTGGCTCCCGTGCCAGGTGCGCCTTGCCACGACAGCTCGGCGCGATAAGTGCCTGGCGACGCCGGCTGCGGGCTCCACTCCAGCTTTATGCGCACGCCAAGGACGCCGGCGGCGGCCCACTCGACATGCGGGCACAACGCCGACGTTGCGGCGTGGACGTACAGGACGCCACGTGTCGTCACCGGATCCTCCTGTGCGGTTCGAGGGACGCCTTCCCCTGCGGCCTCGGAACCGACCATGATCGGATCGGTGATCGCCTCCATTGTGCACGAATTCGCGCCCAGCCGCCACGCACGCGCCCGATCTCATGCCACTTCTGGAGGGTTTTCCACGCTTCCCGGTGCCAGAAAGGGTGAAAAACCCTCCAGAAGGCGACCGGCGCAGCGCCCGACGAGGCCAGCTTGCTGAACCGTACGTACGGTATAGTTTGCTGATGAGTAGTGCACGTAACGGTGGCCGGCCCTCCGGCCGCACCTCGATGATCGAAGCCGCTGAGCGAGTAGCACGTCGTGACGGCCCAGGCGCCGTCACCGTCGAGGCCGTCATCCGCGAGGCCGGCGTCAGCCGCGGCGGACTGATGTACCACTTCCCCAGCAAGCTCGACCTCATCCGGGCCCTGGTGGAGCAGGACGTCCGGCATCTGCGCACCGCACTGATCGGCGACGACGAGCCGTCCGGCGCTACACCTCCCAGCACGCCGGCCGAACGGCTGCGGGTCTATCTCGACGCCTGCGCGCCGGAGCCCGGCGACCGCGACTACGCGGCACTCGTCGCCGCGCTGGCCGAAGACCCCGACGCGGCGTCGGCGTGGGTCCAGCTCCAGCGCGAGCTCGACCAGCTCGACATCGAGCAGAGCGAGCCTGGCGACGTCCGGACCATCGTCGCGAGACTGGCGCTGGACGGACTGTGGTTGAGCAACCTCATCGACCCGGACCGATTCACTCCGGAACAGATGGATCGCATCGTGACCACCATCTGGCCCGGACCTGACACCACGGGGAAGTCGGCCTCATGATGTCCTGGTTGATGCTCGCCGGCGCCATCGCGGCCGAGGTCACGGCGACGTTGTCGTTGCGGGCTTCCGAAGGCTTCTCCCGCCTCGGCTTCACGGCGCTGGTGGTCGTCGGATACGCGACGGCTTTCGGGCTGCTGGCAGCAATCCTGCAACGCGGCATGCCGGTCGGTGTGGCGTACGGCATCTGGGCGGCCTCGGGCGTGGCGATCGTCGCGCTGCTGGGCCACGTCATCTTCGGCGAAGCGCTCACCGTACCGATGGTGGCCGGCATCGGGTTGATCGTCGTGGGCGTCCTGCTCGTGGAGTTCGGGCGAGCGGCGTGAGACTTCAGCGGGCGAGGTCGAGCTGGACGTCGACCGGGCCAAGGAACCGCGCGATCGTCTGGGCATCGGCGGCGGCCAGCTCCCGCCAATCGGCGGGGAGTTCGCCGAACGGCTTGACCGTGATGGTGAGCGACCGCTTGGTGGTACGTCGTCGCCAGACGGCGATGATCTCGCCGTGCCGCACGACGACGCCCGGGTTCGCCGTCGGCGCCCATACCTGCCGGCGGAAGGCGGGGCCGGGCACGACGAACTCGCGGTCGGCGAACTCGGTCAGTGGATCAAAGGGCCCGATCAGGCGTAACGGGTCCGGCTCCGGCGGATCGGCCAGCAGCTCGGCGTCCGAGCCATGGATCCAACCACGCCGACCATCCACATCGACCTGCTCCAGCTCATCAGCCACGAGCGACCACCATCGCCGCGCCGCCGCCGGTGTCAGGGACAGCCAGGACGCGAGCCGTTGCGGCTGGCTGGGGCCGGCCAGGCGCAAGAACCGCCGCACCAGGCTCGCCCTGGCCTCGTCGACGGCACCGGCTCGAACGAGGCGTCAGCGACGAACCGCGAGGCCGAGCCGGAGTCGACGTGGATGCTGAGTCCAGCCTGCAACGAAGCGAACCGGAACAGCGCATCCTGAACGTGGTGGACACCGCACCCGGCACACCACGGCGCCAACTCCGGACGCACCTTCGGTGACACCGCTGCGGACAGTTCGCCTTTCGTCCGCGCGACACCGTCACTCATCACCTCACGCATCACGGCGGCGACCTCGTCCATCGCCGCGCCGAATCCGGCGCCGATCTCGGCCCCGAACGGTCCGATGCTCTGCTTGGCCAGCTCACGGGCGTCCTCGATGCGCAGCGCCGAGGCGAGAACGCCGGCGTCGGTCCGGTGATGCAGATGAGTCGCGGCGCGCACGCTGTGCACGAGCGCGCCTCCGGTGTCGCTCCCCCGTAGCCGCAGAGCCAGGCGTGCGGTCGCCCCGGTCGGGTGGTCTTGAACACCGGCCTCGAGCAGCACGTCCGTGGGTACCGGCTGGTCACCGGTCAGCCCCAGTACCGCGGCCCGGTAGGCGATGACCGCTCGCCGCGAAACAGATCGCATGAGCACCACCCCACCGTCGTCAGTCGTCGTCGGTCGTCAGGTCTCTGGAGTAACCACACAGCGCACTCGCCGGAGCGCGACGTCGTTGTTGATCACTCGTACCGTTCCATTATCGGCACGGGCATCGCCGATTCGACCCCGATGAGCTGATCAGAATGCGGCGCAGAAGGCGCTGATTTGGTTGAAGACATCAAAGGCCGGCAGCGCATGGCGGTCGTGAAGATCGTCGTGCGACCCAAGACCGGCGAGCAGCAGTCGTGAAGATCGTCGTGTGACCAGGTGCGGTCTATAGCGGCAATGCCTGGCACGACGATCATCACGACCCATCACGGCCGCAACCGCAGCCGCCACCCCAGCGACCAGGTCTGCGCCGGTTCGAGCCAGCGCAGGCCCTCACCGGAGCGCAGCGCGTTCGGCGGTGCCGTCATCGGTTCTATCGCGACCGCGCTCGTCCGGCCGTGCTCGCCTGGGTAGTCGTCGGTGACGTAGAAGTGCACGTAGGCGAAGTCCGGATCGGCCACCAAGTCGACGCTGCGCCCGTCCGGCGCGCGCAGCGAATGCGTGACGACGCCGTCGACGACCTCCACGTCGGCGTACGAGGCGTGCGCCACTGCATCACCGACGCGGCGACCGGCGCGCAGGTCCAGCGCGGTGCCCTCCACGTCCACCGATCCAGTCGGGATGTGGCGCTCGTCCAGCGTCAGCGCACGTGCCGCCGGAATCGTGACGGTCAGGTCCTGCACCGCGGCGTCACCGACGCGTAGGTAGGGATGGCTTCCCACGGCGACGGGAGCCGACTC
Organism: Actinomycetes bacterium; assembly: GCA_021793295.1. Classification (GTDB taxonomy): domain Bacteria; phylum Actinomycetota; class Actinomycetes; order Jiangellales; family Jiangellaceae; genus Haloactinopolyspora. The sequence goes on from JAJYTA010000154.1 coordinate 4,419, forward strand.
GGCACCGTCGTTGCGGATCTCGTGCCGGATCCACATCCCGTCCGGCGCCAGTTCGTAGCTCACCCGCGTACTCAGGCGAAAGGGATAGCCCGGGCAGGGATCGATGTCGGCGGCCAGCGTCACGTGGCGCGCTCCGCGGGAGGTCACGTCGTACCTCGCCGTGCTGAGCAACCCGTGGATGGCGTGCCCCAAGTCGGGTTCGGTGATCTCCAGCTGCTGGTCGACGCCGTTCAGCGACCACCTGCCGGAGTCGACGCGATTCGGCCACGGGACCAGCACCGCACCAGCGGCCATCGGCGGGGGTCGATCCGCCGGATACGGTTCGACGAGGTCGACGCCGTCGACGGTGAGTACGCGCGGGCTCGCGCCGACCTCGGAGATGACGGCGCGAACGTACCCGGAGCCCGACGTCAGGAGCAGCTCGTGTTGGGTACCGGCAGTAGGCGGCTCAGGTACGTTCATGGCGTTCATCCTGACCTACCAGAGGCGGCTCGCGACGCCCGCCCCGGCCTCGGATAGCGTTCCGGAATGGCCGACAATCCGTTCTTTTCCGCAAGTGACCTGCCCTACCAGCTCCCGCCGTTCGATCTGATCGAGGTCGGTCATTACCGGCCCGCGTTCGAGCGCGGCATGAGCGAACAACGCGACGAGGTCGAGGCGATCGCCACCGACCCCGAGCCGCCGACGTTCGAGAACACCGTCGTCGCCTTGGAGCGCTCGGGACGCACGCTGCAGCGCGTGGCCGCCGTGTTCTTCAATCAGGCCAGTTCGGACACGAACGAGGCGCTCCAGGCCATTCAGGAGGAGGTGTCGCCCAAGCTCGCCGCGCACAGCGACGCCATCCACTTGGATCCGCGGCTGTTCGAGCGCATCACCACGCTCATGGCCGACACGTCAGATCTCGATGCCGAGTCGCGGCGGCTACTCGAACGCCTGCACATGCAGTTCGTCCGCGCCGGTGCGGCCCTCGGCGCAGAGCAACAGGCTCGGCTGCGTGAGATCAACGAGGAGCTCTCGGCGCTGTCCACGCGGTTCCAGAACAACCTGCTCGCCGACACCAACGAATCGGCCGTGGTGGTGGACGACGTGTCCGAGCTGGACGGCCTGAGCGACGATGCCATCGCCGCAGCTGCCCAAGCTGCTCGTGATCGTGGGCTGGACGGCAAGTACGTCCTGACGTTGGTGCTGCCGAGCGGGCAGCCGGCCCTGGCGTCGTTGACCGACCGGTCGGTGCGCGAGCGGCTGTATCACGCGTCGATCAACCGTGGTGCCAACGGCAACGCCTACGACAACTCCGCGACCGTGCAGCAGATGGTGACGCTGCGGGCCGAACGTGCCGCACTGCTCGGCTACGGCAACCATGCGGAGTACGTGCTGGCCGACAGCACCGCGGGCAGTCCTGCCGCGGTACACGAGATGCTCGACCCGCTCGTCCCCACGGCCGTGGCCAACGCCTATGCCGAGGCCGCTCGCCTGCAGGACGTCATCGGTGACGAGTTCGAGCTTCAACCATGGGACTGGGCCTACTTCTCCGAGAAGGTCCGCCGCGCGAGCTACGACATCGACGGCGCGGAGCTTCGCCCGTACTTCGAGCTCGAGCGCGTGGTGCGCGACGGCGTGTTCTTCGCCGCCGGCCTGCTGTACGGGCTGAGCTTCACCGAGCGCCCCGATCTCGTCGGCTACCACCCCGACGTGCGTGTCTTCGAAGTGTTCGATGCCGACGGCTCCCCGCTGGGCCTGTTCCTCGCCGACTACTTCGCCCGCGACTCCAAGCGGGGCGGCGCCTGGATGAACTCGCTGGTCGATCAGTCGAAGCTGCTCGGCACCCAGCCCGTCGTGGTCAACAACCTCAACATCGCCCGCCCACCGGAGGACGAGCCCGCTCTGCTGACCTTCGACGAGGTCACGACCGTGTTCCACGAGTTCGGCCACGCCCTGCACGGGCTGTTCTCGGACGTGACCTACCCGACGTTCTCCGGCACCAGCGTGTTCCGCGACTTCGTCGAGTTCCCGTCGCAGGTCAACGAGATGTGGGCAGTCTGGCCGGAGGTGCTGTCCAACTATGCGCGGCACTACCGGACCGACGAACCGCTGCCGCAGGAGCAGGTCCAGCGGCTGCTCGACTCGCAGTCGTGGGGCGAGGGGTTCAAGACGACGGAGTATCTTGCCGCAGCCCTGCTCGACTTGGCGTGGCACGAGATCGAGCCCGGCACCGAGATCGACTCGACCGCCGCGTTCGAGGCGGCTGCGCTGCAGAAGGCGGGCGTGGCCGTCGCCGCGGTACCGCCGCGCTATCGCTCCACGTACTTCGCCCACATCTTCGCTGGCGGCTACAGCGCCGGGTACTACTCCTACATCTGGAGCGAGGTGCTCGACGCCGACTCGGTCGAGTGGTTCAAGGAGAACGGCGGAGCGCTGCGCGAGAACGGCGACCACTTCCGGCGCACCCTGCTCTCCCGCGGTGGCAGCGTCGATCCGATGGCGGCGTTCCGCGCTTTCCGTGGTCGTGACCCGCGCATCGAGCCGTTGCTGAAGCGGCGCGGTCTCGACGCCGGCTGATGTGAAGGCGGTGATCGTCGGCGGGTCGGTGGGTCGAGACGGCGGCCCGGGACTCGCTGACGATCACCACCGGCCGTAGTTTTGGACACCTCAGTCCATAACTGCTACGGTCACTCCCATGCCACGCCCACGCGGTTTCGATCCCGAGTCGGCCGTCGAGGCGGCGATGAACGTCTTCTGGGACGGCGGCTACACGGCAACGTCCACCGACGACCTGTGCCGCGGCACCGGTGTGGGGCGCAGCAGCCTGTACAACACCTTCACGAGCAAGCGCGAGTTGTACCAGAAATCGCTGCGCCGATACGCCGAGCGCACGCGCGCCACCCAGTCCGACCTTCTCGAACGACCCGGTCCGGTACGCGCGATCATCCGCGACTTCCTCACCGAAGCTTTGCGCAACCAGCTGGCCGACCCGCGTCGGCGCGGGTGCCTGGCGTTGAACGCCGCGGTCGAGATCGGCAACTCCGACGACGACGTCGCCACCTTGGTCCGCAGTGATTTCGACGCCATCGTCGACACCATGCGCGCGTTGATCGAACGCGGCCAGCGCGACGGCGAGCTCTCCCCCGACCTCGATCCTCTCGCCGTCGCCCGACTCGTCCACAGCTCCCTCGTCGGCGTCCATGTGGTCGGCCGGGTCACCGACAAGCCCGAACGAGTCACCGACATCATCGACGCTCTGATCGACGCGCTGTAGCCGCCCGGCCGTGGGCCGCATTCCGGCAGCGCGACTGCACGCCCCCATTTTGAACTGGCCGATCCATAATCGAGGAGCCGCTTTGCCCGCGTCCCCGCCCGCCACGCGCGTCCCGTTCGCCGTCTACGTCTTGGGCTTGAGCATCTTCGTGCTCGGCACGACCGAGTTCATGATCGCCGGGCTGTTGCCGACCATCGCCGACGACCTGGACGTCACCATCCCCGACGCCGGCCTGTTGATCTCCGCGTTTGCGATCGGCATGACGCTGGGCGCGCCCGTCATGGCTGTCGCCACGTTGCGGCTACCACGCAAGGCCACCTTGCTCGGCGCGCTCGTCGTGTTCGTCGCGGGGCATGTCGTCGGCGCGCTCGCTCCCACGTACGCCACACTGATGATCACCCGCGTCGTCTCCGCGGTTGCCACGGGAGCGTTCTGGGCCGTGGCGGCCGTCGTCGCCGTACGGCTCACCCCGCCCGGCCTGACGGCGCGCGCCCTGGCGGTCCTGGTCGGCGGGCTGACCGTGGCGAACGTGCTCGGGGTGCCTGCCGGTACGTGGGTCGGCCAAGAACTGGGCTGGCGGGCCGCGTTCTGGGCGGTCGCGGCGCTGGCGGGGCTGGCGTCCGCGGCGATCATCGCGATCGTGCGCGTGCCCGGCGACGACGAAGCCAGCGCGCCCCGGCTCCGGAACGAGCTCCGCGCGTTCCGCACCCGCCGGATGTGGCTGGCGCTGGCCACGACGGCTGCGTTTCAGGCCGGCGTGTTCGCTGCGTTCTCCTACTTCGCGCCGCTGCTCACCGACGTGTCCGGCGTGAGCGAGCGGTCGGTGCCGCTCGTGCTGGCGCTGTTCGGCGTCGGCACGTTCATCGGCATCAGCATCGGCGGGCGGGTCGCCGACCGCGGCCTGTTCACCAACATCTTCGCGAGCCTGGGGGCGCTGACGGCGATGCTGGTCGTGCTCGCCGCGGTGTCGGACCATCCGGTCGCCACGGTCGCGGCGATCTTCGCCGTCGGGGTCGCGGGGTTCTCGATCGCACCCGGGCTCAACGCCCGCATCTTCGTCGTCGCCGGCGACGCACCGACGTTCGCAGCCGCGGTCAACACCTCAGCGTTCAACGTCGGCAACACCGTCGGGCCGTGGGCCGGAGGGCTGGTGATCACGGCCGGGTGGGGTTACGTGGCGCCGGTCTGGGTCGCCGTCGCTCTCACGCTGTCCGCACTCACCCTCGCCGTCGTCGCCTGGGCCCACGAGCGCCGGTTCGAGCAGGAGCCGCAGCGGGTGCCGGACCCCGTCACTTAGAGTCGGGGACATGAGCGCAGCTGCTGAGCAGATCTCGTCCTGGCCCGTCGACCATGCGGCGGCGGCAGCTGTCCGGCCCGACGGCCAGGTGGCGTTCTCGTACGGCGACCTGAACCGTACGTTCCGGCTGGCGTCGGTGACGAAGCTGCTCACCGCGTACGCGGCCTTGATGGCCGTCGAGGAGGGCGCCCTCACGCTCGACGACCCGGCCGGGCCCGAAGGGTCCACCGTCCGGCACCTGCTGGCCCACACCAGCGGCCTCGCCTTCGACGACCACGCGGCGGTCGCGGCACCCGGCACGCGGCGGCTGTATTCGAACTCCGGCTTCGAGCAGCTGGCCGACGTCGTGACCAAGCGGGCGGGGATGCCGTTCGCCGACTATGTCGCCGAGGGCCTGCTCGACCCGCTGGGCATGACTTCCACCGCCTTCGAAGGCTCACCGGCCTCCGGTGCGTCGTCCACGGGCGCCGACCTGGTGCGGTTCGCCACCGAGCTGCTCTCCCCCACCCTGCTGCACCCCAGCACGCTCGACGACGCGGTGACCGTCGTCTTCCCCGGCCTGAACGGTGTCTTGCCTGGTTACGGGCATCAAAAGCCCAACGACTGGGGGCTGGGCTTCGAGATCCGCGACGGCAAGTCACCGCACTGGACTGGCGCGACGAACTCGCCGGGCACGTTCGGGCACTTCGGCCAAGCGGGGACGTTCGTCTGGGTCGATCGCGACCTCGGAGCCGCGTGCGTCGCGTT
>JAJYTA010000155.1 GCA_021793295.1 Actinomycetes bacterium
TGGTGAAGATCATCTGGCTCGGCCGGATCCAGAAATGACCACCGCGCTGCTGGTCGAGCAGGGCACCGAAGATGCTGGGCGAGTCGAACCTCGGCGCGCAGAACCAGTCGATCGATCCGTCTGTGCTCACGAGGGCGGCGGTCTGCAGATCGCCGATGAGGCCGTGATCGGCGATGGGCGGGTAGTCGGCCATGACCATGCTCCATCCGCGTGCCTGCAGGAGTGAACCCAACGTGCGGGCAACGCGCCGCGCGCACATCACCCCTAGGGGGTGAGGCTCGGGTTCCATCAGCGGGTTCGATGTGCCGAGCATCGGCGCGCCGGCTAGATCCGTGGGTCTGAAACTGGTAATTAGTTGAAGTGACAGCTCACATAGAACCCAGTCAGACTGCCCTGTTCGCCGCCGCTGCCCGTGCTGCGCATGCGCACGTGGACGCAGAGCCGCACATCCTGATCGACGAAGTCGCTGAGCGCCTCTGCCGTGCGCAGGGGCATTCCCCGCTCGACTACCAATTAGCGCATCCGGAGGCAGCGGTTCTCGCTGCGGCTCGGTTGTCCGCTTGTGCGCGGTCTCGCTACGCGGAGGCCGTGCTCTCGAAGATGGGCGCAGATCAGATTGTCGTGGTCGGCGCCGGACTCGACACCATCGGTCATCGACGTCCACAGCCGCGTCCTGACCAGGTATGGCTCGTCGACCGGGCAGGTGTGCTGGCCTGGCGCGCTCAGCTCTTCGATGAGGCAGGCCTGGCCGACGAGGCCCGCTACGTCTCCGCCGACTTGGAAGACGGATTCGATCTTCGCGGACTCGAGGCTGCGGGTCTGGAGTTGAGCCGACCTGTCAGCGTGGTCTGGCTGGGTGTGAGCATGTACCTGACACCCGACCTGTGTCGACGATTCTTCGCCGAGCTCGCAGATCTTGCCGAGGGGTCGTCGCTCGTCTTCGATTACCACGTGGCGCCTGAGTTACGTGACGATGCGGGGCGCGAGTTCGCGGACGCGGTTGCCGCCGTTGCAGGTCGTGGCGGTGAGCCGTGGCGATGCTCGGCGAGCTCAGAGCTCGTCACGGGCTGGCTCGCCGACAACGGGTGGCGAGTCGAGGACGAGATCGATGAGGCGATGGTGACCTCAGCCGGGTTCTTCGACCAGCAGGAATTCTTGTCACCGATGAGGCTGGTTCGACTGGTTCATGCCAGAAATCAGCGGTAGTCCGTCCTGGACGGCGTCGAAGGTCTGGTCGACGGTCCGCCCGGGGCGGCCAGGGCGGACCGTCGAGTTGCCGACATTGGTGATGTGACCGCTGCTGACGGGTCGCCCTGGTGAGCGTGGCGGAGGATGCGGGATTCGAACCCGCGAGGGGTTGCCCCCAACACGCTTTCCAAGCGTGCGCCATAGGCCACTAGGCGAATCCTCCGCGTAGAGGTTAACGGACGACGAGGCGATGGTCGAAATCGAGGCCGGTTTGCATCGCGTGCCGGGCGGACACGTAGACTGACAGCCGACCCCTCGCGCGGCGGTATCCCGCCTAACTCCCCCAGGGCCGGAAGGCAGCAAGGGTACGTGGGCTCTGCCGGGTGCGCGAGGGGTCCCTTCTTGCTCGTCGGCGACGTCGGCGCATGCTGATCGGTGCTCCGGAGACGACTGCGGATGTGCGGTGTCGGCGTGGACGACTAAGGTTCGCAAGGTGTCGTCGCTAGCGCTCTACCGCACGTACCGCCCGGGCACCTTCGCCGACGTGGTGGGGCAGGAGCATGTCACCGAGCCCCTCATCCGGGCGTTGTCCAATGACCGCGTCCACCACGCGTACCTGTTCTCCGGTCCGCGTGGCTGCGGCAAGACGTCGTCGGCCCGCATCCTCGCGAGGTCTCTCAACTGCGCGGAGGGACCGACGCCCGAGCCGTGCGGGACGTGCCAGTCGTGCACCGACCTGGCTCCCAACGGGCCCGGCAACATCGACGTCGTCGAACTCGACGCCGCCACGCACGGCTTGGTCGACGACGCTCGTGACTTGCGTGAGAAGGCGCATTTCGCGCCCGTGTCGTCCCGCTTCAAGATCTACATCATCGACGAGGCGCATCAGCTCGGTCCCGGCGCAGCCAACGCGTTGCTCAAGCTGATCGAGGAACCGCCGGCGCACCTGAAGTTCATCTTCGCCACCACGGCGCCGGACAAGATCATCGGAACCATCCGCTCCCGGACCCATCACTATCCGTTCCGCCTCATCCCGGCCAAGGTGCTACAGCAAAACCTCGCCTGGATCTGCGAGCAGGAAGGGGTGCCGATCGAGCCCGCGGCGCTGGCGCTGGTCGCCCGGGCCGGAGCCGGGTCCGCGCGCGACGCGCAGTCGGTGTTGGGTCAGCTCATCGCCGGGGCCGGCGAGGACGGTGTCAGCTACGAGCTGGCGGTGGGGTTGCTCGGCTTCACCGACGCCGCGTTGCTCGACCAGGTCGTCGAAGCCATCGCTGCAGGTGATGGCGGCTCGGTGTTCGCGGCGATCGACCGCGTCATGGACTCCGGTCACGACCCGCGCCGGTTCCTGACCGACCTGCTGGAACGGTTCCGTGACCTGATCGTCCTGCGCGCGGCGCCGAATGCCGCCGAGACCGGGCTGCTGGACGTGCCACCGGACCAAGTCGAGCGGATGATCGGCCAGACCTCTCGGTTGGGGCCGTCGGATCTGATCCGCCTGGCTGCGGTCGTCGACGAAGGCATCACCGCCATGAAGGGCGCGACGCCGACGCGGTTGCAGCTCGAGCTCGTCTGTGCCCGGCTGCTCCTCCCCGGGGCTGACGATTCCGTCTCCGGGGTACAGGCGCGTCTCGACCGCGTCGAGCGCCGTCTCGCCGGTGGTGGCGAACCCGCTGCCGCAGCCGAAGCCGGTGAATCGCAGCCGCCACCAGCGTCCGCCCGACCCGAGCCGACGCCGGAGCCGGCGGAACCCGCCCCCGCCGCTCCTGAACCCGCACCCGCCGCTCCTGAACCCGCACCCCGACCTGCCGCAGACCCCACGCCGCAGTCCGCCGCGGAGCCGGCGTCCGGTGGCGTGGCTGACGTCCGGCGGATGTGGCCGGAAGTCCTGGTGCGTCTTCGCGAAATCAAGCGGACCCCTTGGAGCTTGATCTCGCAGGAGTCCACCGTGGCCGACGTGTCCGACGGTGTGCTCACGCTCGCCTTCCGCAAACCCACCCTGCGCGACACGTTCGCGCGCCGCGAGGACTTCCAGGCCTGTCTGCAGCAGGCGATCAAGGAAGTGCTCCTGCTCGATCTGCGGATCAACGCCATCGTCGACCCGTCCGCCGACCCTGGCCGGCAGGCGCCGCCGGCAGCCGACAGCCCGCCTCCACCGGCGGCCGATTCCGGGCCGATCGGCGGCAAGAACGGCGGCTCGGCCGCTACTCCGGCCCCGCCGGACTCGCCGGGTGCACCGCCGCCGCGCACGGAGGCGCCGGCCGCACCGACGGCATATTCCGCCGACGATTCCGGTGCCGATCCCGACGACGCCGACCTCGACGATTCGGGCCTGACCGAGCGCCAGTTGCTCGAGCGCACGCTCGGCGCCACGGTCATCGAAGAGATCGAGCACGAATAGCGGTCGGCGGGGTCGGTTCGGCCCCGGCCGTGCCGTAGGCTCGCAGTGACATCGTCCGCGAGTGCCCGCGACGCAGACGCCTGTCCGAGGAGGCATGTGGTGTTCCCGCCCGGAAACGAAGGCATCGACATGGGGCGCCTGCTTCAGCAGGCCCAGCAGATGCAGCAACAGCTCATGTCTGCCCAGCAGGACATCAGCGAGTCCGAGGCCACCGGTTCGGCCGGTGGGGGATTGGTGCAGGCCACGGTCACCGGCACCGGCGAGCTGACGAATCTGCAGATAGATCGCTCCGTCGTCGACCCCGACGACGTCGACACCTTGGCTGACCTCATCATCGCCGCGGTCCGCGACGCTCACGCGAAGATCCAGCGCCGGGCTGAGGAGCAGATGGGTGCGCTCAACGCCGATGTCGCGGGCCTGCTCGGCGGGACCGGGGGCGACCCGTCCCAGCTGGCTGGGTTGTTCGGCGGCGCGACAGCTGGCCAGCTGCCCGATTCCGAGGCCGACGACGACTCCGACGACGGGCCCGCCCGCGGCCCCGGCTCTTGACCGGGGGCACCCGTGTACGAAGGCGTCGTCCAGAATCTCATCGACGAGCTCGGGCGGCTTCCCGGCGTCGGGCCCAAGAGTGCCCAGCGCATCGCGTTTCACCTCCTGGCCGCAGACGTCGACGATGTTCGCCGGCTCGTCTCGGCCCTGACCGAGGTCAAAGACAAGGTCAGGTTCTGCACCACCTGCGGCAACGTCGCCGAGGACGAACAGTGCCGCATCTGCCTCGACCAGCGTCGCGATCCGGCGATCCTGTGCGTGGTCGAGGAGCCGAAGGACGTCGTCGCCATCGAGCGCACTCGCGAGTTCCGCGGCCGCTACCACGTGCTCGGCGGCGCGATCAGTCCGATCGAGGGGATCGGCCCGGACGAGCTGCGCGTACGTGAGCTCATGACCCGGCTGGCCGACGGCACTGTCACCGAGCTCATCCTCGCGACCGACCCCAACCTCGAGGGCGAGGCCACCGCGACATATCTCGCCCGGATGATCAAGCCAATGGGCTTGCGCGTGACGCGTCTGGCCAGTGGACTGCCAGTAGGCGGCGACCTCGAGTACGCGGACGAGGTCACTTTGGGGCGGGCGTTCGAGGGTCGGAGGTTGCTTGATGTCTAGTACTGAGACGAGGTCCACAGGGCCCGGTGCGGCCGACGACTACACCGATCTGGCGGCCGAGATCGCTGACCAGATCCAGAGTTTCCTGGTCGCCATCCGCGAGATCGCCCGCGGCGAGAACCCCGACACGACGCTGTCCATGTTGCTGCTCGAGGTCAGTCAGCTCTGCCTGGCCGGCGGCCGGCTGGGCGCCATCAGCGACGTCGTCCCCGTCGAACGGTTCGAGCCGGATGCGGGCCCGGATCCCGACGTCGACGAGTTGCGTGAGCGGATCGCCGGCCTGCTCGATCCGGTCGACGCCTACGTGGAGGTCGTCGACCCGGTGGACCCCGCCCGCGGAGCCACCGGCTTCCGCCTGTCCGACGACCTCGCCAGTATCGCCTCCGACCTGCTGCACGGCCTGTCGCACTACCGGGACGGCCGGGTGGTCGAGGCGCTGTGGTGGTGGCAGTTCTCCTACCTGTCCTCGTGGGGTTCGAGCTGCGGAGCAGCGTTGCGGGCGCTGCACTCGTTGATCGCGCATACCCGCCTCGACCATCACGACGAAGCCATCGACGTGCTGGAAGGCCCGCTACCAGCGCAAGCCGAACTCTGAGGCGGGCGTTCCGAGATCCGGACGACTCGGGGTATGGCGCCCGGTTCGCCTAGACTGCCAAGGGCAGTGAAACGTCGTGGGAGGAGTGTGCCGTGAGTCTGGTCGTCCAGAAGTACGGCGGATCCTCCGTCGCTGACGCCGACGCGGTGAAGCGGGTCGCCAGGCGCATCGTCGCCACGAAGAAGGAAGGCCACGAAGTGGTCGTCATCGTCTCCGCGATGGGCGACACCACTGACGAACTGCTCGATCTCGCCAAGCAGGTCTCGCCGCTGCCTTCCGGCCGCGAACTCGACATGCTGCTGACCGCGGGCGAGCGGATGTCCATGGCGTTGCTGGCCATGGCCATCGGCGACCTCGGTCACGAGGCCCGGTCGTTCACCGGCAGCCAAGCCGGGGTCATCACCGACTCGGTACACGGCCGCGCCCGCATCATCGACGTGACACCAGGCCGGATCCGGCAGGCACTCGACAGCGGTGCCATCGCCATCGTCGCCGGGTTCCAGGGCGTCAGCCAGAACAGCAAGGACGTCACCACCCTCGGCCGCGGCGGCTCCGACACCACTGCGGTTGCCCTGGCCGCGGCGCTCGAGGCCGATGTGTGCGAGATCTACACCGACGTCGACGGCGTCTTCACCGCCGATCCGCGCATCGTCGCCAACGCTCGGCGGGTTCCGCGGATCACCTACGAAGAGATGCTCGAGATGGCGGCCTGCGGCGCGAAGATTCTGCACCTGCGCTGCGTCGAATACGCGCGACGCTATGGCATGCCGATTCACGTGCGCTCCAGCTTCTCCACGTTCGACGGCACGTGGGTGTCCAGCCCGACCGAGGAAAGTGATCAGCCCGACATGGAACAACCGATCATCTCCGGGGTCGCACACGACCGCAGCGAGGCCAAGATCACCGTGGTAGGGGTTCCCGACAAGGTCGGCGAGGCCGCCACGATCTTCCGTTCGGTGGCCGATGCCGACGTCAACATCGACATGATCGTCCAGAACGTCTCCGCGGTCGACACCAACCGAACCGACATCTCGTTCACGCTTCCGTCCACCGACGGCCGCAAGGGTGTCGAGGCGCTGACCGCCATTCAGCAGACCGTCGGGTTCGAGTCGCTGCGCTACGACGACGGCATCGGCAAGGTCTCGCTCATCGGCGTCGGCATGCGCAGCCACCCGGGCGTGAGCGCGACGTTCTTCAGCGCTTTGGCTGACGCCGGTGTCAACATCGAGATGATCTCCACCTCGGAGATCCGGATCTCGGTCGTGGTCCGAAGCGAAGACGTCGACACCGCAGTAGGTGCCCTTCACCGGGCGTTCGATCTCGATTCAGAGCAGGTAGAAGCGGTCGTGTACGGAGGAACAGGCCGATGAGCGAGCGTAACGGTCCCACCCTGGCCCTCGTGGGAGCGACGGGAGCGGTCGGCACGGTGATGCGCGACATCCTCTCCACCCGCCAGGACGTGTGGGGTGAAATCCGGCTCATCGCGTCGGCGCGCTCGGCCGGGCGGCGGTTGCTGGTCCGGGGCGAGGAAGTCGAGGTTCGCGAGCTGTCGGCGGAGGTGTTCGACGGCGTCGACGTCGCGATGTTCGACGTCCCCGATGAGGTCTCCGCAGAATGGGCATCGGTGGCCGCCGAGCGCGGTGCGGTGGTGATCGACAACTCCGGCGCTTTCCGGATGGACCCCGACGTCCCGCTGGTGGTGCCGGAAGTCAACGCTCGGATGGCCCGCCAGCGCCCGAAGGGCATCATCGCGAACGCGAACTGCACGACGCTGTCGATGATCGTCGCACTGGGCGCACTGCATGCCGAGTACGGGCTCGTCGAGCTGTCGGCGGCGTCGTACCAGGCGGCATCGGGCGCCGGCCAGAGCGGTGTCGACACGCTGCACGATCAGCTGAGCAAGGTGGCGGGCAATCGCGAACTCGGGACGCACCCGGGTGACGTGCGCCGGGTCATCGGTTCCGAGCTGGGTCCGTTCCCGGCGCCGCTGGCGCTGAACGTCGTGCCCTGGGCGGGGTCGTTGAAGGACGACGGCTGGAGCTCGGAAGAGATGAAGATCCGTAATGAGGCGCGCAAGATCCTCGATCGCCCGGAGTTGAAGGTCTCGGCTACGTGTGTGCGCGTCCCGGTGGTGACCACTCATTCGGTCGCCATCCACGCGACGTTCGAACGTGAGGTGGACGCGGATCGCGCGTCGGAGATCCTGCGGGACGCACCAGGTGTCGTCCTGTACGACGACCCGTCGCGGGGCGAGTTCCCCACGCCGGCCGACGTCGTCGGCACCGACCCCACGTGGGTCGGCCGGGTCCGGAGGTCGCTGGACGACCCCCGCTCCCTCGACCTCTTCGTGTGCGGTGACAACCTCCGCAAGGGGGCGGCGCTGAACACGGCGCAGATCGCGGAGCTGGTGGCCGAGGAACTCGCCGCGTGATCGTTGGCGCAAACCGGTGCCTATGGCAACCAGAATGCGCCAACGATCACCGAGCTAATCCGGCCCGGTAGGCAGCGACGATCTCCGCAAGGACGATCGTCGGCTCGGTGCGGAGTCGCCGAGGTGATACCGGGTACACCGTCCAGCCCAAGGACGCCAGCATGGCTCGCCGTTGCTCTGTGCGTTCCGGAGCGTCGCCGTAGCGGTGCCACTGCACGGAGTCGACTTCGACGATGAGCCTGGCTTCGGGCCAGCAGGCATCAGGGATGACGTTGGGTTGCCCGGGGAGCGGCAGATTCCAGCGTGCTTCTGGGAGCTCATCAGACGACGTGACCAAGTCACGTAACTCACATTCTGGCGCTGAGCGGCAACCCGCAACGGCGTCAGCAATGGCTCGACGGGCCAGCATCGAGCCTTGTTGAGGTGCGTGCTCGAGTTCATCGACGAGTTCTGCGGGGGACACCTTGCCTCGTTGTACGGCTTCACACACCAGGGCGCGGACATCTTGAAGGGCTCGACCATAAACCAACGCCACGCCTGGCGGTCGAGGCAACGGCGTCCCGTTGGCACGGCGCGGTATGGATTGCGCAGTGCGTAGCCCGACGCACAACGCGGCGTCCAGCACCGCTCGCGGTGTTGGTGCGAGCGAGATCGGCGTTCGACGCTGGCGCTCGTGTGGAGTTGAAGCGGGCGGTGTCCACAACTGTGCTGAGGGCATTCGAGTCGTCCGGCGCACCCTGACGAATCCGGTGGCTTTACGGCGGAAACCGGTCGGGCCCAGCAACATGATGCCGTCTTCGGCCGGTACGTAACGCAAGCCAGCTGCCCGGCACGTGACGTTTCCGGTCACCAGTGCGCGGCCACGGCCGTAAAGCCATGCAGCGCGGATTCGATGGGTCTCGGTCACCGGGCCGGAGAATGCGGCGAAGACGCCCGGAAGCAGTTCTTGCCACGCCTGTGATTCGAGGGCATGCCGGATGGCAGCTCGGCTGATGCCGGCCGCGGCTGCTTGGGTGCGGCTCACAACGCCGTCCTGGCTGGCAAGAACTGCGGAGATGTCTGAAAGGCGCATGCGCCCAATTTCTGCGATGCTGTCTCAGACATGCCGCCGCACGACGTCGAATGTGGAAATCTGGGCAGGTTGATCGGTCTTGTGGATGACTCCAGCGCGTGATCGTTGGCGCAAACCGGTGCCTATGGCAACCAGAATGCGCCAACGATCACCGAGCTAGGCGAGGCGCGCTTTGACCGCAGCCGCCACGGCGCTGCCTTCAGCACGGCCACGGACCTGGGGCTGCACGATCTTCATGACCCGGCCCATGTCGCGCGGCGACGAAGCGCCGGTCTCGGCAATGGCGGCGTCGATGATCTGCTCGAGTTCCGCCTCGGACAGGGGCTCGGGCAGGTACTCGGCGATGACAGCAGCTTCGGCCTCCTCACGTTCCGCGCTGTCGGCACGTCCACCGTCGCGGAACGCCTCGGCGGCCTCGCGCCGGCGCTTGGCCTCGCGGGTGAGCACGGTGATGATCTCGTCGTCGGTGAGCTCACGTGCCGAGTCGCCCGACGACTCTTCGGTACTGATCGCCGAAAGCGTCATGCGGATGGTGGCCTTGCGCACCTCGTCTTTGGCGCGGATGGCCGACGTGAGATCGGCTTTGAGTCGGTCCTTGAGAGCTGCCATGCCGCCAATTTTGCCTGGGGTGGCGAATCAGCGGCCATACGAGGGCGGCATGCCCGGGGCTGAGCACGGCGCCGACGTCGAGGTTTCATCGATCGCGGCGGGACTCGACTCGTCCAAAACGGCAGGCGCCGGTTCGGCGATCTCGGGCTCGGCTACCACAGCCCGGATGGCTAGCGCAGACAGTGCACCCCCGGCCAGCAGGACTGCGCAGATGATCATCGCGCCCCGGTAGGCCGCAGTCAGC
>JAJYTA010000156.1 GCA_021793295.1 Actinomycetes bacterium
CCTCGGGCATCGTGGCCGACCTGATCGGGCGCGCCTGAACTCCGGCGATGCGGCCGAGCCTTGCCGGATCAGCCGGCGACGGTCGCCGGAGTCTCCACCCCGAGCGCGTCGTAGATCTCGCGCGTGGCCGTGGACCTGTTCAACGTGATGAAGTGCAAGCCGGGAGCGCCCTCGGCCAGGAGCCGCTCGCACAGTTGGGTGGCGACCTCCACCCCGATCGCACGCACGGCCTCGGGGTCGTCTTCGACGGCGAGCAGCCGCTCGGCGAGATCGGCCGGGAAGTCCGCGCCGGACAACTTCGCGAACCGCTCGATCTGACGGACGTTGGTCACCGGCATGATGCCCGGGATGATCGGCTTGTCTCCCCCGGCTGCTGCCACCCGGTCACGCATCCGCAGGTAGTCCTCAGCGTGGAAGAACATCTGGGTGATGGCGTACTCGGCACCGGCGCGGAACTTGCGCACCAGGAAGCGGGCGTCGGTTTCGACATCGGGCGAGCGCGGGTGCTTCTCCGGGAAGGCCGCTACGCCGACGCAGAAGTCGCCGGAGTCCAGGATCAGCCGCACCAGTTCCTCGGCGTACTCCAGGCCCTCCGGGTGCGGCACCCAGTCCGCGCCGGGGTCGCCGGGCGGGTCACCGCGCAGGGCGAGGAAGTTGCAGATACCGGCGTCGGCGTACTGGCCCACGACGTGGCGGAGTTCGGCGACCGAGTGGTTGACCGCGGTCAGGTGGCCCACGGCGGTGAGCGTGGTGTGCCTGGCCAGGCCTTCGGTGACGCGCACCGTGCTCTCGCGGGTGGTTCCCCCGGCGCCGTAGGTGACGGAGACGAACGTCGGCTGCAACCGCTCGAGCTCACGGATGGTCTGCCAGAACGTCGCCTCGCCCTGTTCGGTCTTCGGTGCGAAGAACTCGAAGGAGTACGAGCGCTGGCCGGTTGCCAGCAATTCGCGCACCGTGCGCGGACTGGTCTGGGTCGTCGAGGTCGTCGAAAGCTCCAGAGTCATGGTGGCGAGGGTATCGGGGCCGGCCCGATTCCTGGACAGGCGGTTTCATCCACTGATACGAGACCCCGTTTCACTTGGCACGATTGATCCGTTAGGTTAGTGATACCTAACCACGATATCGAGATTTGGGACGTCCATGTACATCGCGTCGGCAACGGCTCCCCCGCGCCCTGGGGCAGGCTCGGCCCAGTCCCCGCTCGCCGACACCGCACGACGTCTCGACGCGGTCAGCCCGGCTCTCGCTTTCCGCACCGCCGAGCCACTCGGCCCCGGGTGGACGCCGCTGACTGGAATTCGCGACGTCGACGTCCGTGCCTGGCTGGACCGGTTCACCGCGCATGCGTCCGGGCACCGTGTCGTGGCAGCGTCCTACCTCATCCTGCGCCTCACCGGGCGTATCGCCTCCCCTGCCGTCGCCGCAGCGCTGCTGACCGACCGCGGCCTGCCGATGGGCGACGACGCCGCCGTGCATCTGGATGGCGACCAGTTCGATCTGCTGGCACTGCCGTCCGGCGACGTCGAGGTGCTGCCCGGCGATGCGCTGGCCGGCCGGCCGGGCACCGTCGTCATCGACGACCGCGCCGTGCTGGCCGATCGGGTAGCCGGCCGCCTGTTCACGGTCCTGGCACCGGTGATCGAAGGCGTCTCGCGCCACGCTCGTTACAGCACGCGCACCATGTGGAGCGCCGTCGCCGACCGCCTCGCCGGGCCTGCGGTCGTCGCCGCCAACGCCGGCGGGCTCGCCCCGCAGGAGTCGTGGCAGCGCGTCTGGACGATCATGGACCGTCTGGTCACGCACGGAGCCGCCATCCGGCGTCGCCCCCGCGCGCTGGACGTCACGTGGTCCGGCGGCATCAGCGCCGGAACCGTCAAGGGCACCTGCTGCCTCAAGTACATCGAGCATGACCTTCGGCCGCGAGATGCCGCTGACCAGCCGCAGGCGTACTGCGGTGGGTGCCCGTACGTCAGCGACGACGTCCGGGTGGCCAAGCGCCGGGCCGCGCTCGAGGCCCGTTCCGGGTGATCCGTCCGTCCCCCGTTCGTCATCGCCACGTGTGAGGTCGTCTCCATGCGCATCGTCCGCCTGCCCTCCGTCCGCCTGAGCGCTGTCGCCCTCGTTCTCGGTCTCGCCGCTGCCGGCTGCACAAGCGGCGACGACGATGCCGCCGAGACCTCGTCGAGCACGCACACCGTCGAGCACGCGCAAGGGACCACCGAGGTGCCCGACGACCCGCAGCGCATCGCCGTGCTGTGGCGCCCGACGCTGTCGGCGCTGGTCGACCTGGGATTCGATCCGGTGGCCGCCGGAGCCCAGGACCCGTCGGGAGCCGACCTCGCGCCGTTTCTGCCCGACGACTTCGCCGTCGACGAGCTCGAGATCGTCGCGACCACCCGCGACCCCGACATCGAGGCGCTCGCCGTGGCCGAGCCCGACCTGATCCTGTCCGTCGACGTGGCGGGGTTCGCCGAGGCATATGACGACCTGTCGCAGATCGCCCCGACGGTGTCGCTGGAATGGACCGGCACGGGCAGCTGGCGCAGTCACGTCACCGAGCTGGCCGACGCACTGGGGGTGAGCGAGCGTGCGGACGAGATCGTCGCCGAGTACGACCAGCATGTCGAGCAGGTCCGCGCGGCCGTCGGGGATCCGTCAGCCACGTCGGTCTCGCTGGTGCGAGTCCAGGCCGCCGACGTCCTGCGCCTCGAGACGCCGAAGTCGTTCCCCGGGCAGGTGTTCGCCGACGTCGGGTTCGCCCGCCCGGACGGCCAGGTCGAACCGGACCCGGACCGCGACTTCATCGAGATCAGCCTGGAACTGATCCCCGAGGCCGACGGCGACGTGATCTTCACGATGGCCAACGCCGAGAACGACACCGCCCGCGAATCGATCACGTCGTCGGTGCTGTGGCAGAACCTCGACGCAGACCAGCGCGGGCAGGTTCACCACGTCGATTACGACGTGTGGGGCAGCTCGACCTACCGCGGTGCGCATCGGATCCTCGACGACATCGAGGCCGCGCTGGCCGGCTGAGCGGACCGAGGCCGTGGCCGTCCTCGCCGACCGCCTACGCTGACGACCGTGAAGCCTGCCGCCGTGCCATCGCCCGGTCACCCGATCGATACGCTGCTCCCCCGGTTCCAGCACGTCATCGACATGTTCCTGGACCGGCAGCGATCGACGATGAGCGAGATCAGCCCCGACACGCTGCCGTTGTTCGACGCCGCGGTGCAACTGCTCGGCGCAGGCAAGCGGCTGCGCCCGACGTTCTGCTACTGGGGCTGGCGCGCTGCGGGCGGCTCCCCCGACGATGCCGGTGTCATCACCGTCGCCGCGGCGCTGGAGCTGTTCCAGGCCTCTGCCCTGGTGCACGACGACGTCATCGACGACTCCGACACCCGGCGGGGCCAGCCGTCCGTGCACCGGCGCTTCGCCGAACAGCACCGCGCGGCGCGATGGCACGGCTCACCGGAGTCGTTCGGTGCGGCAGCGGCCGTGCTACTCGGTGACCTGCTGCTCGGGTGGAGTGACGAGCTGTTCGGCTCGGCCGAGCTCGGCCCCGACGCGCTGCGGCGCGGACGCGCCGTGTTCGACCTGATGCGTACCGAAGTGGGCAGCGGCCAGTACCTCGACGTCCTCGAGCAGGTCAGCGGCGCCACCCGCACCGTTGGCCACACCGAGCGGGCTCGGCAGGTGATCCGCTTCAAGTCGGCGCGCTACTCCGTCGAGCATCCGTTGATCATCGGCGCCACCGTGGCCGGGCTCGACGATCAGCTGCTCTCGCCGTATCGCCGCTACGGTGCCGCGCTGGGCGAGGCGTTCCAGTTGCGCGACGACATCCTCGGCGTGTTCGGTGATCCGGCCCGCACCGGTAAGCCCGCCGGCGACGACTTGCGCGAGGGCAAGCGCACCGTCCTGGTGGCCTGCGCGCTCGAACGCGCCGACGCCGCACAGACGCGACTGGTGAACCGGCTGCTCGGCGACCCCGGCCTTGACGACGAGGGGGTCGAGCAGCTGCGTGCGGTCCTGGTCGAGACCGAGGCGCTGCGCCGGGTGGAGACCATGGTCGCGCAGCGGGTCACCGATGCCCGCGAGGCGCTCGAGTCCGCGAAGGCCACCGATGACGGCCGCGAGGCGCTGGCGCGGCTGATCGATCTGGCGACCGACCGCACCCGCTGAGCGCCACCACGCACCACGAGGCGTTCTGTCGCATCACCAGGCGTGCATGGGTGGTACGGCAGGCAATTCCGTGGTGAACATGATCATTTGAGGGTCAGGCGCCCATGGCGTGCACGCCGCCGTCGACGTGGACGATCTCGCCGGTGGTCTTGGGGAACCAGTCCGACAGCAAGGCGACCACCGCGCGCGCCGGTGGCTCGGAGTCCGAGAGATCCCACCCGAGCGGGGCGCGCTGATCCCACACGCCTTCGAACTCGTCGAAGCCGGGGATGGAGCGCGCCGCCATCGTCTTCACCGGACCAGCCGAAACCAGGTTGACCCGGATGCCCCTCGGGCCCAGGTACTTGGCCAGATACCGTGCAGTGGCCTCCTCGCCGGCCTTGGCCACACCCATCCAGTCGTAGCCGGGCCAGGCGACTTGGGCGTCGAAGTCCAGCCCCACCACCGAGCCTCCGCCGGACATCAGCGGCAGCGCCGCCATCGTCAACGACTTCAACGAGTACGTCGAGACGTGCACGGCGGTGGCGACGTCTTCGAACGGCGTGTCGAGGAACGCCCCGCCCAGCGCGGTCTGCGGCGCGAACGCGATGGAGTGCACCACGCCGTCCAGGCCGTCGACATACTCGCCCACACGCTCGGCGAGGCTGGCGAGGTGCTCCTCGTTCTGCACGTCGAGCTCGAGGACCGGCGCCTCGTGCGGCAGGCGCTTGACGATCCGCTCCACCAAGCTCATCCGCCCGAAGCCGGTGACCACCACCGTCGCACCCTCGAGCTGAGCGAGCCTGGCCACGTGAAAGCCCAGCGAGGAGTCGGTGAGGACCCCGGCCACCAGGATGCGCTTGCCGTCCAGGATTCCCATCAGTGCCCCATCCCCAATCCACCGTCCACCGGAATGACCGCACCGGTCACGTACGCCGCCTCGTCGCCGGCGACCCAGCGCACCACGCGCGCCACCTCGTCGGCCGAGGCATAGCGGCCCAGCGGGACACCGGCGAGGATCTCAGCGCGGCGCTCCTCACTGAGCTCGTCGGTCATGTCCGACTGCACGAACCCCGGCGCCACCACGTTGGCGGTGATGCCGCGGCTGCCGAGTTCGCGAGCCATCGAGCGCGCCATCCCGATCAGCCCGGCCTTGCTGGCCGCGTAGTTCATCTGCCCGGGCGATCCGAGCATGCCGACCACGCTGGAGATGAACACGACGCGTCCCTTGCGTGCGCGCAGCATGCCGCGAGCAGCTCGCTTGGCGACGCGGAACGCGCCGGTCAGGTTCGTGTCGACGACGTCGGTGAAATCGGACTCCGCCATCCGCAACAGGAGCGTGTCCCGGGTGATGCCGGCATTGGCGACGAGAACCTCGACCGGTCCCTGGGTGGCCTCGACCTCGTCGAAGGCCGCCTCGACCGACGCGGTGTCGGTCACGTCGCACCGCACGCCCGACAGACCCTCCGGAGGTTCGCCACTGCGATACGTGACGGTCACCGCATCGCCGGCCTCGGCGAACGCACGCGCGATCGCCAGGCCGATACCGCGGTTTCCGCCGGTCACCAAAACCGACCGACTCACCTGCGAACTCCTCTCACTCCCGGACCCGCGCCGACGCTACCTGATCGCCCTTCCCCGCTATTTCCCGCCCATCTCCAAGACGACGAGCGGTTCGGGTCTCGGCGTGTCGGCCAGGGTTCGGCCGGGCATCGGCGAGCGAGGAACGAGCGAGTCGCGGACGGGGCCGACACGACGAGACCCGAACCCGAACTCAGGCGTCTTCGAGGCGGAATCCCACCTTCATGCCGACCTGCAGGTGCTCGACATTGCCGTCCACGATCTGGCCGCGGATCTCGGTGACCTCGAACCAGTCGAGGTGCCGGAGCGTCTGCGCCGCCCGGTTGATGCCGTTGCGCACCGCTTCGTCGACGCTCTCGGTGGAGGTCCCGACGATCTCGGTCACCCGGTACGTGCGATTCATGTCTCCTCCTTCGTGCCACGGCGTGCTCGCCGGGTCCACCGGCGTGCCCATGCACGTGATTGTGGCCTACCGTGGAGATGTGAGCGGGACGCACGCGCCGAAAGGCCGTCGCGGCGAGCCGGTGGCCTCGGTGACGACGGCGGCCGAGGGTCGCAGTTCCGATCTCGCCTCGCGCCAACGGCGCTACCTGGTCACGATGGGCGTCAGGCTGGCTTGCCTACCCCTGGCCGTGCTCGTGGACGGCTGGCTGCGCTGGTTCTTCATCATCGGCGCGGTGGTGCTGCCCTACATCGCCGTCGTCATCGCCAACGCGACCCGGCGGCCGTCGGCCGGCACGATCTCACCCGTCACTCCCCCGGTTCGGCCGCAGTTACCGCCCGCGTCCAGAGCGGATGATCGAATCGAACGATGACAGGGCCTTCCAGAAACGTCGGCTCCCGTGCAATACTCCCCATCGCGCGCGTTCCGTATTCCCCCGTCGGTGCGCTGCGTACCGACGACGTCGGGCGGCTTCCCCCGTGGCTGCCCGGCGTCGTCTTCGCCGACTGGTCGGCCGGTCAGCCGCCGATCGCCGACATCGGCCGCGAAGGCTGCAGGAAGCCTGGATCATCAATGCCGTGACCAGCCGCTTTGCCGGCCATGGCGATTTCCCACCGGCGAGCGAGCTCAGCGTCGTCGGCCCCAGCCCGCAGCGCGCCGCGCAGGTCGGATTCCTCGCGGGCGAACAGACAGGTGCGGACTTGGCCCTCGGCGGTCAGCCGGGTGCGGTCGCACGACCCGCAGAACGGCCGCGTCACCGAGGCGATGACACCGACTTTCGCGGGACCGCCGCTGATCAGCCAGGTTTCGGCGGGGGCGCTGCCGCGTTCGACGTCACCGATCGGTGTGAGATCGAACACGGCTTGCAGTGATTCCAGGATCTCGGCCGCGGTGACCATCGCGTCGCGACTCCACCCGTGTTGGGCGTCCAACGGCATCTGCTCGATGAAGCGCAGCTCGTAGCCGTGCTCGAGCGCCCACGCCAGCAGCTCCGGCGCTTCGTCGTCGTTGATGCCCCGCATCAGGACGGCGTTGACCTTCACCGGCTCGAGGCCGGCGTCGCGGGCGGCGGCCAGCCCGGCCAGGACGTCGTCGAGCCGGCGGCGGTGCGTGAGCGTCTCGAACCGGTCGTGGCGGATGGTGTCCAGCGACCCGTTCACCCGGTCGAGCCCGGCCGCAGCCAATTTGTCGGCCACCCGGACCAGGCCGACGGCGTTGGTCGTCAGTGACAGTTCAGGGCGCGGGGTCAGCGCCGCACACCGCGTCACGATGTCCACCAACCCGCGGCGCAGCAGCGGCTCGCCACCGGTGAAGCGAACCTCGCGTACGCCCAGCCGCTCGACGGCCACCCGCACCAGCCGGACGACTTCGTCGTCGGTGAGCACATCCTCGCGGGGCAGCCACGCCAGGCCTTCCTCGGGCATGCAGTACGTGCAGCGCAGGTTGCACCGATCGGTCAACGAGACCCGCAAATCGGTAGCCACGCGTCCGTATCGGTCTACCAGCACCCCTCCAGCCTACGACCCGCACGCAAGATCCGGGGCCCTCAGGACTACGGTCGGCAGTGTGTACAGGTTCCTGGCCAGCAAGCGGTGGCTGGTGCGCACGGTCGCCGGCGTCCTCCTGGTGCTGGTATGCGTGCGGCTGGGACTGTGGCAGCTGGATCGCAACGACGAGCGCGCCGCCCGGAACGCCGTCATCGAAGCCGGCATCGACAGCGCGCCGGTGCCCATCGACGAACTCAACGCGCCCGGCGAGCCGCTCGATACCGACGATCAGTGGCGCAACGCCGTGATCACCGGTCAGTACGACCCCGAGCACGAACTGGCGCTGCGGCTGCGCCCGGTGGACGGGACGCCCGGGGTGCACGCCCTCACCCCGCTGGTCACAGCCGACGGCGACGCGTTCCTGGTCGATCGGGGATTCGTCGCGTCCGAAGGGCGCCCGGACGACGAGGTCGACCTGCCCGACCCGCCATCCGGCACGGTCACCGTGCAGGTCCGGCTGCGTGCCGGCGAGGACGGCGAAGGCGCGGCCCAACGGGCCGGAACCGTGCGCCGAGTCGACACCGCCGCCCTGGCCGAAACGCTGCCCTACCCGCTCTACGGCGCCTGGGGCGAGCGGGTCGAGCAGGACCCGGCGGCCGCCGACGGGCTGCAAGCGGTGCCGCCTCCGGAAGCGGAGTCCGGACCGCATCTGTCGTATGCCGTCCAGTGGTTCATCTTCGCCGTCATGGGCGTTGGCGGTTTCGTCCTGCTGATCCGTGCCGAGGCTCGCGGCCGAGCAGAAGCAGAGGCCGAGGCCGAGGCCAGCACCTCGACCGGCGCCGACGCGCGGGCCCCGACCGGAATGCAGACAGGACCCGATCAGAACCGGTAGACAGGGAGGATGACGGGCCGGATCGAAGACCACGGCATGATCGGCGACCTGCACACGGCCGCACTCGTCGACCGCGACGGCACCATCGACTGGCTGTGCCTGCCCCGCTTCGACTCCCCCGCATGCTTTGCCGCCCTGCTCGGTGACGAGGGCAACGGGTCGTGGCGGATCGCGCCGTCGGGTGCCGGACCGGCCGATCGGCGCCGGTACCGGCCGGACACGCTGATCCTCGAACACGACTGGGACACCCCCACCGGCAGTGTCCGGGTCGTCGACCTGATGCCGCCCAGCTCCGGTCAACACGACGTCGTGCGCATCGTCGAGGGCGTCTCCGGCACGGTCACCATGAGCAGCGAGCTGCGCCTGCGCTTCGATTACGGCCGTTCGGTGCCCTGGGTGCACCGTGACAACGGAATCCTCGTCGGGGTGGCCGGCCCGGACCTGGTGGCGCTGCACTGCGACGTGCCGATCTACGGGCGGGCCCTGGCCACCCATGCAGACTTCACCGTCACCGAGGGCGAGCAGGTCAGCTTCGTCCTGGCGTGGTCGCCGTCGCACGTCGAGCCGGCCACGCCGGTCGATGCTCGGCGGGCCCTGGAGTCCACGGAATCGTTCTGGCACCACTGGGTGGCGCGGTGTACGTACGACGGCCCGTACCGAGAGGCCGTCGTCCGCTCGCTGATCACGCTCAAGGCGTTGACATACGCGCCGACCGGAGGCATCGTCGCCGCGCCCACGACATCGCTGCCCGAGGGTATCGGCGGGGTGCGCAACTGGGACTACCGCTACTGCTGGCTCCGCGATTCCGCTTTCACGCTCGACGCCCTGGTGCGCAGCGGCTACCTGGCCGAGGCGCGTGCCTGGCGCGACTGGCTGCTGCGGGCCATCGGCGGCAGTCCCGACCAGTTGCAGATCATGTACGGCATCGGTGGCGAACGGCGCTTGGCCGAGCACGAGCTCGATTGGCTGAGCGGCTACGAAGACTCCAGTCCGGTGCGCATCGGCAACGCCGCGGCCGAACAGGTCCAGATCGACGTGTACGGCGAGGTGATGGA
>JAJYTA010000157.1 GCA_021793295.1 Actinomycetes bacterium
GAAGTTGGGCTCCAGTGTGGGCGCCAGTGTGGGCGGCGGGGGAGTGGCGGGAGCGCTCGTCTCGTCGGCCGGGCCGACGGCGACGGCGCTGGGCTGCGCCGAGTCGTCGCTCGCGCAACCCCCGACGGCCCCGAGCGTGACGAGCGCGATGCCGGCCAGGCCGAGAAGCCGCAGCCGGGACGGGGCATGAACCGGGGCGCTCGCTGTTCCCGTCAACCGGGCCTTCGCTGTTCCCTTCGACCGGGCCCTCACCGGCCGCTTCGACCGGGCCCTCACCGGCCGCTTCGACCGGGCCCTCACCGGCCGTTCCCCCGAAGTACTCACCAGGTGGATGCTAGCCAACCCTGGTCCAGGCCCGGCGGCTGGGAGGTTGACACGGCATCGACGCTGACCGCTATCATCGGCCTATGCCGATGAATCGACTGGGTGCGGACCGCTCTGCCGTACTCTTGTTCCACAGCCTCGCCGACCCTGCGCGCCTGGCTGTGCTGCGGCTACTCGCCGACGGCGAGCGGAAGGTGGTCGATCTGACCGCCGAGCTGGGACTGGCTCAGTCGACCGTGTCCGGCCACCTCGCGTGCCTGCGCTCGGCCGGGCTCGTCGAGGCGCATCCGCACGGCCGCTCCACGTACTACGCGCTGGCCAGGCCCGAGGTGTGGCAGCTCTTGGTGGCGGCAGAACACCTGCTCGACGCCGCAGGCTCGACGGTCGAGCTGTGCCCGGAACACCACCGGCCGGCGGGCATGACCTGCGGTTCGTCGATCCATGGCTGTCTAGCGCACGCCGAGCGGGTGCGTGAGCCGCACGAGCATCCGGGCGTCCGGCCCGGCGTGACAGCCGTGCCGGCCCATCCAGGACGGCGTTGACGAGCGTGGGTCACACACACGGGCTCCACGGCGGTATGGCGGTCACCGCCGCGCAGGGCTACCGCCGCCGCATGGTCGCCGTTCTGGTGATCATTGCGGTCATCCTCGCCGTCGAAGTCGTCGGCGCCGTCGTGTCGGGTTCGCTGGCGCTGTTCGCCGACGCCGGGCACATGCTCGCCGACGGTTTCGGCGTCGCCCTGGCGCTGGTGGCCACGGTCATCGCCGCTCGCCCGGCCACGGATCGCACGACGTTCGGGCTGCAGCGAGCCGAGATCCTGGCCGCGCTCGTCAATGCCGTGATCGTCGCCGTCATCGGTGGTTTCGCGATCATCGGCGGCGTGCGACGGCTGTTCGACCCGGTTCCTGTCGACAGCGATTTCATGCTGCTCGCCGCCGTCGTCGGTTTGTTGGGCAACGTCGTCGCGCTGTTCCTGCTGCGCAGCGGGCGGAACGTGAGCCTCAACGTCCGTGGCGCCTACCTCGAGGTACTCGGCGACACGCTGGGCTCGGTCGCGGTCGTGGGTGCAGCGATCGTGATCATGAAAACGGGCTTTCTGCGTGCTGACGCTCTTGCGTCGATCCTGATCGGGTTCATGATCGTGCCGCGGGCGTGGATGCTGCTGCGCGACGTCGTCAACGTGCTGCTCGAAGCGACGCCGCGCGGCGTCGATCTCGAAGACGTCCGTCGCCATCTGCTCGAGGCGCCCGGTGTGGTCGACGTGCACGACTTGCATGCCTGGACCATCACCAGCGGTGTTCCGGTCCTGTCGGCGCACATCGTCGTCGCCGCGGACGTCGCTGCCGACTGCGGGCAGGGCTCCGTCCTCGACGGCCTGCATGAATGTATTGCCGGCCATTTCGACATCGAGCACAGCACGTTCCAGCTCGAGCCTGAGGGGCACGTCGAGCACGAGCACGCCTCGCACGCCTGACGTCGTCGCCGCAGGGACGTCGAGGCGAATCGGCCGAGTTCGCTGCCGGTCAGCCGGCGCCGGTTCTACAGTGTGTCGGCGACCAAGAACCGACCGGCCGAACGAGGCGGACCATGACCAGTACGACGTCACCTCGACCGTTCAACGCGGGCCTGACTCGCGCAGACAACGACCCGCACCGGTCCGAAGTCGGGCCGATCGAGCTGTTCTTCGACCTCGTCTACGTGTTCGCGATCATCCAGATCTCGCACACTCTGCTCGCTGATCCGACCTGGTCGGGCGCGGCCGAGGTGGCGGTGCTCTTCCTGGCCGTGTGGTGGGCCTGGAACTACACCGCGTGGGCGATGAACTGGCTCGATCCGCGCAACGGCTGGGTGCGCCTGTTGAACGCGGTGCTGATGCTGGCGGGCCTGGGTATGGCGTTGGGCCTGCCACATGCCTTCGACGACGACGCCCTGCTGTTCGCGGGGTGTTACGTCACCGCTCAGCTCATCCGGGCGATGTTCATGGTGTACGCGGGCAAGGGCACCTGGATGCGGCGCAACTATCTGCATCTGCTCATCTGGAGCGCCGCCGGCGGGGCGATCTGGCTCGCCGGGGCCGTGGCGCCGTCCGACGTCCGGCTGTGGATCTGGATCGTCGCGGTCGCCGTGGACTACCTGGCGCCTCGTGTGGACTTCCGGGTGCCCGGCCTGGGGTCGACGCCGATGGGCTCGTGGCCCGTCGACGCCGAGCACCTGGCCGAGCGGAACCGGCTGGTGTTCATCATCGCCTTGGGCGAATCGATCCTCGTGATGGGTTTCGCGCTGTCCGGCATGGAGACGGTGCCGGCCAGCGCCGTAGTGGTGACGGTGCTGGGTTTCGCCGGGCTCGTCGTGCAGTGGTGGAACTATTTCGCGATCGCCGGCCCGGACGCCGACCACACCGGCGAACGCGGCGAAACACGCATCCTGCGCTCAGCGTTCGCTTATGCGCACGCGATCATGGTGGCGGGCGCGATCGTGGTCGCCGTGTCGATCGAACTGCGCATCACGCACGACCACCTCGACTCGCTGATGATCCTCACCACCGTCGGCGGCCCGTTGATCTACCTCGTCGGCAACGTCCTCTACCTGCGTTCGCGCACCGGGAACGTGGCCAAGTCGCGCTACCTGGCCGCCGTCCTGTTGGTGCTCGTCGCGCTGGGCGCTTATGCCGGCCGCGACGTGTTCGCGCCCCTCGTGCTCGGCGTGTCGACCGTGCTCATCATGGTGGGCCTGGCCATCTACACCCAGCGGATGAGCGGGCGCACCGCGTCAGTGCCGTGACGGTGCCGGCACGATGGTGCCGGTGACCGCGCCGAGCTTGAGCCGGGTGCCGTTCGGTCCCGGCGCCTCGGCGCGGATGGTCACGGTGTCGCCGTCCTCGAGGAACGCGCGGGTACTGCCGTCGTCGAGGGTCACCGGCTCGGTGCCGTTCCACGTCAGCTCGATGAACGAGCCGCGCTGATCGACGCCCGGCCCGCTGACCGTGCCCGAGGCGTACAGGTCGCCGGTGCGCACCGACGCCCCGTTCGCCGTGAGGTGGGCCAGTTGCTGCGCCGGGGTCCAATACATGTCGGCGAACGCGGGCCGCGACACCACCGTGCCGTTCCACTCCACCTCCAGGCGCAGGTCCAGGCCCCACGGCTCGGCGTCGCGCAGATACGCAGCGGGTGCGGGGTCACGCGTCGGTGGGTCGATCCGGGCGTGTTCCAGCGCCGCGAGCGGCACCACCCAGGGCGACAGCGACGTGGCGAACGATTTGCCGAGAAACGGGCCGAGCGGCATCGCCTCGAACTTCTGGATGTCCCGCGCCGACCAGTCGTTGACCAGCACGAGGCCGAACACGTGGTCGGTGAACTCGGCGACGGAGACAGGGCTGCCCAGCTGCGATCCCGTGCCGACGACGAACCCGACCTCCGGCTCGATGTCCAGTCGCGTCGACGGGCCGTACTCGACGCCGTCGCCCATCGTCCGGAGGCCGCTGGGTCGCACCACGTCGCTGCCGGAGACCACCACGGTTCCGGCGCGACCGTGATAGCCGATGGGCAGATGCCGCCAGGCCGGCGGTAGCGCCGGGGAGTCCGGCCGGAAGATCTTGCCCATGTTCTCGGCATGCGCCTGGGACGAGTAGAAATCGACGTAGTCGGCGACGACGAACGGCTGATGCATCGTCGCCCGGGTCAGCGGAATCAGGTGCGGCTCGACGAGGTCGCGATTCGGCTCTTCGGTGACCAGTTCGGTGACCCATCCGCGGACCGCCCGCCAGGCGTCGGGGCCGAGGGCCATGAACGGGTTCAGGCTCGGCTGGGCGAACACGTGCGCGCCGTCGACCGCGGACACCGCCGCCAGCGGCGCCAGATCGAGAACATGATCGCCCACCGCGACGCCGACACGATGTTCCTCACCGTTGGCCGAGAACACGCCGTAGGGCAAGGTGTACGCGTCGAACGCAGCGTCGTCGGTGATGTCAAGCCAACTCGTGCTCACGTGTTCAGCTCCGCTCTCGCGTCTGGCTCCTGGTGGTTGCGCATGACCGTACCGGGCGCTGTCGCGCGGCACCGACGGCGGTTCACTGCGGGGGTGTGACCAGACCGAGGTCGATCAGGTCGGTCAGCGGCTCGTCGATGCTGCATGATCCGTACGACGCGAACCACCGGCGTAGGCGCGTCGTGTGCTCGGGCGACAGGTCGCGCACCTGGGCGACGAGCTGGTCGGCGTCGTCGAGGTCGAGGACGGCGACGATGTCGTCATGGTCGCCGCCGTCCAGCCCGCGGGCGACGCCGAGCAAGACGTTGAGGAAGCCGTGCTCGGTCGCGCCGTCCGGGCCGGGATGGCGTACAGCGCGGTGCAGGCCCGCGGTGAGTTTGACGGCGACGCCGCGATCGAGGCAGGCCAGCACGAACGCGGCGACTTCGCTCGACGACGGGTAGGCCGACGCGTCGGCGCCGCCGGTACGCAGCTTCGCGCGATAGCCGGACTCCGCGATGACGTCGAGGGCTGATTCCCAGCCCGGCGCTCGCGGCACCTCGAGGTAGGCCGGTTCCTCGTCGTCCGAGCCGCCCATGGCGGCGTCCAGCGCGGCGACGATCCGGCGCGCGGAGTCGGCGAGCGGCTCGCCGCGGATCGGGATCTCGACGCTGCGCAGGGTGAGTTGAGAATCGTTGGCGACCTCGTCGACGGCTTCGAGGACGCCCGCGGTCCCGGTGTCCACGATGACCGTCACGCCCAGCGGCTCGTCGCCGTCGTCGGCCAGGCGGCGCAGGTCTGGCAGCTGCGACGCCGGGCACAGGAGCGGGCCGACGAGCGACGAGTACCAGGCGCTGCGGTGGCGGCGATGGGCTGGCACGGCATCGGCGAGCGGCATGTTCCCGGGCGGGAAGACGGCGGCATCGTCGACCAGCCGGTCGAACAGCGGGGGCACCGTGGGCGGCATCGGGGACGTCGTGGTCATGGCCTCATTCTCTCGCTCGCACTCGCTTGACAGCATTCGCCCTATCGCCGACGCTGGTCGATATATGGGAAGCTATGTCCGATAATCGGATTATCGGTGGTGTCCGAGATGTACTACCGCACCGTCGGGGAGATCCCGCCCAAGCGGCACACCCAGTTCCGTCGACCTGATGGTGCTCTGTACTACGAGGAGCTGATGGGCGAAGAAGGCTTCTCGTCGGATTCGTCGCTGCTTTACCACGCCGGCGTTCCCTCGGCGATCGTCGACTCCCGAGTTTGGGAGCTGCCCAACGCCCGCACCGTGGCGAACCATCCACTCAAGCCGATGCACCTCAAGACGCACGATCTGTTCCCGCGCAACGAGTGGAAGTCCCAGGACGTCGTCACCGGTCGCCGGATGCTCCTGGGCAACGGCGACGTTCGCATCGCCTACGTCGCCGCCGGCGAGTCGTCGCCGCTGTACCGCAACGCCATCGGCGACGAATGCGTGTACATCGAGGACGGCGAGGCCACCCTGGAGACCATGTTCGGCGTGTTGCAGGTGCGCGCCGGCGACTACGCGATCATCCCGCGCGCCACGGTGCACCGGTGGGTGCCGACGAGCGAGGGCCCGCTGCGCGCCTACTGCATCGAGGCGAACTCGCACATCGCCCCGCCGAAGCGGTACCTGTCCAGGTACGGGCAGTTCCTCGAGCACGCGCCGTACTGCGAGCGCGACCTGACTGCACCGAGCGAGCCGTTCATCACCGAGGGCCGCGACGTCGACGTGTACACCAAGCACCGCGGCCACGGGCCGTCCGGGCTGGTGGGCAGCATCGTCACCTACCCGACGCACCCGTTCGACGTGGTCGGCTGGGACGGCTGCCTGTACCCGTACACGTTCAACGTGGCCGACTTCGAACCGATCACCGGACGCGTGCACCAGCCCCCGCCGGTCCACCAGGTTTTCGAGGGCCACAACTTCGTCATCTGCAACTTCGTGCCCCGCAAGGTCGATTACCACCCGCTGGCCGTGCCGGTGCCCTACTACCACTCGAACGTCGACTCCGACGAGGTCATGTTCTACTGCGGCGGCGACTACGAGGCGCGCAAGGGCTCGGGCATCGGCCAGGGTTCGATCACGTTGCACCCCGGCGGGCATTCGCACGGTCCGCAGCCCGCGGCCATCGAGCGGGCCCTGGGCAAGGACTACTTCGACGAGTTGGCGGTCATGGTCGACACCTTCCGTCCCCTCGAGATCGGCGAGGCCGGGACCGAAACCGACGACGGCGCCTACGCGTGGAGCTGGAGCGGCCGCGGCCCGCAAGGCTGAGCCGGCGCGACGCGTCGGCGTTCGGCGTGGCACGGCGAAAGTGACCTCGTGGCACGGTGAAAGTGACCTCACGCGCCCGATATGTCCCCGTTTGTGGAACGCTTCAGCGTGCCACGCGATCCGGCGGCCTCGGTTGATCCCGGGCGACGGCGTCGGGTCAAGCCGGTGGATCCGGCCGGGACAGGCTGGGAAAGCGGCAAGCAAGCGACACCGGACATGATGCCCGCGGTATCGGACCGACTGATGAGGATCTTGTGGTGAAACGGGCATCGTTGTCCGCCCTTCTGCTCGTCTCTGGCCTGCTCGCGGCTGCGGCCGCATCACCGCCCGAGGCGTTGTCGCTGCCCGCCGAGGCATCGCCTCCTGACCAGGCCGAGGGCGTCGACGTCCCCGGACGCGCGGTTCCAGTCGCGGGCCGCGGCGTGAGCGGCTACTCCGGCGACGGCGGCGTGGCGGTCGATGCCTGGCTGCATGAACCGAACGACGTCGGACGGCATCCGCTGGATCGACCCGGACGGCACGATCACCACGACGCTGCGGCGCGACACCGACGAGGGCGACACATCGATCAGGCCGGCCGAGCTCGCGATCGGCCCGGGTGACGATCTCTACGTCATGGATTCCGCGCATCGGCAGGTCCTGGCCGTCGTCCGTCCTGGCGAGATGGCCGGACCGTTCCCGTGGGCGCCGGTCGGGTTGGCGTCCGGCGGTGTGCTCGTGCTCGGCGTCGCAGCCGTGTTCCTGGTGCGCCGACGGCGGCTCGACGCAGCGCAAACACCGGAGTCGGCGCAGGCCCGGTCCTTGGCATGAGCCGGCGGTGTGGCCCTGACCGGGTCTACTGGGCGCGCGAGCCGCGGCGGAGGAACATGATCACCGCTGCGCTCGCCAGCACGAGCACGACTGCGCCGGTCAGGGCCCACCGCAGCGTCCAGTCGTTCCCGCCGAGTGCGCCGGGCCGAACCAGAACGCGGACCCGTTCGGCTTCCGGGTCGACGAAGTAGAGGTTGCCGTGCGGGTCGAAAGCGAGCCCCGCCGCCTGCGGAGACCCGCTGAACCCGCCGTGCTCGCCTCTCGGCTTCTCCAGGACGGTCGTGATGGTGCCGTCGGCGACGCGGTGGATGCCGCCGTGGGTGCTGACGTAGACGGCGTCGTCGGGGCCGACGGCCACGTCGCTTTCGTTGAACAACGCCACGTGCACGTCTGCTGCGGCCTCGCCGTCGATGTCGTCGAACTCTTCGTCGAGCGCGGCGGCGTCATCGCCGGTGAGTGGGACCGTCTCGCCCGGTGCGTCGACCCGGTAGACGCCGTCGTTCGCCGAGCCGTAGGCGACGACGTAGGTGCGCCCGTCCGGTCCGACGTCGATGCCGTTGACCCGCCCGCCGTTGTCGGCATCGGTGAACTCGTCGGCCACGGTCGCGACGGTTCCGTCCGGCTGAAGTGCGAGCAGCCGCCCGCTCCGGAGGTCGGCGACGAGCAAGCCGTCGTCCGGTCCGCAGGCCAGATCGGCGGCGTTCAAGTGCGCTGCGTACGCGCGATGGCCGTCCGTCGCGGCTTGCTCGGTGGGGGATCCGCCACCCACGGTCACGACCTCGCCGTCCGGATACACCTTCACGACTGAGTTCCCTGCCGCCGCGTACAGTACGTCGTCGCCCGTGGTCATCGTGCGCACGAACTCCAGCGGGTGCCCGTGGTCCGGGTCGCCGGCGACCGGCGTGATGGTGCCGTCCGGCGTGATCCGCAGCAGCCGGCCGACATCGGCGAGGTAGACGACGCCGTCGTCGTCGACATGCAGCGTGGCGCTGCTCGGTCGGTCGAGGACGAGTTCGGTGCGTTCGGCTCCGGAGCTGTCAGGCTGCTGCGCGGTGAGCGTGACGAGCGTGCCAGGTTCCTCGTCGGCCCACGGATCAGCCGGCCGGTCGCCGTCGTCGGTGGTTTCGGTTGCGCAATCGCCGGCCAGCGCGTCACCGTCCGGCACCAGCGAGATCTTTCGCACCTGGCCGGGGGTGCTGGCATAGAGTTCGCCGGCCGGGCTGACGGCCACGTCGTCCAGGCCCATGACGGCGGGGCCGACGGTGGTGACGGTGCCGTCCGGATCGACCCGGCGAACATGACTGTTGTCGTGGTCGGCGATGTAAAGGCGATCATGCGAGTCGACGGCGATGCCGGCGATCACGGCGCCGAAGCGGGCCTGGGTGACCGGGCCGCCGTCGCCGTCGAAACCCACCGGATTCAGGCCGGTCACGGTGCTGATCGTGCCGTCCGGCGCGACTTGACGCACCACCTCGACGGTCTCGCCGTCGGCGCCGGTCTCATGAACGATGTACACGTTTCCGGCCGAGTCCGACGCGACCCTGGTCGGACTGGTGATCTTCGCCTCGGTGGCCGGGCCGCCTGCGCTGTCCTCGAGCCCGCGATCGCCGCCGCCGGCGATCGCGGTGAGATTGCCGTCGGTGTCGATCCGGTAGACGCGGTCGGCTTTGCGGTCGGCCACGTAAATGCCCCCGGCGCCGGCCGCGAGGTCGGACGCGTAGAACCCGGCGGGGGTGGAATCCGGCTGATCAGCAGAGGCGACAGTGGTGAACGTGCCGTCGGGCTCGGGCCGGATGACCCCGAATGCGCCGCCGAGCAACACCGTTCTCTGCTCGCCGACGGCGACGGCTTGCGGATGATGCCCCGGTTCGAACGGTGCGGAGCCGTCGTCGCGGACGAGCGCTCGCACCTGCCCGCCCGGTTCCACGGCCCACACCCGTTCGTCCCAGTCGGCGATGATGTAGAGCTGACCGTCCGCGTCGACGTCGATCTTCACGTCGTCGGTGAACTTGAGGTCGCGCGCGTCACCACCATCAGGGACGTCGTCGGCATCGCCTCCGCCGGCCACCGTGACGACCTGGCCCGGTCGGAGGTCAGTGGGGGAGTCGGATTCATGGTCGTCCGCGCTTGGGGCATCGACGGCCGCGGCGGCCGGGCCGGGTACTGATCCCGTCCCGGCCGCCGCCACCGTCAAC
>JAJYTA010000158.1 GCA_021793295.1 Actinomycetes bacterium
GGCGAGGGCGTTGTCGGCGACCGCTACCGGGGTTCCCTCGTCGGCGGCCGCGTTGATTTCGCTCATCAAGCGAATGAGCACGCGATTGACCACGAAGCCCGGCGCGTCCTTCACGAGCACGCACGACTTCTTCAGCGTCTTGCCCACGGCGAACGCCGTCGCCAGGGTCTCGTCGTCGGTGCGCTCGGCCCGGATGACCTCGACCAGCGGCAGGACCGCCACCGGGTTGAAGAAGTGGAAGCCGACGACGCGCTCAGGATGCTCGAGCTTCGACGCCATCTCGGTGACCGACAGCGACGACGTGTTGGTCGCCAGCACACAGGCGGGGTCCACGATCCCCTCGAGCTGGGCGAAGACCTGCTGTTTGACCGTCATCTCCTCGAAGACGGCCTCGATGACGAAGTCGGCGTCGGCGAACACCGCCATGTCCGTGGACCCGGTGACCAGGCCCTTGAGGCGATTGGCGTGGTCGGCGGAGATGCGGGCCTTGCCCAGCAGCTTGTCGATCTCGGCGTGTACGCGGTCCACGCCGGCGCGCACTCGCTCGTCGTCGAGGTCGGTCAGGACGACCGGAACCTCGAGCCGCCGAGCGAACAACAGCGCCAGCTGACTGGCCATGAGACCGGCGCCGACGACGCCGACCTTGGTGACCGGGCGGGCCAGCTTGGGGTCCGGGGCACCGGCCGGGCGCTTTGCGCGCCGTTGCGTGAGGTCGAAGGCGTAGACCCCGGACCGCAGCTCGTCGCCCATCACGAGGTCGCCCAGGGCTTCGTCTTCGGCGGCGAACCCGTCGTCGCGACTGGCGGTGCGCGCAGCGGCGATGAGCTCCAGCGCGCGGTACGGCGCGGGGGCCGCGCCATGCAGCCGGCCGTCGGCCACGGCCCGCCCGCGGGCGACGGCGGCCTCCCACGCCTCGGCGGAACGCGGCACCTCCGGGCGCTGCACCTGCACGTCGCCGCGGATCACCTGGGCGGCCCACAGCAACGACTGCGCGAGGTAGTCGGCCGGTTCGAGGGCGACATCAGCGATGCCGAGCTCGGCGACCGCCGGTCCGTCCATCATCCGGTTCTGGTTCAGCGCGTTCTCGATGATGACCTTCACCGCGGCGTCAGGCCCGATCAGGTTCGGCAACAGCCAGGCGCCGCCCCACCCCGGGACGAGACCGAGGAACACCTCGGGCAGCGCGATTCCGCGGGCCGCTGTGGACACGGTCCGGTAGGTGCAGTTCAGCGCCACTTCGAGGCCGCCGCCCAGGGCCATGCCGTTGATGAAGCCGAACGAGGGCACCGGCCCGGAACCGAGCTTGCCGAACACGCGGTGACCGAGCCGACCCAGTTCGACGGCCTGCTCTCGCCGGGTGATCAAGGACATGCCGTTGAGGTCGGCACCGGCAGCCAGGATGAACGGCTTGCCGGTGACGGCGACGGCGACCACGCCGGGCTCGGCATGCGCGGCGTCGATGGCACGCTCGAGTTCGAGCAGGGAGGCAGGACCCAGGGTGTTCGGCTTCGTGTGGTCGTGACCGTTGTCGAGAGTGATGAGCCCGGCGCGGCCCGCGCCGAGCGGCAACTCGACGAAGCGCACATGTGCCTTCGTGACGACCTCGTCGGGGAACAGCGAGGTGAAGTCGATGTCGGGCATCAAGCCGTGGCCTCCTCGGCGTCGTAGTCCGCGTGGTGCGGGTTCTCCCAGATGACCGTGCCGCCCATGCCCAGGCCGACACACATGGTGGTCATGCCGAACCGGACCTCGGGGTGCTCCTCGAACTGCCGTGCCAGCTGGTTCATCAGCCGCACGCCGGACGACGCGAGCGGGTGCCCGACGGCGATGGCGCCGCCGTACGGGTTGACGCGCGGGTCGTCGTCAGCGATGCCGAAGTGGTCGAGGAAGGCGAGCACCTGGACGGCGAAGGCCTCGTTGATCTCGAACAAGCCGATGTCATCGATGGACAGCCCGGCCTTGGCCAGGGCCTTCTCCGTGGCGGGCACCGGGCCGGTCCCCATGAACTCCGGTTCGACCCCGGCGAAGGCGTAGGTGACCAGCCGCATCTTGGGCCGCAGCCCGAGGTCGGCGGCCGCGTCGGCCCCGGCGAGCACGGCCGCGGTGGCGCCGTCGTTGAGCCCGGCGGCGTTACCAGCGGTGACGCGGCCGTGCGGGCGGAACGGCGTCTTCAGCCCGGCCAGGTCTTCGACCGTGGTGCCCGGCCGGGGTGGTTCGTCGGCGGTGGCCAGGCCCCAGCCGGATTCGGTGCTGCGGGTGGCCACGGGGACGAGATCGGGCTGGATGCGGCCGTCGGCGTAGGCTTTGGCCAGCTTGGCCTGGCTCGCCGCGGCGAACGCGTCGGCGCGCTGCTTGGTCAGGTGCGGGAAGCGGTCGTGCAGGTTCTCAGCGGTGTTGCCCATGACCAGCGCGGAGGGGTCGACGAGCTTCTCGGCCAGGAACCGTGGGTTGGGGTCGACGCCCTCACCCATCGGATGACGCCCCATGTGCTCGACGCCACCGGCCAGGACGACGTCGTAGGCACCGAAGGCGATACCGCCCGCGGTCGTGGTGACGGCGGTCATCGCACCGGCGCACATCCGGTCGAGCGCGAAGCCAGGGACGCTGCGCGGCAGGCCGGCGAGGATCGCCGCGCTGCGCCCGATGGTCAAGCCCTGGTCGCCGATCTGCGTCGTGGCCGCGATGGCGACGTCGTCGATGCGTTCGGGTGGCAGCGACGGGTTGCGGCGCAGCAGCTCGCGGATGCAGTGGATGACGAGATCGTCGGCACGAGTCTCGTGGTACATGCCGTTGGGTCCGGCCTTGCCGAACGGCGTACGTACGCCGTCGACGAAGACGACGTCACGGACAGGCCTTGCTGGACGAGGCACCTGGCCCTCCTCGATCGGTTCGGGCGGATCGTGGCACCGATGCTACTCGTCGGTAACCGGGGACGGGAAGCGGGTCGGCCAGACGCGTCCGAGCACCGTGTGCTCGGGACACGGACCGGGAGTACACCGACCCAGGGCGAGGGGATAGGCTGAGCGGCCACATGGGCGGTTCTTACGATCTGATCGTCATCGGTGCCGGGCCTGCCGGGCTCGCCGCCGCGTGGCGTGCTGCCCAACGCGGCATGAAGGTGGCGCTGCTCGAGCGCGCCGACCACGTCGGCGGGTTGGCTGCCTCGTTCGAGGTCGCTGGGGTGCGCGTCGACCAAGGCTCGCACCGGCTCGACCCGAACACGCCGGCGCACCTGCTGTCGGACCTGCAGGGCCTGCTCGGTAGCGACCTGCAGCATCGGCGGCGCAGCAGCCGGATCCGAATGGGTGAGCAATGGCTGACGCTGCCGTTGCGCGCTGACGAGGTCGCCCGGCGACTGCCTCCGTCGTTGTTGGCCCGGGTGGCTCGCGATTCCGCATTGTCGGCGTTCC
Source organism: Actinomycetes bacterium (assembly GCA_021793295.1). Taxonomy (GTDB): domain Bacteria; phylum Actinomycetota; class Actinomycetes; order Jiangellales; family Jiangellaceae; genus Haloactinopolyspora. Next base: position 3,411 of record JAJYTA010000158.1, read on the forward strand.
GCCGGGCGGAGTCCGACACCTACGACGCGGTCGTGCGTTCCCGGGTGGGCAGTGCCATCTACGACCGTGTCTACGGCCCGCTCGCCGAGAAGCAGTGGGGCATGCCCGGCGATCGCATCAGCTCCGAGCACGCCCGGCGGCACACGGCCCGGCTCGGGGCGCTGCGGGTGGCCGGACGAGCCATGGTGCGCAGCGGGCGAGGGAAATCCGCCAAGCCTGGCGGCTACTACTACCCACGCACCGGGTTCGGACAACTCGTGGAGTCGCTGGCCTCGGCCGCCACCGACGCCGGTGTCGAGATCCGCTGCGAGGCCGAAGTCGACCGGGTGCGCGTGACCGAGGAGGAGGTCGAGGTGAGCACCCAGGACTCCGACGTCATCACCGGCGGCCTGGTGTTCTCGACACTGCCGTTGCCGGTGCTGGCCCGTATCTCGCGGCCGGCGCCGTCGCTGACGTCCATCGAGTCGTCGGCCCGGCTGCGCTATCGCGCGATGCTCCTGGTCTACGTGGTGCACGAAGGTGGTCGGTGGACACCGCACGACTCCCACGACATCCCCGACCCACGCACCCCGGTGGTGCGCATTTCCGAGCCCACGAACTACCGCGACAATCCGGACGACCCCACGGACCGCTCGGTGCTGTGCGCGGAGATCCCTTGCGCCATGACCGACGAGGTGTGGGGCCTCGACGACGAGTCACTGGCCGATCTGGTCGACGAGACGCTGGGGTTGACCGGCCTGCCGGGCGTCCGTCGCTCGCACGTCGAGACCCGCCGCATCGGGCAGGTCTATCCGATCTACCGGGCCGGCTACGAGAACGACTTCAGCGACGTCGACACGTGGGCCCGGATGATCCGCCGAGTCGTCACCCTGGGCCGGCAGGGCCTGTTCTTGCTCGACAACATCGACCAGGCGCTGCTGATGGCCTACGACGCCGTCGACGCCATCCGTGACGACGGCAGGTTCGACCGCTACGCCTGGACCGTGGCGCGCGAGCGGTTCCATCGCTCCGCGAGCCCGCACTGACAGCCGCCGGCAGCTGAGCTCACGCGGCCGGTTCGCTGAACGCTTCGGCGACGGCGGCGGCAGTGAGCCGGATCTGCCACTCCCGCGCCCCACGCTGCCGGAACACCTCGGCCACGGCTTGCTCCGTGGGCGGGTCCGGCGGATCCCACGCGGCGCGCCGCAGCGTGTCGGGGGCCAAGAGGTTCTCCACTGGCAGGGTGTGCTTCTCGGCGATTTCGACGACGCTGGCGCGGGCAGCGGCCAGCCGGACGGCGGCGTCAGGCTGGCGGGAGGCCCACGAACGCGGCGGGGGAGGACCGTCGTAGGGCGCGGTCTGGGACGGCAGGTCCGCCTCGGAGGCGTTCTTGGCCTCGGCGATGGCGGCGAACCAGCGCCCGATCTCGCGCCGTTGCGCCCGCCCGCGGAAGACGGGCATCGCCGCCAACGCCTCGGGTGAGGCAGGCATGGTCAACGCCGCGTCGATGATCGCGGCGTCAGGCAGGACGCGTCCCGGTGACAGGTCTCGCTGCCGAGCGAGGTCGTCACGGGCGTACCACAGGTTGCGCACGGCGGCGAGCTTGCGACGGTCGCGGACGCGATGGAGCCCGGACGTACGTCGCCATGGGTCCGCACGCGGCGGCGGTGCACTCGTGTGCGCCAGCGCCGCGAACTCCTCGCGTGCCCACTCGAGCTTGCCCGCCGCGCGCAGTTGTTCCTCCAGCGCGTCGCGTAGCTCGATGAGTAGCTCGACGTCGAGTGCGGCGTAACGCAGCCACTCCTCCGGCAGCGGACGGGTGGACCAGTCGGCGGCTGAGTGCCCCTTCTCGAGGGTGTAGCCCAGAATGCTGTCGACCAGGGGCCCGAGGCCGACCCGCGGCAGGCCGAGCAGTCGCCCGGCCAGTTCGGTGTCGAACAAGGTGACCGGGCTCATGCCGACGTCGGCCAGGCAGGCGAGGTCCTGGGAGGCCGCGTGCAGGACCCACTCGGCATCGGCCAGCGCTGCGCCCAGCTCGGACAGGTCGGGAACGGCGATCGGGTCGATCAAGGCGGTTCCAGCGCCGTTACGGCGAAGCTGGATGAGGTAGGCACGGTGGCCATAGCGGTAGCCCGACGCCCGCTCGGCGTCGACGGCCACCGGTCCGTCGGCGGCCGCGAACGAGGTGACAACCCGCTTCAGCTCAGTGGCTTCGGTGACCACCTTGGGAAGGCCGTCTCGGGGGGCGAGCAGGGGCGTGGACTCGTCAGTCGTCAACGGTTCGGCCTCGTACGTGGTTGTGGCAGGGCTACGACTCCGGCGGGCAACGGCATCAGCCCAGCGGCGGTGCCGAGGGCGTCGCCCCAAGCCAACGCGTGAGACGTCAGCTCACTGTCGAGAGGAGTCCACGAAGCGCGGATCTCGATCTCGGCAGTGGCGAGCTCGCCGGCCATGCCGCCGAATCCCTCCGAGGCTACCCGAGTGACGGTGCCGCTGGCCGCGGTGAACGGTGCCGAGCGTGCGTTCAGCGCGTCGATCATCCAGCTCCAGCCCACCGCCAGCAGCAGGGGATCGCTGCCCATCTCGGGTTCCAGACTGGCCCGCACATAGGTGACCAGCCGGAACTCCCCATGCCAGGCTTCTTGACCAGCCGGGTCGTACAGCAGCACCAGCCGCCCCGTAGCGACGGGGTCATCATCGGCCTTGTCGTCGAAGATGTCCGCGCTCAGGGCGTGCGTATGAGGCGCGAGCCGCTTGGGCGCCGGGGTCTCCTCGAGGTGGATCTCGGCCCGGAACTGCGCCGCGTGCAACGTTTCCACCGCGTGCTCGAAGACAGCCGGCACCTCTGGGCGTACCCCTTCGGTGCTCGTTGCCACAATCTGCAGACTAGGCCGGATGGACCGTGGCGTCAGGCAGGCACGCCCGGCATGCGACGATCGGTGATGTGACCGTGACCTTCGACGACCACGCGGCCGGTGCCGCGAGCAGCCTATTCGTCCGTGCCTGCCGCGGGATCCGCGACGAGCGCCCGCCGGTGTGGTTCATGCGCCAGGCAGGGCGATCGCTCCCGGAATATCGCCGACTCCGTGAGGGCGTGCCGATGCTGGAATCGTGCGCGCGGCCGGACATGGTGACCGAGATCACCCTGCAGCCGGTGCGGCGCTACGGCGTCGACGCCGCCGTGTTCTACTCCGACATCGTCGTCCCACTCAAGGCGATCGGGATGGACGTGGATATCAAACCGGGCGTGGGGCCGGTGGTCGCCCGTCCCATCCGCTCCCGTGACGACCTCGAGCAATTGCGCCCGCTCGAGCCCGATGACGTGGACTTCGTGGACGAGTCGGTGCGGGCGCTCGTCCAGGAGTTGGGCGCCACTCCGCTGATCGGTTTCGCCGGCGCGCCGTTCACGCTGGCGTCGTACCTGGTGGAAGGCGGGCCGTCGAAACACCACCAGGTCACCAAGGCGATGATGCACAGCGACCCGGACCTGTGGCACGAGCTGTTGTCCAGGGTGGCCGGCATCTCGGCGACGTTCCTGCAGGTTCAGATCGCCGCCGGTGCCAGTGTGATTCAACTGTTCGACTCGTGGGCAGGGGCGTTGTCGGCAGCGGACTACGCACGTTTCGTGCAGCCACACAGCACCGAAGTGCTCAGCGCGGTCACCGACGTCCCGCGGATTCACTTCGGCGTCGGCACCTCGGAGTTCCTGGGCCTCATGGGCGATGCCGGAGCGGAGGTCGTCGGTGTGGACTGGCGGCTCCCGTTGGACGAGGCGTCCAGACGGGTACCCGGCAAGCCGGTGCAGGGCAACCTCGACCCGGCCCTGCTCGGGGCCGACTGGTCGGTGATCGAGGCCGAGGTCGACCGGGTGATCGCCGAAGGGCGCAATGCACCGGCCCACGTGTTCAATCTCGGCCACGGGGTGCTGCCGGACACCGATCCGGATGTGCTCGCGCGCGTCGTCGACCGCGTTCAGGCGGCTGGCGCCTGAGCCGGAGGGGTCTCCGGCGGGGGAGTGGAGCCGGATCCGCGGCGACGTCGCACCAGCACGACGACGGGTATCCCGACCAGCAGGGCGAGGACGACGAACGGCACCAGCGCACCGGCGATGGTCAGGGCGACCGAACCGGCCGCCACGAAGGCGCTCCAGCCGCTGCCCAGCCCGGACAGGAAGCCGCCGTAGGTATCGTCGTCGTCCTGCTGGGGCGGGTCCTCGGATTTCTCCAGCAGGGACACGGTGACCGTGGCCAGCGACGTCAAGCCGGCCAGCTCCTGCTGGCGGGACAGCAGGGCATCGAGGTCGGCCTCGCGTGCGGCCAGTTCGGACTCGATGTCGACGATGTCGCCCAGGTTGGTCGCCTTGTTCATCAGCGCCCGGATGCGCTCGATGCTCGCGCGCTGGGAGGCGATCCGCGACTTCGTGTCGGCCACTTCCTGGGTGACGTCCTCGGCGGTTCGGTTGCGGTCGGTGACCTCGCCCAGGTCCTCGAGCTTCGTGACGATCTCGGTGTGAGCCTGCGACGGCACCCGCAGGGTCAGGGTCGCCGAGTGATCGTCGGCCTGCTCGTCGGCGACGAAGCCACCGGAGTCCGCGGCGATGTCGGCAGCCGTACGCGCCGACTCGGCGACGTTCCCGGTGCGGATCGTGAGATCGACGGTGTAGATGATGTCGCCGACGGACGCCGTGAAGGCAGCCGGCTCGATGAGGCCGCCGGTGCCGGCCTCCTCCTGGGCATCGCCGCCTCCGTCGGCGGCACCGCCCCCGTCGGCGGCACCGCCCCCGTCGGCGTCACGGGGCGCGGCTGCCTCCCCCCTTCCGGAGGCGGCGTTGTCACCACTGCTGCATCCGGTGAGCATCAACAGGGTCATGACGGTCGCCGCACCCAGCGTCGTCGCTCGTCGCATCATGCCTCCTTGATCATGCCGCTCCGTGGCCGGCCGGCTTCAATGCAGGTGAGACGCGTGCTGGTGGGCCGTGGTTGCGCGGCGACCGGTCACGATCCGGCCACAACGCCGTGACATCCTGGTGGGGTGAGCAACGAAGCGGGCGCACCAGCGAATGTCGCCGTGATCGGCGGCGGTATCAGCGGTCTGGCGGCGGCGTGGTTTCTCCGTCAGGGCCTCGGGCAGGACGCACGCATCGTCGTCTACGAGAAGAAGTCGGCCATCGGCGGCCACCTCCGGGTGTCGGACGTGGCCGGTGTGCCCGTGGACGAAGGCGCGGAGTCGCTCCTGGCTCGACGACCCGAGGCGGTGGAGCTGGCACAGGCCGTCGGTCTGGGTGACGACGCCGTCCACCCGGCTGGGGTCGGAGCGGCGCTGTGGACGCGAGACCAGCTGACGGCTCTGCCCGCGGGCACGGTCATGGGTGTCCCGGAACGACCCGAGGCGACCGGCGGGGTGCTCGACGAGGCCGAGATCGCTCGCGCCGCTGCCGACGCACACGAGCCGGGCATGCCGATCGACGGCGACATCGCCATCGGGCGACTGGTCCGGGATCGATTCGGCCCGGCCGTGGCTGAGCGCCTGGTGGAGCCGCTGCTCGGTGGGGTGTACGCCGGGCGGGCCGATGAGTTGTCACTGGATGCGACCGTGCCCGCCTTGGGGGAGCAGGTGCGCCGGCATCGGTCGCTGGGAGCCGCCGTCGCAGCGGTGCGCGCCGCCGCGCCCGCGGTCGCCGGGCCGGTCTTCGCCGGGCTGCGCGGCGGGGTCGGGCGCCTCCCGGACGCCGTGGCAGCAGCCAGCGCGGCCACGCTTCGCACCGGAGTGACCGTGCGCGAGCTGCACCGCAGCGCCGAGGGATGGCGCGTGGTCAGCGGTCCGGTCCCCAGCCAGGAGGTGGACGAGGTCGACGCCGTCGTGATGGCCGTTCCGGCCGCGCCGGCGGCTCGGCTGCTGCGCCCGGAGTGCCCAGCCGCCGCGGCGGAATTGGCCGGTGTGGAAGCCGCCAGCATGGCCAT
>JAJYTA010000159.1 GCA_021793295.1 Actinomycetes bacterium
TGCGCGCCGACGCGATCCTGCTCGCGACCGGCAGCCGCCTCGGTGACCTGGCCCGCCCGTTCGGTGTACGACAGGTGGTGCAGGCCGGGCGGGGCTACAGCTTCAGCGTTCCGCTCGACCGGGTGCCGTCCGGGCCGGTGTACTTCCCCGATGTCCGGGTGGCATGCACGCCGCTGCGCGGGCGGCTGCGGGTGGCGGGCACGATGGAGTTCCGGCCTACCGACGCGCCCCTCGACCCGCGCAGGATCACCGCCATCATCGAGTCGGTCCGGCACCGGTTCACCGGTGCCCACTGGGACGAGCGCACCGACGAGTGGGTCGGAGCACGGCCATGCACCAGCGACGGACTGCCGTTGATCGGGCCCACCAAGTCGCCGCGGGTGCACGTCGCCGGTGGGCACGGTATGTGGGGCGTGGCGCTCGGCGCGCTGACCGGTCGATACGTCGCCGACGGGATGGTCGGCGCTGCGACGCACCCACCGATCAAGGCGTTCAACCCGCTGCGGTAAAGGTGCGGCAAGGCTGCGGTGTCGCAGTTCAGCGTGCGCGGCATCGTGATCGCCACGGGTGACGCTGTGGTCGATTGTTGCCACCAGCGTCACCCCTCGTAGACACAAGGTCCAGGGCTCCTTACTCGAAGCCCCACGCGACCAACTATTCACTCGGTGTATAGTCGCGCCCATGTCGACCCCTTACGTGCTGCTCGGGTTCCTCGCGGAGCGCCCGCGCCACGGGTACGACCTCAAGCACGCCTACGACTCACGGTTCCCCAAGGCCAAGCCGATGGCGTTCGGCCAGGTCTATGCCACGCTCGGCCGACTCGAACGCGACGGTCTAGCCTTCGCCCAAGGCTCGGATCAGGCCGGCGGACCGGAACGCACGGTGTATGCGGCCACACCCGAGGGGCGCGCGCGGCTCGAAGAGTGGCTGGCCACCGTCGAGACGCCGGCGCCGCACGTCAACAGCGCTCTGCTCGCCAAGGTGACCGTGGCCCTGCTCGTCGCGGATGTCGAAACCGCCAGTACCTACGTCACCGACCAAGTCGCGGCCCACATGGCCCGCATGCGCGAGCTGACCGCCATCAAGACCAGCCCGCAGTCGGCACTCAGCGACGTCATCGCCGCCGACTACGCCATCAACCATCTGGACGCGGATCTGCGCTGGCTGCGCACCACCCTGGACCGCGTATCCGACCTGCATCGGGAGGTGCACACATGACGGCCGAGCCGCTACTCACCGGACGTGGCGTCGTGAAGTCGTACGGACAGATTCCCGCCCTACGCGGAGTCAGCGTCGACGTCGCCGAGGGAGAGATCGTCGCCGTCACCGGCCCCAGCGGCTGCGGCAAGTCGACGTTGCTGCATTGCCTGGCGGGCATCCTCACCCCGGATGCCGGTGAAGTCAGTTATCGCGGCGAGCGCATCGAGCGTCGGTCCGAAGCCGAGCGATCGCTGCTGCGCCGGAGCGAGTTCGGGGTGTTGTTCCAGTTCGGTCAGCTGGTGCCGGAACTCACGATCGCCGAGAACGTCGCGCTCCCGCTGATGCTGGGCGGGACGGGACGGCGCCAGGCCCACACCGCGGCGCTGACCTGGCTCGACCGCTTGGGCGTGGCTCACCTGGCCGACGACCTCCCCGGTGCGGTCTCCGGCGGCGAGCAACAGCGCACCGCGCTGGCCAGAGCACTGGTCACCGAGCCACGGGTGCTGTTCGCCGACGAACCGACCGGCGCGCTCGACACCCTCGCCGGCGAGCAGGTGCTCGATCATCTACTGCGCGTGACCCAGGACCAGGGCACGGCGGTGATCATCGTCACGCACGACGCCAGAGTCGCCGCCTACGCGGCGCGCGAGTTCGCCTTGCGCGACGGCGAGCACGACCCGAGCGGCGTCGGCATCGGCTCGGTCCGCCGCGGACGTCGCGCGCGTGGTGAAGTCGCGACCGAGGCGCGGGCCCGATGAAGCCCGGCGCACTCCTCCGCCTCGCTCTGGCCGGCAGCCGCACCGACACGCTGCGCGTCGTGCTGACCGCGGTGTCAGCGGCGCTGGCCATGCTCGCGATCCTCGCCGCGGCCACCGTCGTCGCGATTCCCGAACTGGGCAGCTCTCCCGACGACGCAGCAGCCTGGAACGTGCAGTACACCGTCGCCTACCTCCGCGAACCAGGACTGCGCCCGGGCGTGACCGTCGCCCTCGTCCTGCTCGTGATTCCCGCACTGGTCCTGGCCGCCCAGTGCGGCCGTCTCGGCGCTCCGGCCCGTGATCGGCGTCTCGCGTCGATCCGCCTGGCCGGCGCCACGCCGCGGCAGACGATGACGCTCGTGGCCGTCGAAACCGGCGTGGCCAGCGCGCTCGGCGCCCTGATCGCGCTTGGTACCTATCTGTTGGGCCGGCGCCTGCTGCACAATCCCGGCCCCGACGGCCGGCTCGTCCTGCCCACCGACGTCCTGCCACCGTGGTGGGTGCTGGCTCTACTCACGGCTTCGCTGCCGCTCCTGGCTACCGGCATCGCTGTCGTGGCGCTGCGACGGGTGAGCGTCGGCCCGTTCGGCGTCGTACGACGGCAACGAGCCGAGAGCCCGCGCATCTGGCCCGGCCTGCTCGTGATGCCGGGTATCGCCGTCATCGCGGTACTCGAACCGATCAGCGCTTACGCGGACAACCGCGATGTCGCGCTGCCGGCCGCGGTGTTCCTGGGCCTCGTCGCCACCGGTGCGTTGATGACGGTGATCGGTGTCGTCTTCGGCACCGGGTGGATCTCGCACCGGGCCGGTCAGACACTCGCCCGCTACGCCCGGCGCGCACCGGCGATGCTGGCCGGGCGCCGGCTCATGGCCGACCCGTGGGCGGGCAGCCGCGCCTTCGCCGTCGTGCTGACGTGCGTGGCCTTCGGGGCCGCAGCCGCCGGGGTGAAAGCCGCCTTCGCCGCGAACTTCGCCGTCGAGGACGAAGCTAACCGGCTGACGGCCGAGGCCAACGGCGAGGAGTTCGTACCCCGGACGGACCTGGACTTTTACTACAACGCCTTCGACCTGATCAACGTGGCCGTCGCGGTCGCTGCCCTGATCGCTGCAGGCGGTCTGCTGGTCACCATCGCCGAGGGCATCGTGTCGCGTCGCAGGACCTACGCTCATCTGTCGGCCTCGGGGGTCCCCCGGTCCGTGCTGCGACGGGCGACGATGTGGCAAGCCTTGGCCCCGGTGGTACCCGCGAGTGTGGTGGCCGCCGTGGCCGGCGCAGCGCTACCGCGAGCGTTGTTCGGGTCATCGGTGACCGGCGGCGGATACGACTCCGTACCGGAGGTCACGTTGAGTGTTCCGATACCGTTCGGCGATCTCGCGATGCTCAGCGGCGGCGCGGTCGTGGTGGTGGCGGCCGTCGTCATGGTCAGTCTGCTCTTCCTGCGCCCCAGCACCCACCCGTCGGAGTTGCGCACCGGCTGACATCACGACCTGCGAGTGGCTCGTCGGCCACCCCGGTTGGTTACCTGTTCGGATCGCGGCCGGTGAAGGCGAGCAGCTTGGTCTGGACGTCAGCATCGTCGGCGACGGCGACCTTGGGACCGTAGTGGCCGCTGGCCCGCAGCACCTCGTCCATCGGCAGCATCCCGTCGAGCATCGCGGCGGCGATGTCCTCGTCGAGTCGCTCGTCCAGGCCGGTGGCTTTGGCCAGATCCCAGGTATGCACGAGCACATCTCCCACGACGAGCATGTCGATCGCGGCTTCGACGGTCATTTCCCCGGGCGGCCCGGCATCGAACGTGCGTCGCGCGGTGTCGGGGTCGTCGAGCGCCGCCTGGAGCGTGGTGGCCAACGCGGTCCACGCCCGAGCCGGATCGTCGTAGGGCAGGTCGGGGAACTCGATCCCGGATCTGCCGATGACCTTGGGGACCCATTCGAGCAGGTGGATCACGACGTCGCGCGCGGTCCAGCCCGCGCACGGTGCAGGATTCGGCCACGCGTGCGGCGGAACCTGTTCGACGCGATCGGTGAAGCGGCCGGCGACTCGGCGGAACCGCTCGGCGGGCGTACCGGCGACGGCGAGCAGGTCGTCCAGCCGGTCGTAGCTGCGCTGCATCCCGCGCTCCATGCCAGAATGCACATGTCCGTCCCGGTTCTTCATGCTCGCGTGCTGTACCCGGACCTCCAACGTCGTGACGCCGTCGCGTTCGGTCAGGGTCGTCGTGCTGAGCGCTTCGGCCTCCGGATTGCCCTCGAACACTTCGGTGGACACCATCCGCTCGGCGCGGACGACTTCGCGGTAGGTTCCGTGCCAGGCGAGCTCGTCGCCGTCGACGTCGCGCGCCACATAACGCCATCCGCCGCCCGGCCGAAGGTCGATGTCGCACGAGACGAGCGGGCAATAGTCCGGTCCCCACCACCGCAGCAAGTGACGGGGTGTGGTCATGACGTCCCAGATCAGGCTCCGGGGTGCTTCGAAGGTGCGCGTGATCAGGATCTCGGTGTCGGAAGGCAGCGTGACCGTCGCCGACCCATGTCGTGTGCTCATCTCGGTTCGCCCTTCCGTACTGCGTCGCCGTCCGCCTTCAACGTCTGGATGTAGTCGTCGAGGCGGTCGTAGTGCTGATTGATCGCGGTCGTGAGTTCGGTGAGCCAGGTCTGCAGCGGCGTGATGCCCGCCCGGTCGATTCGGTACAGACGCGTGCGCCCGACGCTTCGGCAGCGCACCAACTCGACCTCGCGCAGCACCTTCAGATGCTTGGACACCAGCGACTGCGGGCAGTTCACGTGCTCGGCCAGCGCTTTGACCGTCGTCTCCCCGGTCGCCAGCTTGTTCAGCACCGCTCGACGCGTCGGGTCGCCGACGGCATTGAACGCGTCGGTCGTCGTTGCAGCTCGCGCCATCGCAGAATAATATCCCCATATGGGCATATGTCAATGCGACCGCTGCGGCCCCGCTCGTCGCGTTAGGACTTGGTGATGAGCGACCGATCCGCAGCCGATGTCGTGGCCGCGCTTCTGCGCGTCCAGGACACCGACCAGCTGGCGAGCATCCGGAAACGATTGGCCCCGGACGAGGACGCCTTCGGCATGCGGATGCGAGACCTGTTCGATGTCGCGAAAGCTCACGCCGACCTCGACCATGCCGAGATCGAGCGACTCCTGGATCACCCCGCCTACGAACCGCGTTTGGCGGCGTTGTGCATCCTCGATTTCCAGGCCCGCAAGCCGATCACCGACAACCAGCGCGAACGGCTCTATCAGACCTACCTGGACCGCCACGATCGGATCACGACTTGGGACATGGTCGACCGGTCGGCACCGCGGGTGGTCGGCCGGCACCTGGCGGGTCGGTCGTCGCGACCGTTGTACGAACTCGCCGAAGCGGCTGAACCGCTGCGCCGGCGCACCGCCATCACTGCAACGCTCTATCACGCCCGCTACGGAACCGACGAGGATCTCGCCGACGGCTTCGGCATCGCCGATCGCCTTGCGGCCGACCCGGAACCAGTCGTCCACAACGCCGTCGGGATCTTCCTCAAACACGCCGGAACCCGCGATCCCGAGGCGCTCTTGCAATTTCTCGACGCTCATGCCGCGGCCATGCAACGCCCTGCCCTGCGCCTGGCCATCGCCAAGCTCGACCCCACGACGCGGACCCGCTACCTCCGATCCTGAACGATGGCGGGTTCGCAACGGTGGAGTGTGACGTGTCCCTCTCGTGTCGAGGTGGCGCCGGTGGCCTGCCGGGGTCGACCATGTGGTGGTGACCCCCTCATCTCCCCGATCCGGTGCCGGTGGCCGACCGGATCCCACCGGCGAGGCCGGGACTTCTGTACCCGCGCACGGATACCTGCTGGGCAACGCCCGCGCCGAGGCGGGCGAGCGATTCGTGTGGCTGGCCGAACTGTTCGACGGCGTGACACTCGGGCACATCGAACGTCTGGGGGCCGGGCCTGGATCGCACTGCTGGGAAGTAGGGGCCGGCGGCCGCAACATCCCGGAGGCGCTCGTGGCCACCGTCGGTCCGAGCGGGCGCGTGCTGGCGACCGACATCGACACGTCCTGGCTCGAGCCGACCGGCGCGTACGAGGTGCTCCAGCACGACATCGCCGCTGACCCGCCCCCGGAGCCGGGAACGTTCGATCTGGTGCACGCCCGGCTCGTGCTGGTCCATGTGCCCGACCGGGCCCGGGCGCTGGCCACGATGGTCGCAGCCCTACGACCCGGTGGTTGGCTGCTGATCGAGGACGCCGACACCGCGTTACAGCCTTTGGCCTGCCTGGACGACAACGGCCCGGCGCAGCGGGCCAACCGGCTGCGCGCCGCGATGCGCGAGCTGTTGGTGCGCCGTGGCGCCGACCTGAGCTTCGGCCGGACCCTGCCACGAGTCTTGCGCGCGGCCGGCTTGGTCGATGTCGCCGCAACGGGCTCGTTCCCGGTCGGCGGGTTGGCCTGCAACCGGCTGGAGATCGCGACGATCCACCACGTGCGCGACGAACTGCTCGCGGCCGGCCTGGCCGACGAGGCCGAGATCGACGCACACCTGGCCGCCATCGAGGCCGGCGAACTCGATCTCACCTACGCGCCGCTGATCTCGGCCTGGGGTCGCCGCCCAGCCGAGTAATCGCACTCGTTCGCCATCGGACGGGCCGTTCGCCCCTCCCCGATGTCGACCCGTCGTGGTGTCGTCGTCAGTGCCAGCAGCACGATCCGAAAGGGGGCGACGATGAAGGCGCTCGTTTACCACGGCCCTGGGCGCAGGTCTTGGGAGGACGTTCCGGATCCCGCGATCAAGCACCCCGACGATGCCGTCGTCCGCGTCGACTGCGTCACCATCTGCGGCACCGACCTGCACATCCTCAACGGCGACGTCCCCACCGTCGAGCCCGGGCGCGTACTGGGTCACGAGGCCGTCGGCACGGTCGAGGACATCGGCAGCAACGTCCGTAACGTCGCCGTCGGCGACCGCGTCCTGGTGTCGTGCATCTCCGCCTGTGCCCGGTGCCGCTATTGCCGCGATGGCCGCTACGGGCAGTGCCTCGGTGGCGGCGGCTGGATTCTCGGCCACCGCGTCGACGGCACCCAGGCCGAACGTGTTCTCGTCCCGTTCGCCGACACGTCGGCCTACCGTCTTCCCGAGACGGTCAGCAGCGAGGACGCCGTCATGCTCGCCGACATCCTGCCCACGTCGTACGAGGTCGGCGTCCTGGCCGGCGCCGTGCGTCCCGGCGACACGGTGGTCATCGTGGGCGCCGGCCCGATCGGCCTGGCCGCTGTCATCACGGCGCGACTGCTGAGCCCGTCACACATCGTCGTCGTCGATCCCGCTCCCGGACGGCGCGAGGCCGCCATCTCCTTCGGCGCCGACGTCCAGATCGACCCCACCGTCGACGACGTCGCCACCCGAGTTCGCGCACTCACCGACGGCTTGGGTGCCGACGTGGCCATCGAGGCGGTCGGCATCCCGGAGACGTTCGAGAGCTGTGTCGACATCGTCCGGCCGGGCGGCCACGTCGCCAATGTCGGCGTGCACGGCAAACCCGCCGCGCTGCACCTGGAGACGATCTGGAGCCGCGACCTCACCATCACCACCGGGCTGGTCGACACCGCCACCACCCCGGTCCTGCTCCGCATGCTCGCCGCCGGCCAGCTCACCATGCCAGGCCTGATCACGCACCGGTTCGGCATCCACGAGATGCAGGACGCCTACGACGTCTTCACCCGACCGGCCGAGACCGGCGCACTCAAAGTCGCCCTCTTCGGCAGTCACGTGCCCCAACCCGATCCGCATTGACCACGCCACGCTTCCGGCGGGCGCCACCGGCTGGCGGTGTACGGGTTCGCCACCGTCCCGCGCTGGTGCCGAAAGTCCCCAGGTCAGGGGGACGAACGCGGGTGGCGCAACACCGTGGACGAGCCCAGGATGCAAGCACAGGATGAACCACGTTCGAGAGTCGGTGCAGCCGCCATGCGCGCCTTGGTCGTCTTCGAGTCGATGTTCGGCAACACTGAAAAGATCGCCGCGGCGATCGCCGACGGGCTGTCGGCCACCATGGACGTCGAGACCGTCGAAGTCGGCTCAGCGGGTGAGTCCGTCGCAGGCGTCGATCTGCTCGTGGTCGGCGGCCCGACCCATGCCTTCGCCATGACCCGGGAGTCGACCCGCAAGAGCGCGGCTGAGCAGGCGCCCGAAGGCATCGTCTCGAAAGGACCTGGTCTTCGCGAATGGCTCTCCGCCCTGGACAGCGCCGACGCTGCCATCGCGACGTTCGACACGAAGGTGGCCAAGCCCCGGTTACCGGGGTCAGCAGCACGAGGGGCTCGCCGGCGCTTGCGTCGTCTCGGGTACCGCCCGGTGACGGCGGCGACCACCTTCTACGTCACCGGCACCACCGGGCCGCTCATCGCCGGCGAAGAGGAGCGGGCTCGCCGGTGGGGCGACCAGCTCAGCCAGACGCTGGCTCCGCACTGATCCTCGACTGGAGATGGTCGACATGACGTCCGACATCCGCACCGGCATGGCGATCCTGGACGAGGATGCGTGCTGGAGCCGGCTGGCGACCGTGGGCCTCGCCCGGATAGCCATCGCTATCGCCGGTGATCTGGAAGTGTTCCCGGTCAACATCGTCGTGGACGACCGCAGCATCGTCTTCCGCACCGGTGAGGGCACCAAGCTCGCCGCTGCGGTGATCGCGCCCCAGGTGGTCGTCGAGGCCGACCATGTCGACTCGGTGACGGCGCGGGCTTGGAGCGTGGTGGTCAAAGGCCGGGCCGAACGCCTGGAGCGCTTTGCCGACATCTATTACGCCGAAGAACTCCCGCTGCCGACGTGGACCAGCCATCCCAAGCAGTGGTTCGTCCGGGTCCAGCCAACCGAGATCACCGGCCGGGCGTTCACGGCGGTGACGACGGGCTGAGGACTCAGTCGCGAACGACCGTGACCGGGACCGGCATCTGCCGCAGGATGCTCCGCGCGATCGAACCCAGCAGCATGCCCGTCACCCGGCCGTAGCCGCGCCCACCGATCACCGCCAGGTCCACGTCCTTGGCGTACTCGGCCAGGATCGCGGCGGGATGTCCGTACTCGGTGGCCGTGGTCACCTCGACGTTCGGATACTTCGTCCGCCACGGGTGGACGGAGTTGTCGAAGACATTCTCGGCCGCGCGCTCGAAGTGCGCGACGTCGCTGCGCAGCGGCCGGTCGGCCGGGTAGGCATAGGGCAGGCTGATCACGTGGACGGCCACGATCCCTGCGCCCCTCGCTGCGGCCAGCGCGAAGGCGTACTCCACGGCCGACTCGCCGCGCTGCGAGCCGTCGACGCCGAGCAGCACCCTGCGGCGCGGAGTCGAGCCGGGCTCCCAGGTGTCCGGAGATCGGA
>JAJYTA010000160.1 GCA_021793295.1 Actinomycetes bacterium
TTCCGTGCTACAGGTTCGCGCACACCCAGCGTCCGGGAGATTCGTCAGGGCGTTTCCGGCACGATCTGTCCGGTCGACAACTCGACTCTGCCGCGACGAATCGATGTGTCTTTGCCATTTCGATAGTGGACGGTCAGCGCAGCGTGATCGTCGTTCACTGCCGACATCGCGACCGACCGCACCTGGTAGCCGGATTCAGCTGAGGAGACGAACTCGGCCAGATCGGCGGGGTCAACCGCACCCAGCGGGAACGAACCACGGTCTCGATGCTCGTGGCGGTACCAGACCACATGAAATGGGCCGGCACGCCGACAGCCGTACTCAGGCGGCCCCTGCGCGCCTGCGAGTTCGACGGCGACGCCTGCCTCCGCCACCGTGACTGCCCTCGCGTCCCCGGTGCCGATCAATTCCTCGAGCGCGGCCCAGATCACGACAAGATCAGCCGCGCTCCCCGCATCTACTCGTCGCCCAGGAGGTTGGGCCAGTGCCTCGAGCGCTGAGGAGAGCTGATCGGGCCGTTCCAATCGGCTCGCATGGCTCAGGACCGAATAACTGACGAATGTTGACAGCGGCAATGTGAGCGCCTTGAGCGCCGCAGCAAAGCGGTGCGCAGTGTCATCGGGCCATCGGGGCAGGTCGAAGATGCCCGGACTGCAACAGTGATAGGGCTCGTACGCCGCGATAGCGCTGGCCACGGCACTACCCACCTTGATCAGCACGACCTCGAACGGATTGTCGTCCGGCCAGACAGTGATTCGGCCGTCCTCCCCGACATCCCACCACTGCCCACGCAGTTCGAGTACGTCGTCGCCAGATCCCCACTCCCGTCGGATCGACCCGGCAATCGAGTATCGGTGAGCATCGCCCAAAATAACGTCGACAGTATGGACGTCGCCTTGATGGCCAACGGAGTACACCATCCATGGCCCGGCTCCGAACGATTTCTCCCCAGGGGGCAGCACGCGCTCTCCGAGTTCGTACTCGATCTCCTGCAGGTTCGCCTCAGCTTCGTCGGCGTCATCGAAAGACAGCAACCATGGCGGCATGTCGAGATCCGGCGAAAGTTCGCTCCGGGAATTTTCCAGCAATGCCGACAGGCGGTCCACATGCTCGTCGGCCCAGCTCGCAAGATGGATGGTGGACGATCGGAGTGAGACACCTTCCCGAATCAGCGCCTGGACCAGACCGACGACGCGCCGGGACGTCGGCGCAAGCATGACCGTCCAAGGACTGCGACCCTGGGCGTCCCACAACAGGTACGGCGACATGCCGTGCCAGGTGGGGAACCGATTCAAACGGCGCTCCGCCGGCCATCCCCACTGGGAACGCAGCGTGTCTGAGATGACCTCAACATCGAGCGGCCCGTGAACAACGTCAACGAACACCTGCTCGCGTTCGCGGAGTTCGCCCTCAGAAACCAGGAGAAACGGCCCGTCCCCGAGCGTCGCCGGATCGATTGGCTGCCTCATATGTACCCCGCGAGTCGGATCCCGATAGGCAACTGACGCACGAAGGACCCGGCCGAAACCGGGTCCTGTCGCTCCACGAGAGCCGCTACACCTACCGCAGTAGCGAAACGACCTGCTCGAGGACACCGAGACCAGCGAAACACCCGAACGGGATGACGGCGACCTTCACGAAGCCCCTGCCCACTGGGCGTAGGTCCTCGTAGATCTTCCGCACCAATTCGGTGTGTTCCTGGAGACGACGCAACATACGGAGTGTCCAGCACTCCTGCATACTGTCGACGTCTCCGTGGCTGCTTGAGCGGTTCATCGGTCCTCCCAGACCAACTGGCGGAGGTCCACGAGAGCCGCTCTAACAGCCGCTCGCGAACCACCTAGATGGCTACATCGAGCGGAGTCTCTGATGTAGTTGTCCATCCATCGTGACCCACGCATCACTACTCGTCAACGCGTTGCTAGTGCCGGCCCCCACCTCTACGCTAGTAACTGCCAGTGGAGGTGCTCTAACACCAGCGAAGCTGGCAGGCCCCGGCGCGTGGCTTGAGCGGTTCCGCGCCGGGGCTCTTCATGTCTTCCGTCGGGGCCCCGGCGACACTTGCTTGCACGTACAGTGACTGCACCGGTGGAGGTGCTGGAACACCAATGAAGCCGGTAGGCCCCGGCGCGTGGCTCGAGCGGTTCCGCGCCGGGGCTCTTCGCGCTTGCGTCTCATCCCACATGCGCCCTTCCGCCCACACTTGCTCGATGAGAGCTATACAATGCTTCACGCGTCACAGAGGAGCCTTTCTCGGCACCTTCAGCAACCCAGGACGACTCACCCCACGCGAGCCACACCCAGGAGGCGGCCGTGCCACCAGACGAGGACTACCGGCGGCGAATCCACTTCATCCAGCTCATGCAACGCCATGCCCCGGAGGAGTACCTGCACTTCTGTGCCCGCACCGCCCGCCTCATCGCGGCCAACAAGCTGCCCGACCACATGCGTAAACTGCGCGACGATCTCGCCCGCTGCATCCGCTCGTCGTCGCATCGACCGTTGACACTGGACACCCCACAGTGGGCCAACGACGAGTGGATGCGCGACCTGTGGTTCGACGTCTTCGGCCCCGACCCCGCGCCCGGCGATCCCTACCCCGTCACACGCGACGACTGGGGCACCACCCGGTGGACGCCGGCCATGCGCGCGCTGACCACGCACGACGCGCCTCCAGGCAGTCAGCTGCACGCCCAAACGACGACCTGGTGTAGTGCCCGGCAACTGACACCCAGCCAACTCAAGACCGCGCGCGGCACCAACACCAGCGCGGATCTCAAACACCACCGCCCCGAACCGGCCGGCTACCGCGACCGCCTCAAGCGCTATGTCGCTGAAGGAGTCCGACGCGCCATGCCTGGCGAACAGTGGCACACCGACACCACCGACTTCGCCGCGCTCATCGACGCCGACGACCACGAAACCTGGTGGACCGAAGCAAAGCGCCTGCAAGCCATCGCCGACGATGCCGCAGTCACCTTGCGCGTCACCGCTCCCCACGTCGTCCATCTGTGCCCCGAGGAACGACTCGAACGCGGACGCGCCGCCCACGGAGACCCCGCCTACATCACCAGCTTCCGGCCGGACTGGCGATTGTGGCGGCGTGCGCCAAAGCACTTCCGGCTTGCCCTGTCCCGCCACGTCGCTATCCAGCCGTATGAGGTGACGTGCGGGATCATCGGACGCGAAGTGGCCCGACTGACTCGCCTCGACACTCGTGGCCGGCGCTGGCGCCGGGCCAGCATCGTCGCCGTCTACGTCGGCGCCGTGATCGCGCTCAACGCGGCACAGGTGGCCCTCTCGCTGTCCACGTGGCAGGCGCTGCCCGTCGTGATCCCGTGCGCGCTCGCGGTGCTGGCGTGGCACAGCTGGTTGCGTCGTCGGGAGGAACTGACCTACGACGTTCTGGCGGCGTCGATCGGCATGCCGCTCACGGCCGAAGCTGCGTCCTGGATCGACGACAATTTCGGCAGCCGGCTACCGAGGCCGCTGCGTTGGCTGGCCGCGCCGTTCCGCGACCACGCGTCGTGGCCGAAACGTCTCGAAGCGATCCGCCGCGCGACGCCGTCACCGGATCACTCGCTGGCGACGTGACGACCGGTATCCTCGCCTGTCACCGCGCAGGGAGGTGAAGGATGGCAGACAACGCCGGCACGGCCATGCGCGGCGAGTTGCGCGCGACGATCGAGGGCCTGCTTCGCACCTGCGTGGAGCTGGAGCGCCGCGCTGACGACGCCGGGCACGAGGCTCGTAAGGAGGTCGACGACGTCGCTCGCGTGCTCGTCAACGTCCGCGTGCCCGGCCTTAACGACCTCACGGACCAGATCTTGGCGATCGGCGGACAGATGGAGACCAACGTCGTCCGTGCCCTGAGCGACGGACGACGCACGTACCTCGCTGAGGTCCACGAACTACTTGGGTTGCTCGCTCCCTACCACGGCGTCAACGTCGCTCTTGGGCCACTGGAACCCACAACCATCGCTGTTCGCGACGTCGACGCATTCGCCAACCAGTTTCCGGCCGGATTCGCTCGCACGTACATCCGCGACCTCATCGCATCCGTGGACGGCGGCATCACACTCACTGTCGACAATGCCGGTCGCCTGAGGATCGAGCGTGTTGTCGCCGATCAGGCCGCCATCGACGTGCTGCAGCGGAACGAGGAAGAGCCCAGCGTGGATCACCGCGCTGCAGCAATCGCGCTGCTCAAGAATGAAAGTTGTCACGCAGCAGAACGGCATGGTCCCCAAATTCCCAAGGAGCACCAACTAGCGCGCCTCATCTGGCTCCTAGACCCACGTGGAGAGAACGCTTGGCGACTCAATTCTGATGGCTCGGTTTCGACAAGGCACTGGGCAGGCGCGAGGACCGGAGGATTTACTTCGGTGGAGGCTCTGGCAAAGCCGCTCGAAGCTCTACTGAGCGTTGCACATGAAAGCCACGGCGACCTCAACGAATTCCTCAACTCCAACCTCGCAGAGGAACAAACACGTGTTGGAATTCATGTAAGCGCGGACGCGGCAGGTCTCGTTGCTGGCGATGCATCTGGCTACAGGGGCACCGCAACCAGTACGGAGGAGATGGAAAGAGACTGGATTGCGGCTCGCAAGCTGGCCATGAAGAACGGCAACACACACGTCTACGGCACAAACTTCGATCCGATCTCTGAAGGGATCGACCCGGGGGCCACCGTCGTGTTTAAGCGCGTTGGCCCTGCCTGGCAGCTCGTGACATGCTTTCCGGTTGATCAGCCGCACCCTGCCAACATTCGCCTGGAGGATCTTGAATGATGCCCATATCCCGCAACTTCAAAGCGTTTTTCTCCAGCGGTTTTGGGATGGCGACTTACGAACCGAGCTTCTATGTCGAGGCATGCGAGGAAGCTCCCGAGATGCTCGCCAACGACACCACGGGCAACTACCGCGCGTTCCGCGATGAGTTCGCGGCCCACATTCGCGATTCGTCATTCGCGCCCCCATCCGAGGGCGATACGCAGTGGATGACCAACGAGTGGCTGCGCAACATCTGGTACGACGCCTTCGGGCCGGAGCCACCGCCAGGTGACCCGTTCGCCGTCCCTCAAGAACACTGGGGGCACCGCCGGCTCACCGACTACATGGTCTATGCCGTCAACGAGACACCCGAGTTCAGTAGCCCAGGTGCCCCGGCGTGGTTGGAAGCTCGCGGCCTCACGTTCGCCGACGTCAACGCAGCCGTCGAGCTCTCCGCCACCCAATCCGTCGGCTTCCGCTCAGCCCCGGAGGGCTGGCTCGAGCACCTCAAGCAACTCACCGACCGCGGCTTGCGCGAGCCCCAACCAGGTGAGCTCCCAGCCGGCTAACACCAAACCTGCCCCCGAGCTTATGGTTGGTTGATCTTGGGCGCTATGACGCCTAAAACCAACCAACCATCGAATCCACCAACCCCACCATCCAACAGCGCCAACCACTCCAAACACCCCGCAGCGCGGCGTATCGTGATCCATGCAGCACCGGAGGAGGTGGTGTCCATGGGTAAGGACGTCGCCGCGCGCGAGTTCACCGGTGAGGACCGGCGGATCTATCGCGAGAAGGTCCGCCGCTGCCTCGACGCGTTCGCCCGCATGCTGCGTGATGCACAGTTCGACGTCGAACGTCCGTTGACCGGTCTCGAGATCGAGCTGAACCTCGTCGACGACGATTTCAGCCCCGCGCACGTCAACGCCGACGCGCTCGCGTCCATCGCGGACCCGCGGTTCCAGACCGAGCTCGGCCAGTTCAACATCGAGATCAACGTGCCGCCGCGCGTGCTCGCCGCCGGCGGGTTCGCCGGGTTCGAGGACACCATCCGGACCAGCCTGAACACCGCGAACCGGAGCGCCGCCGACGCGAAAGCCCAGATGGTGATGATCGGCATCCTGCCGACGCTGATGCCCGAGCACGTCACCGCCGACGCCATCAGCGCCAATCCGCGCTACGCCCTGTTGAACAACCAGATCTTCGCCGCGCGGGGTGAGGACCTGCACATCGAGATCGGCGGGAAGGAGCGGCTGTCCCTGGTCGCCGACTCGATCACGCCTGAGGGCGCGTGCACGAGCGTGCAGGCCCATGTGCAGGTCGGCCCGGAGGAGTTCGCTTCGTACTGGAACGCCGCGCAGGCCATCGCGGGGATTCAGCTGGCCGTGGGGGCGAACTCGCCGTACCTGTTCGGCAAGCGACTGTGGCACGAGACCCGCATCCCGTTGTTCGTCCAGGCCACCGACCCGCGCCCGGTGGAGCTGAAAGCGCAGGGTATGCGGCCGCGGGTGTGGTTCGGCGACAGCTGGATCACCTCGGTGTTCGACCTGTTCGAGGACAACGTGCGCTACTTCCCCGCGCTGTTGCCGATCTGTGAAGACGACGATCCGCTGGCCATCCTGGACGAAGGCAAGACGCCGAACCTGGACGAGCTGACGCTGCACAACGGCACCATCTACCGGTGGAACCGGCCCATCTACGCCGTCGTCGACGGCAAGCCGCACTTGCGCGTGGAGAATCGCGTGCTGCCCGCCGGCCCGACCGTCGTCGACGTGCTGGCCAACGTCGCGTTCTTCTTCGGCCTCACCCGCACGCTGGCCGAAGCCGAGCGCCCGATCTGGACCCAGATGTCGTTCTCGGCCGCGAAAGAGAACTTCGAGATCGCCGCGCGCGACGGCATCGGCGCGATGGCGTACTGGCCCGGCGTCGGCCGGGTGCGGGCCACCGAACTGGTGCTCCGGCTCCTGCTGCCGATGGCGCACGAAGGGCTCGAACGATGGGGCGTGGACGCCGACGAGCGAGAACGGCTACTCGGGATCATCGAGCAGCGGTGCGTCACCGGGCAGACCGGCGCGACCTGGCAGACCGCCGTGGTGGACGAGATAGAGCAGCACAGCGGGGCCGACCGATCGTCGGCGCTGAGCGAGATGCTGCGTCGCTATTGCGCCCAGATGCACACCAACGAGCCCGTCCACACCTGGCCGCTGACGTGACTCACGTGCAGGGGGCGTGCCCGGCGCCGTCGTGCCCGGTCACCCGATCGATCAGCAACCAGCTGGCGTCGTCCCACACCAGTTCGTAGTCCAGCGACCATCGGGTGCACGACTCGCCGTCGGGCCCGTACTCCGCCGCTTGCAAGCTGACGAACTCCAGCCACACCAGGGCGCCGTCGTCCGTCGGCTCCACCGAGTGAACGGCGAAGTCGAAGTCGTAGCTGGTCAGTAAACCCTCAGCGAACGAGTCCACCGACGATCCGGCCTGCAGTCGCGGCGAGAGCTGCTCAAACGCCCATTCGTAGTCGCCGGTGTTGATGCCGTCGAAGTAGTTCGCCAGCGTCGCGGCAGCAGCGACTTCCAGCTCGTCACCGGCGGGGACCTCCGGCAGTTCGGAACCGGAATCCGGCCCCAGCGGCGTGTCGCACTCCGCGACGTCGGGCGCCGGCAGCGCGTTCGGGTCCGTGACGCCTTCGGCGATCACCTCGCTGCGTACCGCGTACGCCAGCCCTTCGGCTTCGCCGTCCTTGGCCACGGCCATGCCGACGACGTCGCCGTCCGCCCGGACGACCGGGCCTCCGGAGTTGCCCGGGTTGACGCTGGCGTCGACCTGGAAGTCCGGCCACAGATCATCGTCGGCCCGCGAGACGGTGCCGGACGTGATGGTCAACGGTGCACCCTGTGGATGTCCGATGACGGCGAGCGCCTCCCCGGCGGCGACCTCGTCGTCGGCCAGCTGGAACTCGTGGCCGGCGAGGGCGACGGACGTCTCGAGGATGGCGATGTCGTTGGTCGAGTCGATGCCCACCACGTCGGCTTCGTACGTGGCATCGTCTTGAACGACGGCGACGGAGGCGGCCTCCGCGACGACGTGGGCGGCGGTGACGATGCGATCGCCGGACACCAGGAAGGCCGAACCGACGCCGGTGCCCTCACACGTCGACGCCTGCACCATCAGTACGCCGCTGGCTACCTGGTCGTGCAGGTCGACGAAGCTCGGCACGTCGTCGGTGTTCGGCGCGGTCGTTCCGCCCTCCGGCGATTCCACGGACTCCTCGGAAGGCGACTCACCGGGCGGCTGTGCGGGCGGGGACGATCCGCCGATCTCCTCGTCCTGGGCGACCTGCACTCGCGGCCCGTCGGGCTGGTTGCGTTCGAAAACCTCGAACGCCAGCAACGACGCCCCGGCCGTGGTCACCCCGGCCACGATCGCCATCGCGATGGTCCCCCGCCGGCGTCGGCGACCATTGGGTTTCTCCGCGCTGTCACGACCGACCGGTGCGCCGCACGCGGAGCAGAACCGCGCCCGATCTTCCAGGTGGGCACCACAACGTCCGCAGTACATGAGCGTCCCCCGTTCGCTCACTTTTCACGATGGCACACACCCATGACACGTGGGCGATTTGTCCTGAGTTCGATAACCGGACAGCCGCCCACCGAAGTGCCCAGCCCCGATCACACTCGACTTGTCGCCGACCATTACAGTCGGCGCGACGAGAAGGAGGACCGTGGCAGCCCATCCCGAACTGGCCGTTGAACAGGACGTTCTCGACCGCGCTTACGCGCGCGCCACGGACCCGGCCGGTGAGCCGCTGATCTTCGGCCGGATCGATCAGGGCGGCGAGAGCCGCTACGTCGGCCGGTGCGACGTCGTCGACGACCAGACGCCCCTCGTCGTCGCCTGGCACAGCCGGCACGCCGCGCCGTTCTACGTAGCCGATCCGTCGACCGTCACGCTCAAGCGCCAGTTCGTCGAGCGCGCAGGCCGCCTCACCGCGCTGCACGACGAGATCGTCGACGGCGACGACCGCACCGGCGCCGCGGCACGAGAGCAGATGGAGCGGCGCGCGGACACCATGCGCGCCGCCACCGCCACCCTCACCGCCCAGCAGTACGACGCCATCGTCGCCGACCCGGCCACTCCGGTCGTCATCAGCGGCGGGCCCGGCACCGGCAAGACGCAGGCCGGACTCCACCGCGCCGCGTGGCTCGCCCACCGCCACCCGGAGATCCGCGCGGCCGGCATCGCCTACGTCGCACCGTCCGGCCCGCTGCGCAGTCGGGTCGCCGCCGTTCTGTCGGCGCTGGACGCCGACGATGTCATCGTCACCGACTCCGTCGACACCGCCTACGGCCACATCGTCGTCGACGAAGCGCACCGCCTCTCCCCGGGCGAACTCGCCGCGCTCGCGGACAGGTCGCCGTCACTCACCCTTCTCGGTGATCTGCCACCCGCGCCGGGATCCGCGCTGCCCGCCGCCCATCACGTCATCCTGACCACCAGCTTCCGACTG
>JAJYTA010000161.1 GCA_021793295.1 Actinomycetes bacterium
GCACCCCGTCGCGCCCGAAGCACCCCGTCGCGCCCGAAGCACCCCGTCGCGCCCGAAGCACCCCGTCGCGCCCGAAGCACCCCGTCGCGCCCGAAGCACCCCGTCGCGCCCGAAGCACCCCGTCGCGCCCGAAGCACCCCGTCGCGGTTGTCGGGCGAACGCGCAGGAGGAGGGGCCCGAAGGCCCCTCCTCCTGCAACCTGCTGGCCGAATCGGCTCAGCGGCTTGTTCAGCCGTGGATCACGGCGTGAGGTCAGCCGTTGGCCAGGGCGGCGAACAGCGTGCTCACCGTCGTCTGGGTGATAGCCAACGGCCCACCCAGGACGTTCAGCACGTACACCGGGAACTGCGCCGCGTTGGAGCCGGCGTTGTTCAAGAAGGTGATCACCGAGGGCGAGACGGAGCTCGGGCTCAGTGTGAGCAGGATCGGCGAGTGCGTCACGCCGGCCACAGCGGAGCCGGTGATGGCATCGCTGAAGTAGTCGCCTCGAGCCACCAGCACAGTGCTCGAATGCAAAGAACCCCAGCCGAGGCCGTCCAGCTGACCGGCCACGTTGGCGGTGTTCTGCTCGAACTGGGCCAGCATCTGGGAGGTGTCACCCAGGTCCTGTCCGGCGATGCGGAGCACCGACACACCCATGCCCTGCAGCTGGGTCACCACGCTGTTCGAGATGGCCAGCGGGCCACCCATCACGATGACCTGCTGGATCCCCAGGTTGACGATCGCCTGCTGGGCCTGCGACCCGAGCGACGCCCCGGGCGTCAGCAGCAACGGGAAGCCTTGGTAGGCGACCGCGCTGGCCGACGCTGCGTCCTGGAAGCCGGAGTTGGTGGCGAGGATCGCCGTGCGCAGCGGCTCGGTGGTCGCCGGCGCCGACGAGCTGTTGCCCGTGGTGTCGTTGTACATGCCGTAGGCACCCGGCACGCTCACGGACCCGACCCCGGAGGTGTTGAAGTACTGGGCCACTGCCGCGGCGGTGCCGTCAGCGGTCTGCCCGTAGATCGGGCCGACCACCTGCACCTTGGCCGCGCCTCCGACGAGGGAGGTCACCGGGGTGTTCCCGCCGCAGTTGTAGGCGGTGAGACCCTCGACCTGGCTGATCACCGCCGGGCTGATCGCCGCGGGACCGCCGATCACGTACACCTCGGTGATGCCCTCGATGCGGATGGCGCTGGCCGCCGACGCCGACAGGCTGCCCGGTGACGTCAACAGCACGCCGGTTCCCAGACGGCCTGCCAGGTAGCTCGCCGACAGGGCGTCCTGGTAGGTGTTGTTGGTGGCCAGCACGACCGCACGGGCCGGGGAGCCGAGGAAACTTGCTGCAGCGAGGTTCTTCGGGCATCCAGCGCCGCCATTGACCGGGTAGGCGGTCAGCAGCGCCTGCGCGGCGGTGGCGTCCTCGGTGCTGCCGGCGGTACGGATGGCGGTCATGACCGCGAACACCCGGGGTGCCGTGGCGACCAGCGGACTACCGCTGCAGCCTGCGCTCGCACCGGTGGTGACCGAAGCGCCGATCGCGCCAAACGTGCCGCTCGGAGCATCGACCTTCAGGCCCGACAGCGTGTAGGTGGCCGCTGCCGACGACGAGGCCGTCGTCACCTGGAAGCTCAGCACGTTCGAGCCCATGCCCACCACGGTGCTGGCGACGGCGGCTCCGCCACCGCTGGCAGCCACGGTCGGGGTGCTGCTGGCATCGAATGTGCCGTTGTTCAGCGTCACGCAGACAAAGCCCTTGCCGATCACCGCAGCCTGGGTCTCCACGACGGCGATCGGGCTGATCGCAGCGTCAGGAGCGCCCGGCACCAGGCCCACGGCCGGGTTGTTGGCGTTGACCAGCACGTCGCTGATGAGGGCGTTCGAGGGCCCACCGACGTACGGCGGCTGCCCCGCACCGGGGATGTACGGATTGTTGCTGGCCGCGACCGAGGTCGTATTGCCGGCACTGGTGTAGGAGACGCCCACGTAGACGTGGCCCTTGGCCGCACCCGAGCCGACGGTGTAGGACACGCCGGAGATGTTGATCATCACCGGCGGCTGCGCGGCGTTGAGAGCGTTCGTCCCGATGATCGCCCCACTGTTGGTGAAGGTCAGCACCGCGGTGTTGTCGACCGACGTGCCGGCGCACGGGCCGGTAGCGGCCAGCGTCGGCGTGGAGAACGTCGGGACCGGCGAGGCCTGCCCGGCGGTCACCGAGGCGGTGACTTTGGGAGCGGCCGAGAAGGCGACGGTGTCACTCGACGTCGTGCAGTTCGCATTCGCCCCGTCTCCGACGGTGATGCTCACTTGGTCGCCCGACTGCCACGAGGTGCCCTGGCTGGCCAGCTGCACCTGCAGGTCGGCAGCGGCCTGTCCGCCCGAAGTGCCGGCCCCGATGGTCGGAGATGCCGCCGTCGCGTAGATGGCGACGCCCGGCACGCCGGTGGTGACGGTGGCGTTGGACACGCCCGTCGTCGGCGTCAGGGTCGTGGTGTCGTAGGTGGCGGTCACCAGCACACCGCCAACTGCGGCGGCCGTCGTGTTGTAGGCGATGTTGGAGAACGTGAACGTCTCACCGGCGGCGTAGGTGGTGGCACCCGCACCGCAGGTGATGGGCACGCTGATGGCGTTCGTACCGGCGCCGGTGACGGTTCCCACCGTCGGCGGGACGGTCCCTGGCGTGTTCGACGGGGTCACCGTCGGGTTCCCAGTGAAGTCGACCGTGGCCGCCTTCGCCGAGTCCGTGACGGCGAGGCTGATCGTGTCGCCCGTGGCACACGTGCTCCCCGGGGTCATCGTGACGACGAGGTCGCCCGCCGCCTGGTTGGTACCGGTGGGGCGAATGCTCGGCGATGAGGATGCGCTCACCGAGGAGCCAACGGCGGGCGCCGCTGCTGCGACCCCGCTCAGCCCGAGCACGCTGGCACCGGTGAGCGCCAGGGTGGCTGCCAAGCCCCCTACCGCCCATCGGCGTGCTCCCGACGGATGTTCTCTCACTTGCTCTCCTTGTTGGATCGCTGGATGGTCACCTCGCCCCACGCGGCCGCGGCGCCATGGCGCGACGGTCGGCGAGACGGAGTTCGATGCTACAGGTGGTTCAACCGCCGAACGCGCATCTCTGTGACACATGGGTTCGATCGGCGTCGAGCGGGGTCGGCCGCGCCCCGACGCGAGCGTCCTCGGCCCGAACGTCAGCCACTCCCGCACGGGGGTGCCCCGCGCGGGAGTGGTCCAGCTCCGCTCCGGCCCGATCCGGCAACGGGCATGGCGGTCGTTGCCGTGGCCCGACGGGGAAAGTACGGTCGCGGGAGCGGTATCGTTGCTGGCGCGCGGGCACCCCGGTCGTGACGCGGTGCTCCGGGTGGTGGTGCAGCCGAGGCGGGACCCCTCCACGTGCCTGAGGGCGAGCGGGAAGTCCCGGTGGAAGGCGAGGAAGGGAAGTCGAGCAGCATGGCGATCGCACCCCAGGACCTCGACCGTCGAAGCCCCGAGCGGGACCGCCGGCTGGTCGAGGCGCACCAAGCCGGCGATCCCGACGCCTTTGCCGGCATCGTGGCCGACCACTATCCGACGCTTCTGGCGCAGGCCGAGCGCAGGCTGGGCAGCCGCGTCGAAGCCGAGGACGTCGTCCAGGAGGTCTTCGAGCGGGCGCTGCGGGCCATCGACCGCTTCGGCGGCGACTACCGGCTCGCCGCCTGGCTCAGCCTCATCACCTCCAACGTGTGCGCCACGCACGGCGCCCGTCGTACGAGCCAGCGGCAGCTGCCGGAACGCTTGGCCGGTGATCAGCTGGTGACGCCGGACTGGTCCGACGTGGTGTCGGACCCGGTAGTGCTGGAGACGGTGCTGTCGGCGATCGACCGCCTTCCGCGTTCTCAGCGCAGCAGCTTCGTCCTGCACGCCGTCGATGGCCTTCCCTACCCCGATGTTGCCGATCAACTGGGGATCACCGAGGCGAACGCCCGGGCCCGGGTGCATCGGGCTCGGGTCACCCTGCAACGCCGTCTGCGCGGTGTCCGGAGCCTGCTCGGAGCGGTGGTGGGCGCGCCGCTGGCGGTGCACACGGTGCTGCGGCACCTTCCCGGCCGGCTAGCGCACGTCGGGCCGCTCCACGGCACCGGCTCCAGTCCTGCGGTGGCGACGGCCAGCGGCGCTGCCCCGGCAGCGCCAACAGCCGGGCAGGCCCTCGCAAGGCTTCACCAGAGCGTGAACCAGCTGGCTGTGCAGGTGGCGACCAGCCCGCAGGCTCAGGCTGCGGTGACAGGTGCACCGAACCCGCGCGGATCACTGCTGGCGGTGGTGGCAGGCGTGGCCGCAGTCGCCACGGCCACCTTTTCCCCGGGTCCAGCCGCCACCGCAGCCGCCGGCGGAACGCCGGCCGCGACCCGGGCAGCTCCGGCGAGGGTCTCACCGACGCACGACTTCGGGGCGTCGCGTTCGAGGGCGGGATCGTCCTCCGCGCCCGTCACGATGTCGGTGATCGCCGAGACGGCACCGGCACCGGCACCGGCACCGGCACCGGCGGTATCTCCGGCGACGACCAACGGCGGCACCTCGCCGGCGGTGCACGCCGAGACGGCGCCGTCGCCGGCGACGACCAACGGCGGCACCTCGGCGGCGGTGCACGTGCCGTCGTGGGTGGCGCTGGCCAGTGCGACACAGCCCAGCAAGACACCGACCAGCTCGGGCACGCCGGTCGGCGGCACCGGGGCGGGTACGGGCTCGGGTGCCGGTGCCGTGGGGGCTCCCGTGGGCACTTCGGTGGCGACCAACCCGGCGGTCGCTCCTTGCCCGTGGCTGGCCGCCTTCCCCGGCGCGACCCCCGGCCCGATCCCCACCGCGCCGCCGCTGAGCGGGACCGTCGTCGACCTGCTCGAAACCCGGCCGGTGACCCTGGCCAACGTATCGACCGATCCGGTCTTCCACGGCTCCGCCACGCTGACCACCCCTACGGCCGATACACCGGGCACGGCGGTGTCGGTGCTCACTGGGGCGTGCGTCGCCCCCGCCAGCGGGGTGCTGGTAGTGGACGTAACGGCAGCCGACGGCACGGAGGTGCAGCTTCGGGGCGTCCTGGCCTCCACGACCGGGACGACCGGCGATCCGGGCTACCTGTTCCGGGGAACGACCGTCGTTTTGAGCAAGCAGGCACCGACGGCCAGTTCGACGTCGGCCGCCTCGCTGCCCTGGGGCATCTCCGCTGACTTCGTGGCCCAGCTCCTCCTACGGACAGCGGACAACACTGCCCAGTTGGCGCTGGCCTTCGTCGAACCGCCCGAGGGCGGAGGCGCCCCGACGGCCAGCTCGACACCCACCGCTGCCTCGCCGCACCCGTCGATACCGCCGTCGCCGTCGCCGTCGAGCAGCGCAGTCACGCCGGCCAGCGATGACTCGACCGCCACCGGCCAAGTCGGCCCCACAACCGGGGCCGACCCGACGGCGTTCGGGCCACGCCGACCACGCTGAGGCGACATCCCCCGGTGGGCGAAGCCGGCGGGGCCTGAGCCCCGTAGGCGCGTGCGCAGCCCGACGAGGGTCGTCGGACGGAGCGACCTGCGACGGCGTCCATCCCAGCGGCCGCCTGCCAGGGCAGATCGCACTCGAGGTGATCGCAGACCTCCTGGCCGGAGAGGCCCTCGTGGGTGGGGTCAAGTGGTTCCCGGTCGGCGGGTTGTTCGTTGCACGCACCCAGTGGTGGCTGCGGCGCAACCCACGGTTCCGCCCGCCCCCTCACCCCGACGCCGGGTTCGTGGCCCGACATGGTGGAGCGGTCGATCGGCGAGCTCGTCACGAAGAAGATCAAGCGCGGGCGCACACGAGCGTCGCCGCTCCCGAAACGGGCATCCGGGAGTAGACCAAAGACCGGAACGAGAGCCCCCGGCCCTACGGCTGGGTGAAGACCGCTGATCCGATCCTCGTCTCGCTCGCCCGCTGCTGCGAGCGGGTGTCCGCCGCCGCCGGAACGAAGGAGGAGTGATGACCGCTGTCCCCCGAACTTCTGGCTCGGGAACCGAAGAGTGCCGTGTGCTCGTCGTCTCCGGCAGTCCGGCCCGGAGGCCCGCAAGCGGGGCACTGGGCCCCGGCGCTGGATGTCTATGGCCGAGTCGCCGACCCTGGCGCCACCCGGCACCACAACACGACGAGCCCGATTGAGGATGGTCACTGCCACGCGCCATCTCGGCATCCTCGCCTGGTACGCTCCGCCAGCTAGGCCGAGGGAGCGGGCTCAGGTGAGGGGAGTCGGGGCGCGTGGCATTGGCATCGAGCGATGGCGGGCAGGGCGACCAGCGCGACGAGCGGACTGGCCGAGCGCTCGTCGAAGCCCAACGCTGCGGGGATCTCGAGGCCGTCGCCGAGTTCGTCCGCTTTCACCATCCAAGGCTCCTCGTCCAGGCGGAACGACGCCCAGCTCCAGATCGCCTTCCTCGGGACCACCCCGGCGCCCACCGCGGGTCCAGAGACGGGGACCGGAACGACCGGAACGACCGGAACGTCGACCGACCCATCGCGATGACCGGTCCTGCCTGGCCGGCTGTGCTCGTGCCCGACGCCATGCTGACGCCCCCCGCGCACGCCGTCGCCTGAGGGTTCGCTCGAGTGGTGTCGGGGACAGCTCGCCAGCGTCCGATCGAGCGTCCGGCGCGCTCGTCTCGGTGAGGTCCGCCCCTGCTCATCGTGCACGGAGCGCACGCCACCGGTGGCCCCGAGCGGTGCGCGTCCTCTGGTGGGCAGGCCTGGGCCTTCTGCTCCTCCAGCTCGGAGGCTTGCTCGGCCAGAGTGCCTACCTCTACGGCCACTTCGACCTCACCTCGGACTTCGCGCTGTTCGACCAGGCCTGGGTGGCGATCGCCCACGGCCACCTCGACCCCGAAGGCACGCTCTACCGCACCGCCCCCTTCCTCACCAACCATTTCGAGCTGATCACCTACCCGCTCGCGCTCCTGTGGTTCGTGTTCCCCCACGGCATCACGCTGCTGGTGGTCCAGGACGTCGCCACGGTCGCGGGCGAGGCGGTGGCGTTCGCCTGGGTGCTCGACCTCGTCTCGTCGGGCGAGCGCGAGACGAGCGCACTGGCGACGAGCTCGGGGACGGTACGCCGGCGCGACGTGGTGCTGGCGACCGGGGCGCTCGTCGTCCTGGTCGCGGATCCGTGGATCTGGTGGGCTGACGCCTTCGACTTCCACCTCCAGGCGCTCGCCGCGGTGTTCGCCCTTCTGGCCGCACGTGGCTTCTGGTCGAAGCGCGGCCACCCGTGGATCTGGGTCGTCCTCGCGCTCTCCTGCGGTGCCGTCGAGTCGATCGTCCTCGTCGGCCTGGCCGTCACCCTGCTCGTCGCGCGCCGGGGTCTGTGGCGCGAAGGCGCGGCCCTGCTGGCGATCGGAGTGGCATGGGTCGCCGTCCTGAGCGGTCTCGGGCTCGACACGGGAAGCCAGCTGTCGACCAACTACGGCTATCTGGCCCACGTCAAACCCGGTGCCACGGTCACGCTGAGCGCGGTCATCGCCGGAGTGCTCGAGCACCCGTCGACGGCGTTGCGGACCGTGGCCAGCCGGTGGCGCGATGTCTGGCACTTCGTCGCCGGGTCCAGCCTCCTCGGCGTGGCGACGACGATCGGCTTGCCCGTCAGCATCGTCATCCTGCTGCCGAGCGTGCTGAACCACAGCCCGACGGTGATCTCGCCGATCGCCTCCTACCAGGAGCTCGCCGTCTTCCTGTTCGTCCCGGTGGGCTCGTTCGTCGCGATGCGGTGGGTGCTGGCACGACGCTCGGCATGGGTCGCGGTCGTCGGCGTGCTCGTCGGCGCAGCAGCCCTGGCCCAGGTGGTCAGCTTGTCGGCCCGCTTCGCACCCGAAGCCAGGGCGAAGTTCGCCAAGATCCCACCGGCCAGCGCGTCCGTCCTCGCCAACGTGCTCGCGCACACCCCGGCTGACGCCGAGGTCGTCGCCTCCAACGGCGTCGTGGGCAGGTTTGCCGGTCGCCTCTGGGTCTACTCGTACCTGGGAGCGACACCGGGAGGCAAGGTGGTCCTCGTGCGCGAGCGCGAGGTGCTGTTCGTCCTCGTCCCGCGCCAGGGCTTCGTGGTGGCGACCGCCGAGCAGACGCTGCGCCTGGCCCGCTTCGTCCGCGTCCACCTCGGCGCCATCCCGGTCGCGCACGCCGACGGCATCTACGCCTATCTCTGGCACCCTGGGCCAGGGGTCCGATCGGTGACCCTGCCGAGCGCGCCGTAGGCAGGCGGACGGACGGCCCGGCCTCGATCGAGACCGCCACACGTCGGCCACCGGGAGCCCCACGCACCAGGGCGACGCCCGCGCTCGCGGCGACCTGTCGGCCCGGGGCTCCCGACCCGGGCCGGACGTAGACTTGGGGCCATCGTGACCAGCCTCGACGGACACCAGCACGCCTCGGGCGACCCCCAGCCGACGATCACCGTCGGCATCGTCGAGGACCACGCCCTCGTGCGTGCCGGCCTGCGGGAGCTGGTCGAGTCCGAGGGCCGGCTGCGCGTGGTCGGCGAGGCCGACGACACCGACTCGGCGATCGACATGCTCACGACGCTCCGGCCGCATGTCGCCCTGGTCGACCTCGAGCTGCCCGGCGCCGGGGGCATCGCCGTCCTGCGGGCGGCCGCTGAGCGCGTCCCGGACACGCGCTGCCTGGTGGTCAGCGCGTACTCGGACTACGCGTACATCTCGGCGGCCCTCGACGCCTCGGCAGCGGGCTACCTGTTGAAGACGGCCAACCGGACAGAGCTCGCCGAGGCCATCGTGACCGTGTCGAAGGGGACTACCGTCCTCGACCGCGAGGTGGCCCAGCGCCTCCAGCGGCGGTGGCGCGACGAGCGGGAGCCGGCCATCTCGCTCACGCCCAGGGAGATCGAGGTGCTGTCGCTCGTCGCACGCGGCGCCGCCAACAAGGAGATCGCCGCCGAGCTCGGCCTGGGCATCCGTACCGTCGAAGGCTACGTCAGCAACATCCTGGCCAAGCTCGGTGCGAGCTCCCGCACCGAGGCGGCACTGCGGGCGCACGAGCAGCGGATCGTCGGGAACGGACCCCGCATCGCCGCTCCCCCGCGTCGGTGAGCACCGCCGACCCCGGCACCACACCCCCGGGCAGCTCTCCCGTCGACGACGGAACCCGAGCCGACGAGGGCGCCGACCTGGCGGGGTGGCCGGGCGGGACCGGTCCCGACAGCCCGACCGCTCCCGACAGCCCGACCGCTCCCGACAGCCCGACCGCTCCCGACAGCCCGACCGCTCCCGACAGCCCGACCGCTCCCGACGCGGACCGG
>JAJYTA010000162.1 GCA_021793295.1 Actinomycetes bacterium
AGGTCTGCTGCGCGCGCAGCCAGGGCGACGTTGCCGAAGTGGTCGACGACGTGCACCTCGGCTTCCAACCGGCCGTCCTGCACGCGCACCCACGGGTCAGGCAACCGCACGACGTCATCGGCCGCGAGCTCGGGACCGAGGTCGGTCATCGCGAGCCCTCCGGCCAGGTGTGCGGCCACCGGCGCGAACACGTCCCGGCCGTCGAACGTGGTGGCGCCGGTGTCGAGGTGGAACCGCGGCGACGTCAGCTCGACCGCGCGATGGACGCCGCCGCACGCATCAGCAGCCCAGGTGAGGAGCCCGTTGTCGGGACCGACCAGAACGTGGTCACCGGCGCCCAGCGCCACCGCCCGCCGGCCGGTGCCGACACCGGGATCGACGACGCCGACGATCACCGACGGCGGCAGGTACCCCACGGTCTGCGCCAAGACCGCCGCGCCGTGCCGAACGTCCTGTGGCGGGACGTCATGGGTGATGTCGATCACCCGGACCGACGGCGCGATGCGAGCGATGACACCGTGACAGGCCGCGACGAACCCGTCCCGCCGACCGTAGTCGGTGAGCAGCGCGATCCACGAGACCGCCGTCAACTCAGCAACACCGCCGTCACGACGTCGTCCATGCTGACCAAACCCACCACGGTCCCGTCGCGGTCCTCGACCACACCCAGTTGAGACCGCGCGCCCTGGAGCACTTCGGCCACGTGGGCCAGATCGTCGTCGGGCGCGACTCTGGGCACGGGCATGGCGGCCGCACCGGCCGTCCACGCCGCGCCACGGTTCCGGGCGATCAGCGCGCCGCGCACGTGCACGGCGCCGACCACGTCGCCGGTTTCATCGCGGACGACGACCCGGGTTCGGTCACTGTCGCGCCCGACGTCGATGACCTCCTGCGGGCCGGCCGTCGCCGGCACCGAGACGATCTGTGCCGCCGCCACCATGACGGTGCGCACCGGCTGCTCAGGCGCCCCGAGTGCCCGGGTGAGCAGACCGTGATCGTCGTCGCCGATGAGGCCCAGGCGCTGAGATTCACTGACGAGTTGGTGGATCTGTTCGCGGTTGCGCACCGTGGTGATCTCGTCGCGCGGGGTCAATCGAACCAGCCGGACCAGCACGTTGGTCGTCGCGTTCATCGACTGCAACGCCCAGCGCACGCCCGCCGTGTACGCCCGGAACAGCGGCGCGAGGAGCATGGCCGAGCGCTCGGGATGAGCGATCGCCCACGACTTCGGCGCCATCTCACCGACGACGACGTGCAGGTAGGTGACGACAACCAGCGCCACCGCCAGGGCCGCCACGTCAGCGACCCCCGACGGCAGACCCAGTGCCGACAGCGGCGGCTCCAGCAGGTGGTGGAAGGCCGGCTCGGACACCATGCCCAGGCCGATCATCACCATGGTGATGCCCAGTTGCGCACCGGCCAACATCAGCGAGAGCTCGCGAACGCCGTGCAGAGCGGCTCGGGCGCCGCGTCGCCCTTCGGCCGCGGCCTGCTCGAGCCGGTGCCGCCGGGCGCCGACGAGCGCGAACTCCGTGGCGACGAAGAACGCGCTGGCCGCCAACAGGGCCAGGGTCACGGCGATCGCCGTCATCGGGCTCACGACTCGGCCCCCGCACTGGCGACGTGCTCACCCTTGACGTCGAGGCGTTCTTTGATCAACACGAACTCCGGCACGTGCCGCGAGACCGTGAGCACTTCGATGTCGATCAGCCGAGCGTCGTCGTGCGGCGCCGCCGGTAGCGTCAGCCGCTCACCGGGTACCGGGAAGTGGCCGGACGCCGCGACGATCATGCCCGCGACGGTGTCGTAGTCGTCGGACTCCGGCAGCGGCAGCCGGGTCTGTTCGACTGCTTCGTCGACACGCAGCCCGGCGTCCACGCGCCACCACTCCCCGTGCCGGGTGGCCAGCGTCGGTTGTCGATCGGTCTCGTCGGTGATCTCGCCGAGCAGCTCCTCTGAGATGTCCTCCAAGGTCACGATCCCGGCCAGACCGCCGTACTCGTCGACCACGACGGCGAACTCGTCGTCGGCGTCGTGCATCTGTTGCACCAGTGCGGGCAGGGCCAGGCTGTCCGGGACCAGCAGCGCCGCCCGGACGAGGTCACCCACCGGCCGGCGGGCCAGGTCCACCTCGGGCAGATACATCAGCTCACGCACGCCGACGACACCGACGACGTCGTCGGTGCTCTCGCCCAAGACCGGGTAGTTCGAATGCCCGTACTCGGTGATCAGATCGATCACCGCGGCCGCCGGCTCGTCCCGACCCACGCTGACGACGTCGGGCCGCGGGATCATCGCCTCCCCGGCCGTATGGTCCGAGAACGTCAACGCTCGGCTGAGCAGACGCGACATCTGCGGCGACAACGATCCCTGCTCTCGGGACTCGCCGATGACGTGCCCGAGCTCCTCCAGGGTCGCACCATGGTGCAACTCCTCGACCGGCTCGATGCCGACCTTGCGCAACATCCAGGTGGCCGAGTTGTCGAAGATCCGCACCAGCGGGCCGCTCACCGCGAGATACACGTGGGTCGACGGCGCGAGCAGCATCGCCAGCCGCTCCGGCGTGGCCAGCGCGACGTTCTTCGGGAACAGCTCGCCCAGCAGCATCTGCACCGCCGTCGCAAGGCCGAAGCCGATCGCCACGGCCAGGCCGGACACCACGACGTCAGGGACCCCCACCGCCGAGAGCGCCGGGTCGATGACATCGACGAACGCAGGCTGGGCGATGAACCCGACCAGCAAGCCGGTGACGGTGATGCCGACCTGGGCAGCCGACAACATGAAGGACAGCCGTTCCATGACCCGGATCGCCGAAGCGGCGCGCTTGTTTCCGGCCGCGGCCAGCCGCGAGAGCTCCACCCGGTCGGCGGAGACGTAGGCGAACTCCTGAGCGACGAAGTAGGCGGTCCCGAAGGTGAGAACGAAGACGGCGACAAGGGCCAGTGCGGTGGTCACCGACGATCACCGCACCTACTGGTCAGAACGCCTGAATGACTTGATCCGTCCGTCTGCACGGCGGACACAACTCCTCCCGTATGTGTCATGGCCCGATCTGCTCGTCGGGTCAATGCGGTCAGCCTAATTGGTCATCGCGCATGATCACGTGTCGTGGTGTCGACGAACGGTCAGCCGCGTACGCGAGTCACCCATTCGTGCACGCGACGCCGCAGCACCGGCAGGCTGATGGTCGCGGCACCGAGCACGGCGTCGTGGAAGCCTTTCACGTCGAAGGCGTCGCCCAACTCGCGTCGCGCCTGCTCACGCAGGCTGAGGATCTCACGCTGGCCCACTTTGTAGGCCAGTGCCTGACCAGGCATACCGATGTAGCGGTCGACTTCGACGGTGATGGTGTCGAGATCGACCGGCATGTGCTCGACCATGAAGTCGATGGCTTGCTGACGACTCCAGCCGCGCGCGTGCAGCCCGGTGTCGACGACGAGCCGGCATGCTCGCCAGGCGTCGGAGGACAGCATGCCCAGCCGGTCGAGGTCGTCGGCGTAGAGGCCCATCTCGTCAGCGAGGCGTTCGGTGTACAGCGCCCAGCCTTCGACGAAGGCGGTGTGCCCCATGCCCAGCCGCCGGAACTCCGGCAGGTCGGCGGACTCGGCGGCGATCGCCAACTGCAGGTGGTGGCCCGGGATCGCCTCGTGGTAGGCGATGGACGCGGTGGAGTACCGGCCGCGCTCGGTCGGCGCGTGCAGGTTGACGAAGAACTCCCCCGGCCGGCTGCCGTCGGGTGCAGGCGGCAGGTAGTACGCGGGCGGCACGTCGGGCGCCAGGTACTCCGGGACCGGCGTGAGCACGCACGGCGCGGCGGGCAGGGTGCCGAACCACGCGGCCATCTCGGCCTGCGCCGCGTCCAGGCACCGGGTCGCCTGCCGCACGATCTCGTCGCCGTCCTTGTACCGCAGGTCAGGGTCGTTGAGCAGGCGATCGAAGATCGCCCGGACATCGGAGGTGCCGAAGGCCCGCTCGCCCACCTCGGCGAACTCGGCCCGGATCGTCTCGGTGGCCTGCTCGAGGCCGATGCGGTGCAGGTCGTCGGCGCTCAACGGCAGGCCGGTGTGCAGTTCGATCAGCGTCTGGTAGATCTGCTCGCCCTCGGGTAAATGCAACAAGCCGGCCTGCTCGTCGGGGCGGGCGACCGGGGCGAGTTCGGTGGCGAGCACGTCGCGATAGCGAGCGAATGCCGGGCGCAGCGTGTGCCGCACGGCCTCGGCCAGCTCCTGGCGCCACTCCTGCTCACCGTCCCAGTTCTCGGGACCTGCCAGCGACACGAACGGGTCGTCCTCGAGGGGTGAGGCGAGGTAGCCGTCCACCTGATGCATTGACCGGGTGATGTTGATCGCCGCCGGGGTCCGCCCGGCCGCGGCGCCGTCGCGGTAGCGCTGGGCCGCTTGGTCGAGCATCGTGGCCATGGCCGAGATGCGGCTCACCGCGTTGCGGGCATGCTCGGGCTCGGGGGCCCGCAGCTGCCCGGCGATCATCAGCAGTTCGGCGTGCGCGCCCTGCATCTGGTCGGCGGTCAGCTCGACCAGGCGCAGGTCGATCCGCCGGATCGCGTCGTCGAGCTCGCCCTGCAGCAGTTCTCGTGTGACGCGGTCGGTGTCGTTCAGGGCATTTTCGTCGACGGCCGCCAGCCGGCCGCGCAGGGTGAGATACCGCTCCCGCTTGGCCATGTCGGCTTCGACCGAGTAGTCGTCGGCGCGGTCGTCGTAGCGGTGGTCCCCGAGGAACGAGGCGTACAGCGGGTGGGCTTCGAGCTCGTGCTCCCAGTACTCGTCAGCCAGGGAGCTCATGGCCGTGGCGGCATCGTCATGCGTCGTCATCTCCCTATCCTGCCTGTCCCGGTCGCGAAGTCGGTGATGTGGTGGGGTCGCACAACGTCGATGAGAGTTCTCTCATCGACGGCTCATCGGTCGCTTACCAGCGGTGGTGATGCTTGAATCGTGCCTACGACCACTGACGACGGCTTGGAGCTGCTCACGGGAGCCGACGCCGCGGACTTGCTCACCGCGGCCATCGAACCCGCGGGCGGACGCTTGCTGCACTGGTCGCTGCGCGACGTCGATCATCGTCCGTCGGATCGCACGACGGTGTCGTACAACGCCACCGTCGCCTGGCCGGACGGCGAACGGGTGGAGACCCTCGGGGCGAGCACCTCGACCGGGGCACCTCCGCCGGGTCCGGTGGTCACCGACGGCGACCGGCACGTCCAGGTGTGGCGGTTCCCGTTCGACCCCGAGCTCCCGGGACTTCCCGGCGTCACCTTCGACTCCACGGTGCGCGAGCTGCTTCGCAGCATGGGCCATGATCCCGAGGGCCTGCAGGTACGCGTCGTCGCCTACCGCCCCCGGAAACGGGCGGTGGTCGAGGTCCGTTTCGGCGCCGGTACCCAGCGGATGTTCCTGAAGGTTCTGCGGCCGCGCGCCGTCGCCGACGTGGAGTATCGGCACCGCCTGCTCGCCGAGGCCGGCGTCCCGGTGCCCCGCGTCCTGGGCACCAGCGCGGACGGCGTGATCGCGCTCGAAGCCCTGACCGGAACGTCGCTGGGGTCCCTGCTCATGGGCCCGCACCCGGTGCCGGTGCGCGCCGACGACCTGCTCTCCGTGCTGGACCTGTTCCCGGCGCAGGTCGCCGAGTTGCCTCGGCGCCGGGCGTGGTCGGCGCACGCCGTGCACTACGCCGGCGTCGTGGCCTCTGCGTACCCGCAGGTCAGCGCCAGAGTGCACGATGTGGCCGGAAGGATCGAGGCGGCCATCGCCGATGACCCCGATGGCGACGAGCCCACCCATGGCGACTTCTACGAGGCACAACTGCTGGTGGCCGACGGCGCCGTGACCGGCCTGCTGGACATCGACACGATCGGCCCCGGCCGCCGCGCGGACGACCTGGCGTGCCTGCTGGCCCATCTGAGCATCACCGCTCGCGAGCCGGCGGCCGCGGCCGCGCGTAGCGCGCTGACCCAGTGGACGCAGCGGTTCGAACTGCAGGTTGATCGGCGCGAGTTGTACGCCCGCACGGCCGGAGTGTTGATGTCGCTGGCCACCGGGCCGTATCGCGCCCAGGAGCCTGGTTGGCAGGCCGCCACGGTCGAGCGGATCGAGCTGGCCGAGCAGTGGCTCGGGGCCGGCTCGACGCGAATCTGAGAGCTCTCTCATCCGGCTCTCCTCGTAGCTTCACCCGGCCTGTCGAAACTGAGGATGTCAGCACCGAACAGCAACGTTTCCGGTGTTGCTCACCGGCAAGGAGGAACGTCGTGAAGGTCAAGAAGAAGAAGTGGGTCGCCGTCGGGGCGCTGGCTGCGGTAGGCATCGGTGCTGGTGCCGTCGTCGCGGCTCCGTCGTTCAGCGACGACGCTCCGCCGTCGTCGCCGAGCATCGAGGGCCCCGTCTCGCCGGGTGACTCGTCGCAGTCGGATTCGGCGGCGACCAGCGCCTCGGCCAGCTCTGCCGCGTCGGCCAACACCGCGGCTTCCGCGAACACCGCTGCCTCGGCGAACACGGCCGCCTCGGCGAACACCCCGGCCAGCCCGGCCTCGGCGAACAGCGCGTCGTCGCCTCGATGACCCTGGCGCGGCACGGCGGCCCTGGCACGCTCAGCTCAGCACCGTGGCACCAGCGCAGCGCTGGTGCCACTGTTGTTTCGGCCTCAGTCGGCGCGAGGCGCCGGACCCACCGGCTCCTCCACCGCGTCGGACTCGTCGCCGACGAAGCGGTAACCGACGCCCCGAACCGTGTGGAACCGCTCGCCACCGAGCTTGCGGCGCAAATACCGCACGTAGACGTCGACGACGTTCGAGCCCGGGTCGAAGTCGTATCCCCAGACTCGGCTGAGCAGCTGCTCTCGGCTGAGGACCTGGCCCGGGTGCCGCATGAACGTCTCGGCCAACGCGAACTCCCGCGCCGACAGCTCGACGGTACGCCCGTCGACGGTGGCGCGGTGGGTGCGCAAGTCGAGTGTCAGGCCACCTTGACGCAGCAGCATCGAGTCCGGCGAGCGGTCCTCACGTAGCCGCAGCCGGATCCGGGCCAGCAGCTCCTCGAACCGGAACGGCTTGGCCATGTAATCGTCCGCGCCGCCCTCGAGGCCGGCGACGGTGTCGGTCGTGGAATCACGCGCGGTCAGGATGATCACCGGCATCTCGCTGCCGGCGGTTCGCAACTGCCGAAGGACCGAGAACCCGTCCATGACCGGCAGCCCGATGTCGAGAACCATCAGGTCGAACCCGCCGGTCATGGCGTAGTCGAAGGCGGCGCGGCCGTCACCGACCACCGTCGGCGTCATGCCTTCGGCGCGCAGCCCTTTCTCGACGAACGAGGCGATGCGCGACTCGTCTTCGGCGATCAGAATCCTGTGCATCTAGCCCTCCACAGCTGCCTCGTCGGCGCGAGCGACGTGGGCCGGCAGCTCGAGGGTGAACTTCGCCCCCTCGCCGGGGCGCCCGTCGAGCACCACTCGGCCACGATGCGCTTCGGCGATGGCGCGAACGATGGCCAGCCCGAGGCCGGAACCCTCCCCGCCCCGGCCGCCGTCCCCCCGGGCGAAGCGGTCGAAGATGCGCTCTGCGTCCTCCGGCGCCACGCCCGGTCCAGAATCGCGTACCCACAACCGCACCACGTCATCGTCGACCTGCGCCCCCACTGCGATGATGTCGCCCTGATCGGTGAACGTTACCGCGTTCATCACCAATTGGAGCAAGGCTTGGGTGATGCGCTGCGGATCCAGCAGCAGGCTCGCCTCCGCTCGAGCGTCGACGGTCCAGGCCCGCGGCGCGAGCGCTTCGGCCTTGTCCACGACGTCGTCGAGCAGCGATCCCACCTCGACCGGGCGTGGGCGCACGAAGTCCGGGCGCTTGGCCTTGGCGAGGATGACGAGCTCGTCGACCATCCGGTGCATCCGGTCGAGCTCGTCGAGGGCCAGGTCGCGGGTCTCGGTGACGTCGGCGGGGTCGTCGACGTCGACGAGTTCGAGGTGCCCGCGGATGATGGTGATCGGCGTACGCAGCTCGTGCCCGGCGTCGTCGAGCGCATCGCGCTGGGCGGCGAAAGCGACCTCGAGCCGGTCGAGCATGGCGTTCACGGTACGGGCGAGCTCGGACACATCGTCGTTGCCGCTGACGGCGATCCGGCCGGACAGATCGGTGTCGCTGATGCGCTGGGCGGTCTCGCGCAGCAGCCGCAATGGCCCCAGCAGTCGGCCGACGACGGCGTAACCGACGATGCCCACGGCGACCACCGAGATGGCGGCCACCGCGGCGAAGGTCTGGAACGCGTCCACGACGTCGGCGTGCGCCAGATCATGCGAGTAGGCGATGACGTAGCGCCCGGACGACGGGTCGCCGGGCACCGACACGGGCACGACGACGTAGCGCAACGCGCCGAGCGACGTCTCGGCCGTGCGGGGCTGGACCCGAGCGGAGTCGGGGACCTGGGCGACCTCGCGCAGAAACTCCGGGTCGTCCTCGAGCTGGACGTCGACCTCGGTTCCCGGCACCCACGCGGGCCGCCCGTCCACCAGGGCCACGAGGCCTTCGTTGGCGTCCGGAACGTTGCGCCGCAAGATGACTTCGAGGAACCGCGACACCGACGTGAACTCAGCGCCGGTCTCCGGGTCGATCCCGCTCCGGGCGAACTCCCGGAACTCTTCGACCTCCTGCGCCAGGTTGTCGTCGATGCTCGCGTCGACCCGTTCACGCTGCACGAGGAAGGCCGCCACCCCGGCGACGAGCATGCCCAGCATCGTCGCCCCCAGGACCGCCGCGAGGACTCGGGTGCGGACTGACAGCCAGACGCGCCCGTCAACGACGGCGCCGGCGCTGTCGCGCTTCAGTCGTCATCCTCCTCGTCGTCATCATCGTCATCGTCATCGTCGTCGTCGGGGTTCACCGGCGGCGGCGGACTGACCCGTTCGCCCACGTCGTCGTCATCGTCGTCATCGTCATCGTCGTCGGTCGGGGTGGGCCGCGGTGGGTTCGTCCGGTCCGGCGTCGGGGACGGCGAAGCGCTGTCGGCCGGGCTCGTCGCCCCGCGATCGGAGCCCGTGCTGTCGGTGGCGCCGACGTCGACGGGACCACCGAGGTCGGACCCGGCCGACGGTCCGGCGAGTAGCGCACCGACACCGACCACCGCGGCGACGATCACAGCCAGGCCGGCCAACGCGAGTGCGACAGCAGACTTCATGCTCACGATG
>JAJYTA010000163.1 GCA_021793295.1 Actinomycetes bacterium
GGACATGTTGTGGGGACTGATGTCCTGGGACCTTCTCGAGCGGCTGATCGTCGATCGAGGCTGGACGCACGACGAGTTCGGTGAGCGGTTCGCGGTCTTGATCCATGCGACCTTCGTCGGCGCCGCCTCGTAGGCTCTACGCGTGCCTCGAG
Organism: Actinomycetes bacterium; assembly: GCA_021793295.1. GTDB lineage: Bacteria > Actinomycetota > Actinomycetes > Jiangellales > Jiangellaceae > Haloactinopolyspora. Next base: position 153 of record JAJYTA010000163.1, read on the forward strand.
ACGTCTCCGCCGCCGCGCCTGCTGCCACCCCGGACGCCGCCACCTTGGCCACCGTCGAGCTCGCCTTGCTCGGCATCGAACGGGGTGACGTATCCGTCGAGGTCGAGGCTGCGACGGCCGAGCAGGCCGCCACGCAGGGCCGGTTGATCGTCACCGATCCGGAAGGTGCGCCGGTCGCCGCGCTGCACGTCCAGCAGGTCGACGGAAGCACGGTCCGCGGTGGCCTCGAAGCGGTCGAACGCGACGCCACCGACGACGCCCACGCTCGCCCGCACGCCGAGCTGCGGCGCGGGCCGGACCACATCGCCACCGCAGGTGCTGCCGTCGTCGTCGGGCACGACCCCATCGATCGGCCGACGCTCGACGCCGCGACCGCCGACCCGCATCGCCAGGTGCTGTTCGTCGTCCTCGACGGCCCGCGCGCCGTCCCCGGCCCCGCGACCGCCGACGTCGCGACCTGCGCGCTGACGCTGCGCGACGAGCTTCGAACTGGCGGGCGCGAGGCGGAGGTCGTCGTGCTGCCGGGTGCGCAATTCGGCGACGACCGTGACGACGCGCTGGCTGCCCGTATCGCCGAGGCGTACGGCGCCGATCTCGTCCGACCACCGCGGCGGGCCGACCGCGCCGCATTGCACGCGTGGCTCGACGGCGCCACGGACCCCGAGCCGACCGACTGGCCGGCACCTGCGCTGGCGGCGTGGCGGCGTTGGCGCCCGCGCCCGGCCGAGCGTGGTGTCGTCGTGTTCTTCACCGGGTTGTCCGGATCCGGCAAGTCGACGGTCGCGCGTGCGCTGGTGAACCGGCTCGCCGAGGCCGGGCAGCGGCGGGTCACCTTGCTGGACGGTGACGTCGTACGTCGAAACCTCTCCGCCGGGCTCGGTTTCTCCCGCGCCGACCGCGACCGCAACATCGAGCGGATCGGCTTCGTCGCTGCCGAGATCGCCCGGCACGGCGGCATGGTGGTGTGCGCGCCGATCGCTCCGTTCGCCGCGACCCGCGCCCGGGTGCGGCAGATGGCCGAATCGCATGGTGCAGACTTTCTGCTGATCCACGTGGCCACCCCGCTGGCCGAGTGCGAACGGCGCGATCGCAAGGGTCTCTACGCGCGCGCTCGCGCCGGCGAGATCCCGGATTTCACCGGCATCTCCAGCCCGTACGAAGAACCGGACGACGCCGAGCTGGTCATCGACACGTCCACCACCACGGTCACCGATGCGCGCGACACCGTGCTCGACCTTCTGAGCGCGCGCGGGCTTCTCGCCGGACGCGACGGCGCATGAACGCAGTCTCCGAACCACCTCACCACGGCTCCGAGACGCGTGAGCTCCGGCTTCCGCTACCTCGCTGACGGCGTCGTCGGCGAGTAGTCGGGCAACACACCCGACGCCCGGACGACCTACGGGCAAGAGCGCTACCGCCACCCGGGCGACGTCCGGGCAAGACATCAGGCAAGCGTGGCTGACCAGCATGAACGGCATCCGTTCTGCAAGGAGCCGCCATGCCGACCACCACTGTCTCCACCCGAGGCACCTCCGGGCGCACACGTACCGGTGCCCGCCGCCGCGACGGCGGTCTCGTCGGGCGGCTGAACGCGGAATGGGCCCGACTGTGCGCCGACGACGCAACGTCCACCGTGGTCGCATCCTGGTCGGACGACCAGCAGGCGCTGGCCGGCCGCGCCAGTCTCGACGACGTCGAGCGAACCGTCACCGAGGCGGACCGCCTCGACGCCGACCGGATCCTGCTCGCGCTGCTGCGCCTGGCCCAGGACGGCGACGAGCTGGCCGCGCGGACCGTTCTTCAACTCATGCTCGGCAAAGCAGTACGCATCGCCAACACCTACACCGGCCGCGACACCCACGAGAACGTGGAGCACCTCGCCGTCGCCGCACTGTGGTCCACCATCGCCACCTATCCCACGACGCGCCGCCCCACGAAGGTGGCGGCGAACCTCGCGATGGACACGATGCGCGCGGTGAGCGCCGAGCTCGCGTACGCGCGAGCCGAGTCGCCGCTGGAACCGGAGATCTTGGCCGACCGGCTGGCTGATCCGCCGTACCACGCCGGGGCGCCCGCAGATCTCGAACTCATCGAGCTGCTCGCGTGGGCCGTCGACCACGGGGCCGTGACTCCGGCCGACGCCACGTTGATCGTCGACGTCTACGCTCCTGCTGCCGGTGAGCCTGGCGGCGCCGAGGCGGCTACGCGACACGGATTGACGTGGCCCGCCGCCCGGCAACGCTGCAGCCGGGCCGTGCGCCGCATCGCGGCGGCCGTTCGGGCCGACGTCCCAGCCTGACGTCGATTCCGCCTCGGCACGCACTTGCTTTCGACGGCATCGATGCAGGTCTGCGCAGAACGATTGACGGCCCCCCATACCGGAGCTACGTTGGCTGAGAGGGGGATGAGAGGGGCAAATCCCCCATTCCTATACGTCAGCACCCTGCACCGTCATCGGCGTCAGGTCTGCTCCCGCGTCTACCGGGAGGAGGCGAAGCCTTCTGCACCCACGGAATTTCGCCGCATCGCCACGATGCGGTTCAGCCAGAGGGACACGCAGGAAGGATCAAGGCCGTGGCAGGTAACCGCGCAGTCATCTACAAGGGCGCCGGACAGGTGGAGGTCGAGACGACCGACTACCCCACGTTCGAGCTCAAGGACGGACCGGGCGTCAACCCGGCCAACGTGGGGAGAAAGTTGCCACACGGGGCGATTCTCAAGACCGTCGCGACCAACATCTGTGGCAGTGACCAGCACATGGTCCGGGGACGCACCACGGCTCCCGAAGGACTCGCCCTCGGTCACGAGATCACCGGCGAGGTGGTCGAAACCGGCCGTGACGTCGAGTACATCAAGGTAGGCGACCTCGTCTCGGTACCGTTCAACATCTCGTGCGGGCGATGCCGCAATTGCAAGGCCAGGAAGACCGAAATTTGCCTGAACGTCAATCCGGACCGTCCCGGGTCGGCCTACGGCTACGTCGACATGGGCGGTTGGGTCGGTGGGCAGGCGGAGTACGTCATGGTGCCGTACGCCGACTGGAACCTGTTGAAGTTCCCCGACCGTGACCAGGCGATGGCGAAGATCAAAGACCTCGCCATGCTCTCGGACATCTTCCCGACCGGATTCCACGGGGCGTACTCGGCTGGCGTGGGCCCGGGCTCGACGGTCTACATCGCCGGCGCCGGGCCGGTCGGCCTGGCCGCGGCGACGGCGTCGTTCCTCCTGGGTGCGGCGGTGGTGATCGTCGCCGACCTGCAAGAGGAACGACTGGCGCAGGCACGCAGCTTCGGCTGCGAGACGATCGACGTCTCGAAGGGCAACCCGAAGGACCAGATCGAGCAGATCCTCGGCGTGCCCGAGGTCGACGCGGCCGTCGATGCGGTCGGCTTCGAGGCTCGTGGCCATGGCGAGGAAGCGCAGGTCGAGCGCCCGGCGACAGTGCTCAACACGGCCATGGACGTCACCATGGCCGGCGGTGCGGTCGGTATCCCCGGCCTGTATGTGACCGGCGATCCGGGCGCCGTCGACGATGCCGCCAAAGAAGGTTCGCTGTCGATCCGGCTGGGCTTGGGCTGGTCGAAGTCCCTGGCCTTCACCACCGGACAGTGCCCTGTCATGAAGTACCACCGGCAGCTGATGATGGCGATCTTGCACGACCGGACGCAGATCGCGAAGAACGTCAACGCGACTGTCATCCCGCTGGATCAGGCACCGCAGGGCTACACCGAGTTCGACAAGGGCGCCGCGCGCAAGTACATCCTCGACCCGCACGGCATGATCAGCTGAGTCGGGGCAGTTCCGTCGCGCCACGCCAACGGCCCCACCCGGGTTGTCACCCGAGCGGGGCCGTTGGCCTGCTCAGCTACTCCGCTCACTGCCGCGACGCGATGAGCTTTTCCAGGCCGTCGAACACTGCCGTCAGGCCGAAGTCGCGTGCCTGCTCGATGTCGAAGGTGAAGGTGTCCTCGCTCAACTGCGCCAGCGTGGGATAGCGCCCGGATTCCATCGCGCGCACCAGCAGCGGCTCTTGAGCCGCCCAGAAGTCCTGCTCCGAGACGCCGGTACGCTGCTCGGCGTTCACCGCGCTCAGGTGGGCGCGCGCCGCAGAAGTCACGATGCTCTCGACCGCGACCACGGCCATGACCTTTTCCTGATCCGACAACGGCACGCCATGAAAATGCCGTAGCACCGACTCGAGCGCGGCGATGTTGTTCGGCCCGAGCATCGCCCGGGTCTGGTCGACCAGGGGGTACCACGGGTGGGCGAGACACAACTCCCAAATACCGCGCGCATTGATCTCCAGCGCCTCACGCCAGCCGAGCAGCTCACCGTCGAGCAGATGGTCGCGTGGGCGCACGACGCGGTCGAGCATCACGTCGAGCAGTTCGGCCTTGCCGGGCACATAGCGGTACAGCGACATGGCGCCGACCCCGAGCTCCACCGCGACCCGCCGCATCGAGAGCGCCTCCAGCCCTTCGGCATCGGCCACGCTGATGGCGGCATCGACGATCCGGTCGAGCGTCAGGCTGGGTTTCGGCCCGCGGGTGGGCTTGTCCTGCAACCCCCAGAGCAGTTCGAGACTGCGGCTGATATCTCCGCTTCCGCTGCTGAACTCGGTGTTCATCACGGTTCAGCCTACCGCTGCACGATTTCTGCGTACAGTGTACCCTCTTCTGAGTACACCGTACCCAGTAAGGAGTTCTCATCGTGCCCACGCCCCAGGCCGCGATCCTCGCCGAAGGACTGCAAAAGCGCTACGGAGAGAAACACGCCCTCGACGGATTCGACCTCACGGTGCCACGAGGAACCGTCTACGGCCTGCTCGGACCAAACGGCGCGGGGAAGACGACCGCCGTGCGCATCCTCGCCACCCTGCTGCGCCTGGACGGCGGGCGAGCGCAGGTCGCCGGTTTCGACGTCACGCGCGAGCCGCGCAAGGTCCGCCGCCGCATCGGCCTGACCGGCCAGCACGCCGCCGTCGACGAGATCCTCACCGGCCGGCAGAACCTACGGATGTTCGGCCGGTTGTTTCACCTGGGTTCACGTCAAGCTGTTCGCCGCGCCGACGAGTTGCTCGAGCAGTTCGATCTCACCGAGGCTGCCGACAAGGGCGTGAAGGCCTACAGCGGCGGCATGCGTCGTCGCCTCGACATCGCAGCCAGCATGCTGCTGGCGCCGGTGGTGCTGTTCATGGACGAACCCACCACCGGGCTCGATCCCCGCGGGCGCAACGAGGTGTGGAACGCCGTGCGCTCGTTGGTCGCCGAAGGCACGACGGTCCTGCTCACCACCCAGTACCTCGACGAGGCCGACCAACTAGCCGACCGCATCGCGGTGATCGACTCCGGACGAGTCATCGCCGACGACACCCCCGTCGCCCTGAAGAGCACGGTTGGCGGCGACCGGATCGAGGTCGTCGTCCAAGACGTCGCCGACCTGCCCACCGCCCACGAAGCCGTCCGGCGGGTAGCCAGCGCCGAACCGGACAGCGACGACGACGCACGGCGAGTCCATGCCCCGGTACGCGACCGGGTCGCCGCGCTGACCGACGTGGCGCGCACGCTGCAGGACCGCGGCGTCGACGTCGAGGACCTCGGCCTGCGCCGCCCCACGCTCGACGACGTGTTCCTCCTGCTCACCGGGGGTCGCACCGGCTCGAGCCCCGCAGCTGAGCCCTCCGCCGAGTCCGCCACCACCAAGGAAGGCACCCCCGCATGAGCACCACGTCTCACCCCACCCGCTCCGCGCAACTGCCCGACCTCGACGGTCCGGACCGGCCGATCTACTGGGCCTTCGCCGACTGTTGGACCATCGTCCGGCGCGGGCTCACCCACCTGATTCGCCAGCCGAGCAACATCGCCTGGCAACTGGGCTTCCCCATCGTCTCGGTATTGCTGTTCGGCTACGTCTTCGGCAGCGCGATGGCCGTGCCCGGCGGCGGCGACTACCGCGAATTCCTCATGCCCGGCCTGTTCGGCATGACGATGGCCTTCGGGTTCATGAACACCGCCTATGTCGTCGTACTGGAAGGCACCAAGGGAGTCACCGACCGGTTCCGCTCGATGCCGATGGCGTCGTCGGCCGTGGTGACCGGCCGTGGGGTCAGCGACATCATCACCGCTGCCGTCGACCTGGCCGTGCTGGCGCTGACCGCCCTGGTGGTCGGCTGGCGCTCCGACGGCGGAGCGCTCGCCACGTTCGCGGCGTTCGGGCTGTTCCTGCTCCTGCGCTTCGCCCTGATCTGGATCGGGGTACTGCTCGGGCTGATGGTGCCGAACGAGGAGGCCGCCGGAAACCTGTTCGCGGTGGCCTTCCCGTTCGCCATGATCTCCAGCGCGTTCGTCGCCCCGTCGCTGATGCCGGACTGGCTGGGCACCCTGGCCGCATGGAACCCGGTGTCATCGACCGTCACCGCCGCACGCGAGCTGTTCGGCAACCCGGCCGCCGTCGGTGACAGCTGGATCGAACAGAACGCCATGCTCATGGCGGTGGTGTGGCCGCTGATCATCACCGCCGTGTTCCTGCCGCTGGCGGTCCGGCGGTTTCAGCGGCTGAGCCGCTGACCGACCGACGCCCGGAGTGGCGTTCACGCCGCCAGCCACGTCTCGTGGAGGTGCCGCCAGCGCAAGCCGTGCCGCGCGGAGTCGTCCCGGACGAACACGGCGGTGCTGCGCCTCGCCGTCGTCACCTCGGGCGCGACCTGATGTTCCTCATACGTCGACACGACGGTCCTGCTGTCGGCTACGACCAGCTGTACCGATCTGATCGTCACCACGATGCCGGGCGCCGAACCGGCGAGACGGTCGAGGCCGCTCACGATGTCGCCCCGGACGCGAAGGTCCCCGTCCGGCATGCACAAGGTGAAGTCCGCCGTCAGCGCCTCGGCGAACCGTCCGAACGTCTGCTCCTCACCATCGCCGCGAAGGACGGCCTCGATGAGCCGGTGTTGCTCGACGATCTCGTGCTCGACGTCACTCATGGCAGCTCCGGGTGTGCGTGGCGATCCAGTCGCGCAGAGGTGTCGGGCTGATGCCGAAGGTCTGTGCCACGACCTCCGGATCTCCGTCGTAGAGGTCGGTTCCCGTCTCGTCCAGCCACCGGTACGTCGAGGCCACCCGGGACGCGGTCACGGGCCCCATCGCGCTGGCCAGGCCCTGCTCGAACACGTCGGCGGGCAGCGCGTGATACGTCACGTCGGTGTTCCGCACGGCCGAGAACGCCGCGGCGAGCTCCGGACCGGTCGCCACGCTCGTGCCACCGATGTCGACCGTGGCGCCGACGAGGTCGTCGGCATGGAACGTGGCGACCGTGATCGCCGCGAGGTCGTCGTGGCTGAGCCATGCGACACGCCGGTCTGCGGCCAGCGGATACGACAACGTCACGCTGCCGCCGGAGCTGACCCCGATCACCCCCGGCGCCAGCAGGTTCTCGAGATACACCGGCGGCCTCAGCACCACGACCGGAACGTCAGCGTCGAGCATCGCCGACGCCGCATGGCGACGGGACTCGAAGATCTCCACGGCGGTTGGCTCAGCCGGAACCCGGTTGGACGTGTTGAACACCAGTCGTTCCAGCCGTGCCTCCGCGGCCGCCGCTACGACGTTGCGCACCCATGTCGCCGATGTCGCGACATCGGCCGTCAGCGGCAGTGTCACCGATGCGCGCGTCACACCAGTGAACGCCTCCGCCACGGCTCCCGCATCGGCGAGGTCGCCGCCGACCCACTCGGCACCGGCCAGCGCAGTCTCCCGCCTGCGGCCGAAGCCCCGGACCCGCATGCCGCGGCGGGCCAGTTCGCGCGCCACCGCACCACCCTGAGCACCCCCGGCACCGATCACCAGATAGGTCGCCGCTGTATTTCGTTGATTCATGGTGTCCAGCGTCAATCACGGTTCGATGTACGATCCATCAACAGAAGTCCGAGATCATTAAGGGATCGTCCATGTCGTCGACCGCCGACCGTGCGCTCACTCCAGATGACGATCTGCTCACAGCCCTCGTGGATCCACTCCGGCTCCGCGGCGTCTTCGCGAGCTGGTGGTCGGTTCGCGCACCCTGGGGCATCCGCGGCACCGGCGAGTCGTGCGCGATCTTGCATTACGTGCACGCGGGGGAGCTCGCTGTCACCTTCCCCGGAACGACCGAGGTGACCTGGGTACGCAGCGGCGACCTGGCACTCTTTCCGCACGGGACCGGTCACGAGCTCGCGGACCGGCCGGGACGCATGCTCATGCCGCTGGATCTCGTTCTCCCCGACCGCCCGGAAGGCGCCACCAGGGTCGTAGAACTCGACGGCCCAGGCAGGGCCACGGAGCTGTTGTGTGGCGGGCTGCATTTCGAGGCCGCGCAAGCGCCGGCGATTTACCGCAACCTCCCCGACCTCTTGCTCATCGACCAGCGGATGCTGGCCGGCGAACCACTGCTGGCCACAGTCCTGAAGGAGCTCGCGACCGGCACCGACTACGCGGCACCCGGTGCCGGGTTGGCGGCCCGGCGGGCCTTCGAACTCGTCTTCGTGCTCGCGCTTCGGGTCGCCCTCACCGAGCTCGAGGCCGCCTCGCCGGCTCTGCAGGCGATGCGTCATCCCGGCATCGCACGCGCGCTGTTGGCCATCCACGTTCGCTTCGCCCAATCATGGACGCTCGAATCGCTCGCGCACGAGGCGCAGATGTCAAGGTCGGCATTCGCCGCCACGTTCCGCGACCTCGTCGGGGCTCCGCCCGCCCACTACTTGACCGACCGGCGCATGCAGGAGGCCGCCCGCCTGCTTCGCGAGACCGACGTGCCCCTCAGAACGCTCCCCGCGCACGTCGGCTATCACTCACCCGTTGGGTTCCACACCGCGTTCCGCCGCCATTTCGGCACTACCCCCGGCCGGTTCCGCCACCAGCAACGGCTCATATAGAGAGATCGTTCATCCCATCATCTGAGAAATCATTTGTCACAGCGGCCGGGTAGGGCGTCATACTGACGCAGCGCCGTTGTGCGCTCCCCCATCCCCGACCC
>JAJYTA010000164.1 GCA_021793295.1 Actinomycetes bacterium
GGCCAGGATCGGAAACCATGTGGAACCGGGGGAACCGGCTCAGATACCTCATGTGGTTCGTATTGGCGGGCGTGATCGTCCTGCTGATCGTGCTGATCGTGGCCATCGCGATGGGGGCCGAGATCTCGACGTTCACCTCGGCCGGGATCCTCGCCGCCTGTGGTGTGATCGCCGTCGCGTTGATCGTCACGAGCTCTCGGCCGGCCCAGTCGGCGGGGTCTGGTACGGACCAGCTCGACGGCGCCGACGGCGGAGGAACCATCCCGGGCCACGTGGCGAACTTGATGATTCTGGCCGATGCCTGCGTACAGCGGGAGGAGTTCGACCGGGCCGAGCAGCTGTATCGCCGCGCGGTCGACAACGGACACGTCCCAGCGTTGGGCCCACTCAGCGAGGTGCTGTACGAACTGGGTCGCGACGACGAAGCCGCCTATTACCGTCGCAAGGCCCAGGAGGCCGGTGCCTGACCCCGGCGGCTGGGTCCCCGGGTCAGGCTCGCCCGCGCCGCCGCACCGCGTACCAGGCCAACCCGGCTGCCGCCGCACCGGCGCTGATCGCCGCGGCAGCGATGGCCGGCCGGGGCGCGTCGCGCAGCGACGATGCCCGTTGCCCGAGGGCCACCGGCTTGGAGAACACGAGCACCGGCCAGCCGTTCTCAGCCGCGGTCTTGCGCAGCAACCGGTCCGGATTGACGGCGTACGGATGTCCGACGGCCTCCAGCATCGGCAGGTCGGTCGCGGAGTCGGAGTAGGCGTAGCTGCGAGTGAGGTCGTAGCCACGCTCGGCGGCCAGTTCGCGCACCGCCGTCGCCTTGTTCTCGCCGTAGGCGTAGAAGGCGAGCTCGCCGGTGAACTTGCCGTCGTCGCCGACGGTCATGCGGGTGGCGATGACGGTGTCGGCACCGAGCATCTCACCGATCGGCTCGACGACCTCCGCGCCGCTGGACGACACGACGACGACGTCTCGCCCGGCCAGGTGATGTTCCTCGATGAGGGTGACCGCCTCGTCGTAGACGATGGGGTCGACGATGGTGTGCAGAGTCTCGGCGACGATGTCCTTCACCGCCTGGACGTCCCAGCCGGTGACCAAGCCGGACAGGTACTCGCGCATCCGCTCCATCTGGTCGTGGTCGGCCCCGCCGACCAGGTAGACGAACTGGGCGTAGGCGCTGCGCAGGACGGCTCGGCGGTTGATCAGTCCGCCCTGGTAGAAGCTACGGGAAAAGGCCAGCGTGCTCGACTTCGCGATGATCGTTTTGTCGAGGTCGAAGAACGCGGCGGTGCGCGGGTGGTCGTCGTTGTCCACGCTGTACGAGGATACCGATCGAACCTCCTGATGCCGATGAGGTTCAGGAAAGCCACGAGTCAGCTGAGACCGCTGAGGCGCCCCGGGAAGATGTAGACAACTTTTTCTACAGCGGCGTGTTTGGTGCCCGGAGGAGTGGGGCACCATCTCATCGGCGGCACCCCCCCGCCGCCTCGACCCGGCCCGCCCCCCTGGCCGGGTCCACACGGCTCCTGCCTCCCACCCGGCAGGGGCCGTGTCCATTTTCCGGGCCTGTTCGCCGTCGTCCACAGGGCGGGCCGATTCGCTTGGTCGTCCACAAATCGACGCAGCCCCCTGACGCCCGGGCGCCGATTCCGGTGAGGCTGAAAGCGGTCTGATCCGTTGTCCCGGAGGTGCTCCGTGTCCCGCCCGTCTTCCCGAATCCGTGCCGAGCGCGAACCCGCAGGGGGTCCGTCGCTGTCACCCCGTCCGCTGCTGGTCACCGCCGACGACGCCTTGCTGGACGACCTGCTGCGCCTGGCCGCGGCAGCAGGGGTGGACGTCGACGTCGCCGGCGACCCGGGGGCGGCTAGGTCGCGATGGCCCAGGGCGCCGCTGGTGGTCGTGGGTGACGACCAAGCCGGCCTGCTGGTGCGGCTCGCGCCGACGCGGCGGCGCGACGTGTACATCGTCGGGCGCGACCCGGACGACGCCGGCATCTGGCGGCGCGGCGTCGAGCTCGGCGCCGAGCAGGCGCTGTTCTTACCCCGCGACGAGTCGTGGCTGGCCGGTCGCTTCGCCGATGCCGCTGAAGGGCACAGCCGTGAAGCCGTCGTCCTCGGTGTTGTCGGCGGCTGCGGTGGTGCGGGTGCCTCGGTCCTGGCCACCGGGCTGTCCGTCACGGCCGCACGGCGGGGATTCTCGGTCGTCCTCGTCGATCTGGATCCGCTCGGCGGCGGACTCGACCTCGTTCTGGGCGCTGAAGCGGTCACCGGTGTGCGCTGGGCCGACCTGGCCGGCACGAAAGGGCGGCTGAGCGCTCGGGCCCTGCACGCCGAGCTGCCCGGCCGCCACGGCCTGGCGGTGCTGTCTTGCGGGCGTGACGATCTGCCGATCATTCCGCCGGAGGCGGCCGACGCGGTGTTGTCGGCGGCTCGGCGCGCCTGCGACCTCGTCGTGCTCGATCTGCCTCGGTGGCCGGACCGGGCAGCTGAAGAGGCGATCGTCCAGTGCTCGGCGATCTTGCTGGTGGTGCCCGCCGAGGTCCGGGCGGTGGCGGCGGCCTCGCGGGTGGCGGCCACGTTGACCACCGTCGCCGCCGACGTGCGGGTGGTGTCTCGCGGCCCGTCGTCGTCCGGGCTGGACGGCGCCGACGTCGCCTCCGCACTCGGGCTACCACTCGGTGCCCAGTTGGTCTCCGAGCCACGGCTGACCGCGAACATCGACCGGGGCGAGCCGCCGGGCCTCGACGAAAAGGGCCCGACGGTCACCGCATGCACGGCTGTCCTGGACGAGGTCGTGCCCGCCTACCAGGCGAGGGCGGCGTGATGGCCGTCCGGCAGGCGCTGGCTCCCCGCTCCGGCAGCGTCGACCCCGCCCTGCTCGAACGAGTCCGAGGGGTGCTTGCCGCCGCGGCCGAGCCGCCGACGCCGGCGCGGGTCGCGGCCGTGCTCAGAGCCGAAGGCGCCGTGCTCGGCGACGCCGCGGTGCTCGAGGTCACCGAGGCCCTGCGAGCCGACATCACCGGTGCCGGGCCACTCGAGTCGTTGCTCCGCGAACCCGGTGTGAGCGACGTGCTTGTCAACGGCCCCGACGACGTCTTCATCGACCGCGGGCACGGGCTGGAACGCACCTCGGTCCGGTTCAGCGACGAGGCCGCGGTCCGTCGCCTGGCCGGACGGCTCGCCGCGGCCGCGGGGCGGCGCTTGGACGACGCCGTGCCGTTCGCCGATGCCAGACTGCCGGACGGAACCCGCTTCCATGCGGTCCTGCCGCCGGTCGCTTCCGACGGGACGGCGATCTCGCTGCGGGTGCCGCCAGCGCGAACGTTCGACCTGCCGGCGTTGGTCCAGGCGGCAACGGTACCGGCGGAGCTGGTGGCATGGCTCACGGCAGTGGTGCACGCTCGGCTCGCCTTTCTCGTCACGGGTGGCACCGGTACGGGCAAGACCACCGTGTTGAGCACCTTGCTCGGGCTGTGTCCTCCGGACGAGCGGCTCGTCCTGGTGGAGGACGCCGCGGAGCTGCGCCCCGACCACGCGCACACGATCCGGCTCGAGGCCCGCACGACCAACGTCGAGGGCGCCGGACGGGTCGGGCTCGACGACCTCGTCCGGCAGGCGCTACGCATGCGCCCGGATCGCATCGTCGTCGGTGAGGTCCGCGGTGCCGAGGTGGTGGACCTGCTGGCCGCGCTCAACACCGGTCACGAGGGCGGCTGCGGCACCATGCACGCCAACTCCGCCGACGACGTACCGGCCCGGCTCGAAGCCCTGGGTATCGCTGCCGGGCTCCGGCGCGATGCCGTACACGCGCAGGCCGCGGCAGCGCTCGACGTGGTGATCCACTTGGCCCGCGACCGGTACGCAGTGCGCCACGTGGCCGAGGTGAACGTGGTGACCCGGGCCGACGGAGACACGATCAGCATGCATCCGGCGTTCGTCGTCGACGACACCGGCACCGTCACACGCGGGCCTGGCCACGCGGTTCTCGCGGGCTGGCTGAGCCGGCGCGGGCAGCTGCCGTGACCGCCGCAGCAGTGGTGCTCGCGGCAGCTGCGGCCGCGGTGCTGGCCGGAGGCCGACCTCGCCTCCTGGCGACCCGGCTGGGGCTGGGCGAGACCCAGCCCCCACGGGCAGGGAGAGGTCAGCTGCGGACCGGGGCTGGAGTGGTCGTCGTCGCGGGGGTTCTCGGCGCGGGGCTCGGGATGGCCGTGGCCGGGCCAGGCGGACTGATGGTCGGCGGATTCGCGCCGCTGGTGATCCGGCGGTGGTGGAGGCGGCGCGCGGCGGCCGAGGCCCGGCGGCGGCGGGAGCGTGACGTCGAGGAAGCTTGTGTGGCGCTGGCCGGGGAGCTCGATTCCGGCGTCCCCGCACGCCAGGCTTTGACCTCGGTCGCGCACCAGTGGCCGGATCTGTTCGCCGACGCGGCCGGGCGTGCGATGGTCGGTGGCGATCCAGCCGCCGCCGTGCGCGCCAGCGCGCACCAGCCAGGTGCGGAGGCGCTGGTCGCAGTCGCAGCGGCGTGGGAGGTGTCCGAGCGCACCGGTGCGGGGCTGTCGGCGGTCCTGGTCACCGTGGCCGACTCGCTGCGAGCCGAAGCCGGTGTCCGTCGCGAGGCGTACACGCATCTCGCCTCGGTTCGCACGACGGCTCGGCTGATGGCGGTGTTGCCGGTGGCGACCTTGATGCTGTTCTCCGCGGGCGAGGGCGCCGCGCTGGAGTTCCTGACCAGGTCGGTGTACGGGCTGGGGTGCATCGCAGCGGCTGCGGTGTTCGTCGCGGCCGGCCTGTTCTGGGTCGACCGCGCGGCGAAGTCGGTGCGCTCGGTGTGGCAGACGTGAGTGTCGCCGCCGCGCTGTGTGCCGCGCTCGCCGTCGTCGTCGGTCTCGCCCCGGCGCCGGGGCCGACCCGGTTGCGCTCGGTCCTGGGGGCTCGGTCCGTGAGCGCTCGCGGAGCTGCCGATCAGCGGGCTGGATCGGTGCCGGCGAACTGGCCGACCTCACGGCGGGGCCGTGCGCTGGCTGCCGGCAGCGCTGCCGTGGCGGGCGTGACACTGCTCGGGTGGCCCGTGGGAGCCGTCCTCGGCGCCGGACTCGGCGTCGCGACCTGGTTCTGGCTGCCCCGACTGGAACCGAGAGCACGCGTGCGTGGACGTGAACACGTGGCCGGGATGCTGCCACTGGCTGCCGACCTCCTGGCCGCAGCCGTGACGGCCGGATGTCCGCCCGTGGTGGCAGCCGAAGCCGTGGGCGCGGCGATCGGCGGTCCACTGGGTCGCGCGCTGGTCGACGCGGCCGCCGCAGCGAGCGTCGGTGCCGATCCGGCGCGAGCGTGGGCGCCGATCACGGCCGAGCCGACGGTCCGTCCCCTTGCCCGGTCGCTGGAATCGGCTCTGACGAAAGGCACGTCGCCGGGCCCTGCGTTGCGGCGCGCAGCAGCTGACGCCCGTGAGGCCACCCGCCGCGCCGGTGAGGCGCGCGCCCGCGCCTTGGGCGCTCGCGCAGCGGCGCCGCTGGGCCTGTGCTTCCTGCCGGCCTTCGTCCTGCTCGGTGTCGTTCCCATCGTCGTCACGTCGGGCGCAGCGCTGTTCTGATCCGTAGAGTCGTGCCTGTGGTGCGCCTCGACCGCGATGCCTGCCGAGCACGGATGGCCTCGGCCCGGGTGGCGCGGTTGGCCACGACCGGCCAGGATCAGCGCCCCCACATCGTGCCGATCACCTTCGCCGTCTCCGGCGAGTTCCTGGTGACCGCGATCGACCAGAAGCCGAAGTCCACGCTCGACCTGCGCAGGCTGCGCAACATCGCCGCCAATCCGTACGTCGCGGTGCTGTGCGATCACTATGCCGACGACTGGTCGCAGCTGTGGTGGGTGCGCGCCGACGGTCAGGCGCGCGTGGTCGACGACGAACCGGCCCGCGGCGCGGCGATCGCGGCCCTGCGCGAGAAGTATCCGCCGTACCGGTCCGATCCGCCCCGAGGGCCGGTGATCCGCGTCGCCGTCGAGTCGTGGTCGGGTTGGGCCTTCACCGAGTGACTGTCACCGTCGCTCACCCGACGGCGTCGTTGTCCACAAGCGCGCCGGATGCGGCACGTTGTCCCCAGATCGACAACGTCCCCTGGGATTCACCACGCCGGCGGACGAGCCTGGTCGCAGCCCGTACGAAGCGGGCTCCGTACCGGCCGGACTGCCGGGTCACGTGGAGGATTCATGGTCACCATCATCCGGCGACTCAAGCACAGTGAGCGCGGCATGACGACGGCGGAGTACGCCGTGGGCACGGTCGCGGCTGGTGGTTTCGGCGGCGTCTTGTATCAGTTGCTGACCAGCGACACCGTGCAGAGCCTTCTCACCGGCCTGCTGGAGAAGGCCTTCGGGGTCATCGGCGGATGAGTTCGACGACGCGGCGCCGGCGGGCAGCGACCCGCCGGCGTCCGGCCCGGGGCGACCCCGAGCGCGGCATGGTCACCGCCGAGATCGCGACGGCGCTGCCGGCGCTCGCGCTGGTGCTGGTCGCCGCCGTCTGGGCGGTGTTGTTCGCCGCGTCGCAGCTGCGCTGTGTCGACGCCGCGCGCGAGGCAGCCCGGGCCGTGGCTCGTGGGGAAGAACCGGCCGTGGTCCGCCAGGTGGCGCAGGAGGTGGCTCCCGAGGGCGCGACGGTCGACGTCGAACAGGTGGACGGCACCGTCCGGGTCCGCGTCAGCGCCGATGTGTCGATGCCGGGTCCCGTGGGCGATGCCGTCCCGGCGCCGACGGCGCACGGCGAGGCGGTCGCCTGGGCGGAGCCGGAGTGAGCCGCCGCGTGCGCGCCGAACGTGGTGCGGGCACCGTCCTCGTGCTGTGCGTCATCATGACCGTGGCCGTGACGCTGATGGCGGTCGCGGGGCTCGCTGCCGGCTACGCCGTCCGCCATCGGGCCGCGGCAGCGGCCGACCTGGCCGCGCTCGCCGCCGCGCAGCAGGTGTCCGGCGGAACCGGCGATCCGTGTGCCCTGGCCGCTCGCGTGGCCCAGGCGAACGGCGCGCACCTGCGTGACTGTGTCGTCGATGGATGGGAGGTGGAGGTGCAGGTCCTCGTCCCCGCA
Organism: Actinomycetes bacterium; assembly: GCA_021793295.1. GTDB lineage: Bacteria > Actinomycetota > Actinomycetes > Jiangellales > Jiangellaceae > Haloactinopolyspora. The sequence continues at coordinate 7,069 of JAJYTA010000164.1, forward strand.
CCGCCGCCGGGATGGCTGCCCGACCAACTCCGCCGGGCCCGAGCCGGTCCGCCCTAGTCGCGTGCTGGCGCCTCGGCGCGGCGTGCCCGCGTCCGCGTCGCGCCGAGGCAGGCCATCACCACACAGGCGATGGCGAACCACTCGCGCGCGTAGAGGATCTCGTTCAGCACGACCAGCCCCACCAGTGCGGCCACGGCGGGCTCGAGGCTCATCAGGATCCCGAACACCCGGGCCGGCAACCGGCGCAGGGCCTCCAGCTCCAGGGTGTACGGCACCACGGACGACAGCAGGGCGATCACAGCGCTCGTCGCGAGGATGTGCGGTTCCCACATCGCCGTGCCGCCGCTGGCCACTCCGAAGGGCGCGACCAGGACCGTACCCACGATGCTCGCCAGCACCAGCCCCGAAGCGCCGGGAAAACGTCTCCCGACCTGCGAGCCGAGCAGGATGTAGGACGCCCAGCCACAGGCTGCCACGAGCGCGAACAGCACGCCGACCAGATCGATCCCCTCGGTGCCGCCACGGGTGAGCATGGCCACCCCGAACGCGGCGAGGACCACCCACACCACATCGACCCAGCGGCGAGAGAAAGCCACGGCCACGCCGAGCGGGCCCAGGAACTCGATCGTCACCGCGATCCCCAGCGGAATGCGCGAGAACGACTCGTAGATCGCGAAGTTCATCGTCGCCAGCGCGAGACCGAAGCCCACCGCCACCACCAGGTCGGCACGCCGGGCGAGACGCAGCGCCTTGCCGAAGGCGGCGAAGCCGATCGCGAGGAGCACGATCGCTGAGAACGCCAACCGCAGGAACACGACCGCAGTCGGGGGCAACGTCGAAAACAAGCCCTTCGCGATGCCGGCGCCCAGTTGAACCGAGACGATCCCGCCTAGCACCAGCCCAGGCGCAGGAACCGACCGCAGTAGTGACGTCACCCGGCCAGCCTAGGTGACGTCATGGCCGGCGCCGTCGCTCAGCTGGGTTCGTTCCCAGGCCGCCCGGTCTGGGTGCGATCGGCGTCCGAGACGTCCGGACCGGGCTCAGCCGGCTGCTGCTGCGTCGGCGTGGGCTCGGTCTTTTCGGACTGGTCGGATTGGTCGGCGCGGCGCTCCAGATCTTTGATCCGCTGATGCTGGCGCCAGCCCTTACGCAGGCCGACACGCAGCAGCCACAACGTCACCACCGTGGTCGCGCCGGCCACCAAGCCGATGACGTAGACCCCCGAGCCGGACGTGGTGAGGTCGGCGCCGAACAGGTCGACCGTCACCGTCTCGCTCCCACCGGCGGCCATCGCGACGGTCAGCAGCAGAATGAGCAGCAGGACGATCAACGAGACCGCGACCACGACGACCACCCCTCACCGAGACGACGTCACTACCGTACCGAGCGCACGAGCCCGTCGGGGCGCGTACGAGGTCGCAAACTCCCGCGTCCGTCGTCCGGAGACGAGTCACTCCGCCGACTTCAGCAGCACGTCGAGCAGGCGGATCGCCCCGGCCTTGTCGAGCGGCTCGTTGCCGTTGCCGCACTTGGGCGATTGCACGCACGACGGGCAGCCGTCCCGGCACGCGCACGTGGCGATCGCTTCGCGAGTGGCGCTCAGCCAGCGATGCGCCGCATGGAAACCCCGCTCGGCGAAGCCGGCCCCGCCCGGGTGGCCGTCGTGAACGAACACCGTGAGCAGCCCGGTGTCGGGGTGGCGCACCGTCGACAGGCCGCCGATGTCCCAGCGGTCGCAGTTGGCCACCAGCGGCAGGATCCCGATGGACGCGTGCTCGGCGGCATGCGCCGCTCCCGGTGCCGAGGTGTCGTCGAGTCCGGCCTCGGCCACGGCTTCGTCGGGCAGCGTCCACCAGACCGAGCGGGTCCGCAGTCGGCGAACCGGCAGGTCGAGCGGTATCTCGCCGAGAATCTCACCCGTGCCGAGTGCGCGCTTGAGGTACGCCACCACCTGGCTCTCCACCTCGACCGTTCCGAAGGCCAGGCGGGCCGGGCCCCAGGTCGTCGCGGCGGCCTCGTCCAGCACGCGCATCGTGCTGACCTCGCGCGCCGTGGTCGTGTAGTCCGGCGCATCCGACCG
>JAJYTA010000014.1 GCA_021793295.1 Actinomycetes bacterium
GGCAGCAGCGCGGGCGTGTCGACGGCGTTGTGCCGTGCGTACACCCCCGGAACCGGCAGCCCCGCCGCTTCCTCCGGGCGGCCCTCGCGGAACCGGCGCTCGGCCAGCTCACGCTGGGTGGGCCGGCTGAAGCGCTTCTCTCGGTGAGTCAGCGCCATCGCCCCGACCGCCGCAGTGATCAACAACGCCGCGACGACCTCGAAGACCCACACGTAGGTGCCGAAGATCAGATCGGCGATGGCTGGGACGTTGCCCTCCGGCGCCGCGCTGCCCATGCCCGCCGGGTCCGGCAGGCTCGCCCGGCCGGTCACCGCGGTCAGCAGGATGATCACGCCGAGCACCGCCAGCGCCGAGGCGGCCCGTTGACCACGGATGGTCTCGATGCGCGAATCGGACGCGTCGACACCGACCAGCATGATGACGAAGAGGAAGACCATCATGATGGCGCCGGTGTAGACGACGATCTGGACCACGCCCAGGAACGGCGCTTCCAGGACCAGGTACAAGACCGCGAGCGAGACCATCGTCACGGCCAGGCACAAGGCTCCGTGCACCGCCTTGCGCGAGAGCACCAGGCCAAGGGCACCGAGTACCGCGAGCGGAGCCATGATCCAGAAAACGGCCTGCTCGCCGCCCGTTCCGCCGGAGGATTCGGCCGCACCGGCGGCCAATGGCACCCACTCGGCCATGGCAGTGGACGCGCTGGACGTGATGGCCAGCACGGACGTCATGACGTCTCCTTTCCACCGCTACGGCCGCCGAGACCGGCGCCAAGATAGTAGTCGCGCTCGTCATCACCAAGGCGCATCGGGTGCGGCGGCTCCTCCATCCCGGGCAGCAGCGGCGCCAGCAGATCCTTCTTCTCGTAGATCAGGCTCTCGCGGCTGGAGTCGGCCAGCTCATACTCGTTGGTCATCGTCAGCGCGCGCGTCGGGCACGCTTCGATGCACAGGCCGCACAGGATGCATCGCAAGTAGTTGATCTGGTACACGCGGCCGTAACGCTCACCCGGCGAGTACCGCCCGCTCCCGCCTGGCTCGTCGGAGTTGGACGCGCCCTCGACGTAGATGGCGTCGGCCGGGCACGCCCAGGCGCACAGCTCGCAGCCGACGCACTTCTCGAGCCCGTCCGGGTGCCGGTTGAGCTGGTGGCGGCCGTGGAACCGCGGCGCGACCGGATGCGGCTGTTCCGGATACTGCTCGGTGATGGGCTTGCGGAACACATTCCGAAACGTGACGCCGAAACCGGCGACCGGATCGAGGAACTTAGGCATGACTGCCCTCCCCGGACGTGTCTTCATCAGTTGAGGACCTGGACGACGTGGACGTGGTGCCGGCACGAACGGCGGCGGCTGCCGGCTCGGGCACCTGCCCGGGCATGGGTGGCACCGGGTGCCCACCGGCGAAGGCGTCGAACGGCTCGTCCGACCGGTCGGACCCGGCCTCGTCGTCCGGGCGCTTCTCCGGGATCAGCAAGCTCGCCACCAGGATGACGGCGACGGCGATGCCGCCGTAGGTCAGGATCTGGCTGCGCTCGATGCCCTCGTTGAACGCCAGGCGCATCGCGGCGACCGCGACGATCCACACCAGTGAGATCGGCAGCAGCACCTTCCAGCCGAAGTGCATGAACTGGTCGTAGCGAAGCCTAGGCAACGTACCGCGCAGCCAGATGAACAGGAACATCAGCAAGATGATCTTGCCCAGGAACCACAGGATCGGCCACCAGCCGGTGTTGAACATGCCGTCGTTGATCGCCGAGATCGGCCACGGCGCGCGCCAACCGCCCAGGAACAAGGTCGTGGCGATCGCCGAGACGTTGACCATGTTCATGTACTCGGCCTGGAACGGCATGGCGTACTTGAACGAGGAGTACTCCGTTCCCCACCCCGCGACCAGCTCGCCTTCAGCCTCGGGCAGGTCGAAGGGCGCACGGTTGGTCTCACCGACCATCGAGATGAGGTACACCACGAACGACGGCATCAAGATGATGCCGTACCAGAGCCGCTCCTGGCTCTCCACGATCCCGGACGTGGACATGGTGCCGGCGAACAGGAACACGCCGACGAACGACAACCCCATGACCAGCTCGTACGAGATGACCTGAGCGGTCGAGCGCAGCGCTCCGAGCAGCGGGTACGGCGAACCACTCGACCAGCCGGCGAGCATGAGCCCGTACACGCCCACCGATGCGATGGCCAGCGTGAACAGCACCGCGACCGGCATGTCGGTCACCTGCAGCCGAGTCTCGTGACCGAAGATCGACACTTCGGGGCCCATCGGGATGACGGCCATGATGAGGAACGCGGGCACCAGCGAGATGATCGGCGCGACGACGTAGACGATCTTGTCAGCGGCCCTCGGGACGATGTCCTCTTTGAACATCAGCTTCGTGCCGTCGGCGAGGCTTTGCAGCCAGCCGCCGGGGCCGGTCCGGTTCGGGCCGACCCGGTGCTGCATCCGCGCCACGACCTTGCGCTCGAACACGATGTTGAACAGCGTGAGCAGGATGAGCAAGACGAAGATCGCCAGGCACTTGATGGCGATGATCCACCACGGGTCGTTACCGAACGCCCCGAGGTCGTAGGACTGAGCCGCGATCACGAGGAAGCACCTTTCTGCAGCGCGACGACCTGCCCGGCCTCGGCAGCGAGGTCGGCGTGAACGTGCGAGCCCGGAGAGTTCTCCGGCAGCCAGACGACGCGGTCGGGCATCTCGGTGATCCGCACCGGCAGCGTGATGGCACCGGCGTCGGTGCGCACCGTCAGCTCGTCGCCGTCGGCGACCCCGACCTCACGCGCCGTTCCCGCAGACACTCGCGCTTCAGCGGCGTGCGCGGTCTGCGCCAGGTGCGGCTCACCATCCTGACCGCGCCCGGAGTCGAGCATGAGCCGCCAGGTCGCCAGGACCGCCTGAGCGGCTCCGGGAGCCGGCGGGCCCGATGTCGCGGTCTCTGCCGGTTCGACCCGCGCACCGTCCCAGTCGCCGAAGGCGGCCAACTCGGTCCGGATCGCGTCCACGTCGCGGACACCGAGCCGGATGTCGAGCTCGTCGGCCAGCGTGTCGAGCACAGCGGCGTCGCTCAGCGCCGCCGTCTCGGTCAGCACCTGCGGGAACGGGCGCTCCCGGCCTTCCCAGTCGATGAACGTGCCGGCCTTCTCGACCGGCGGAGCCACCGGGAGTACGACGTCGGCGCGCTCGGTGATCTCGCTGCGCCGCACCTCGAGGCTGACGACGAAGTCCGCGGCCTCGACGCTCGCGCGCGCCGCGGCGGGATCCGGGAGATCGGCCAGCTCGACACCCCCGACCAGCAGGCCGCTGAGCGTGCCGTTGCGCGCCGCCTGCAAGATCCCGGCGGTGTCGCGACCGGGCAGCGCCGGAACGTTGCTCACCGACCAGGCGGCGGCCACGTCGACTCGGGCCTCGGCGTCAGAGACCGGCCGGCCACCCGGCAGCAGGCCCGGCAGAGCGCCGGCCTCGACCGCGCCTCGCTCGCCAGCGCGCCGCGGCACCCACGCCAGGCGCGCCCCAGTGACCGTCGCCACCCGCGCCACGGCCGACAGCGCGCCGGGAATCGCCGCCAGGCGGGACCCGGCCAGGATGACCGCGTCCTTCTGGCGCAGCGCGTCGGCGAGGTAGGACACGCGGTCGTCGCCGAGGGTGATCGCGTTGAGGATCTCCGGTTCGGTACCGGGTGCTGCCGGCAGCAACGTCCCGGACATCTTCTCCAGCCCGCGCGTGGCGAACGGGGCGATCGCGTGGACACGGGTCGGCGCGGCCGCCCGGCTGGCCTTGCGGAGGCGCAGGAAGATCGCCCCGGCCTCCTCTTCGGGCTCGAGCCCGACCAGGAGCACGGTCGGCGCCTTCTCGAGGTCGGTGTAGGTGACGCCGAGCCCGGTGCCCGCGATGGAGCCGAGGAAGGCTGCTTCCTCGGCCGAATGCACGCGCGCGCGGAAGTCGACGTCGTTGGTGTCGAGCACCACCCGGGCGAACTTGGCGTAGGCGTAGGCGTCCTCGACCGTCAACCGGCCACCGGGCAGCACGCCCACCCCGGCGGCGTCACGCGCTCGGGCCAGCCCGCGCGCGGCGAGCGTCAGAGCCTCCGGCCACGACGCCGTCACCAGCTCACCGGTCTCTTCGTCGCGCACCAGCGGGTGCCACAAGCGGTCGTCCAGGTTCGGCCAGCGGAAGGCGAAGCGGTCCTTGTCGGTGATCCACTCCTCGTTCACCTCGGGGTCGTCACCGGCGAGGCGGCGCATGACCGTGCCCCGACGGTGGTCGACCCGGATGGCGCTGCCGCACGCGTCGTGCTCGGCCACCGAGGGCACCGACACCAAATCGAACGGCCGGGCGCGGAACCGGTAGGCCGCCGAGGTCAGCGCGCCGACCGGACAGATCTGGATCGTATTGCCGGAGAAGTAGCTTTGGAACGGCTGGTCCTCGTAGATGCCCACCTGCTGCAGTGCGCCACGCTCGAGCAACTCGATGAACGGGTCACCGGCGATCTCCTTGGAGAAGCGGGTGCACCGTGCGCACAGCACGCAGCGCTCACGGTCGAGCAGGACCTGGGCCGAGATGCTGATCGGCTTCGGGAACGTGCGCTTCTTGCCCTCGTAGCGCGAATCGCCACGGCCGTTGCTCATCGCCTGGTTCTGCAGCGGGCACTCGCCGCCCTTGTCGCAGACCGGGCAGTCCAGCGGGTGGTTGATCAGCAGGAACTCCATGATGCCCTGCTGGGCCTTGTCCGCGACCGGCGAGGTCAACTGGGTCTTGACCACCATGCCCGGCATCACTGCGAGGGTGCACGACGCCTGCGGCTTGGGCATCCCCCGCCCGTTGCCGGCATCGACGACCTCGACCAGGCACTGGCGGCAGGCACCGACCGGGTCGAGCAACGGGTGATCGCAGAACCGCGGGATCTGGATCCCGATGAGCTCTGCAGCCCGGATGAGCAGGGTGCCTTCAGGAACGCTCACTTCGAACCCGTCGATGGTGAGCGTGACCATGTTGGGCTGCGGCTCCACGGCGTCGGACGCGGCGGAGTTGGTCGTGACAGTCATCGGCTGACACTCACTTTCTTACGCGCTCCAGCCATCAGGCTCGGACCCCAGCTTCCTGCTGGCTCTCGGGAGCGAACAGGGTCGAGGCGGCCGGGTCGAACGGGCAGCCCTGATTCTCGAAGTGGGCGATGTACTCGTCGCGGAAGTACTGGATCGACGAGACGACCGGCGCGACGCCGCCGTCCGCCAGCGCGCAGAAGGAGCGCCCGGCGATGTTGTCGCTCATGTCGAGCAGCTTGTCGAGGTCGGCCTCGGTCCCGTCGCCCTTCTCGAGCCGGTCGAAGATCTGCACCATCCACCAGAAGCCCTCGCGGCACGGGGTGCATTTCCCGCACGACTCGTGCTTGTAGAACTCGACCCAGCGGCCGGTGGCGCGCACCACGCACGTGGTGTCGTCGAAGATCTGCAGCGCCCGGGTACCGAGCAACGAGCCCACCCCGGCCATGCCTTCGAAGTCCAGCGGGACGTCGAGGTGATCGGCGGTGAGCATCGGCGTGGACGAACCTCCGGGCGTCCAGAACTTCAGCTCGTGGCCGGCGCGAACGCCCCCGGCCATGTCCAGCAGCTCCCGCAGCGTGATACCGAGCGGAGCCTCGTACTGGCCAGGATTGGTGACGTGCCCGGACAACGAGAAGATGCCGAATCCCGGCGATTTCTCCGTGCCCATGGTGCGGAACCAGTCCGCGCCGCGCTCGACGATCGAGGGCACCGACGCGATGGTCTCCACGTTGTTGATCACCGTCGGCGACGCATAGAGCCCCGCGACGGCCGGGAACGGCGGCTTCAGCCTGGGCTGGCCGCGCCTGCCCTCGAGCGAGTCGAGCAGCGCTGTCTCCTCGCCACAGATGTAGGCGCCGGCGCCGGCATGCACCACGACGTCGATGTCGACGCCGGAGTCGAGGATGTTGGTACCGAGATAGCCGGCTTCATAGGCCTCGGCTACCGCGTTCTGCATGCGGCGGAACACATGCAGAACCTCGCCGCGCACATAGATGAACGCGGTCTTGGCGCCGATGGCGTACGAGGTGATGATCACACCCTCGAGCAGGACGTGCGGGTCGGCCATCATCAACGGGATGTCCTTGCACGTGCCCGGCTCGGACTCGTCGGCGTTGACCACCAGATAGGTCGGCTTCGGGCTGTCTTTCGGAATGAAGCTCCACTTCATCCCCGTCGGGAAACCAGCGCCGCCACGACCGCGCAGGCCGGAGTCCTTCACCGCCTCGATGATGTCCTCGGGCTTGCGCTGCAACGCCATGCGCAACGCCTTGTACCCGCCCGCCTTCTCGTAGGCGCGCCGAGTGAACGAGTCCGGCTGATCCCAGCGCTGCGTGAGCACCGGGGTCAGCGTGATCGGCTCCCGCCCGCCCGGAGCATCCACGGTTGGTTCAGTCACTTCGCCTCTCCTCGACCCTCGATGGCGCGCTGACCGCCTTCGGGCGCGGTCCAGCCGCGCTCCTCAGCCAGGGTGCGCCCCACCAGCGACGCCGGTCCTGCCTGGGGCCCCTCGGTGGCCAGGTCGTCCGGGAAGCCGGCCAGCACGCGCTCGGCCTGGCGCCAGGTGCAGATCCGCGGCCCGCGCGTCGACGTCACCTGTTCTCCGGCTCGCAGCCGATCGACCAGCTCGACAGCCGACTCAGGGGTTTGGTTGTCGACGAACTCCCAGTTCACCACCATGACCGGCGCAAAGTCGCAGGCCGCGTTGCACTCGACCCGCTCCAGCGAGACCTTGCCGTCCTCGGTGGTCTCGTCGTGCCCGATCCCCAGGTGCTCCGACAGGTCCTCGAAGATCCGGTCACCGCCCATGATCGCGCACAGCGTGTTGGTGCACACGCCGACGTGGTACTCACCGACCGGCCGGCGCTTGTACATCGTGTAGAAGGTCGCCACCGCCGCGACCTCGGCCTCGGTGATGTCGAGGATCTGTGCGCACATCTCGATGCCGGCGGGGGTGACGTGCCCCTCGTAGGACTGCACCAGGTGCAGCATCGGCAGCAGCGCCGACCGCGGCTCGGGGTACCGGGCCACGATCTCGCGCAGCTCTGCGCGCGCGTTGTCGTCCAGTTTCGTTGGAGACGATTCTTCTGGTCGCACTCCGGTCCTCACTCGCTCCGCCGACCGCTGCGCTTGCTCGTCGTCTCGCCGCTCCGTGTCGCTCATCGGTCACACCCGCCCATCACCGGGTCGATGCTCGCGATGGCGACGATGACGTCGGCGATCATCCCGCCCTCGCACATCGCCGCGACGGCCTGCAGGTTGTTGAACGACGGGTCACGGAAATGCACGCGCCACGGACGGGTCCCGCCCTCGGAGACCACATGCGCGCCCAGTTCGCCGCGTGGCGACTCGACCGGCACGTAGACCTGCCCGGCCGGTACCCGGAAGCCCTCGGTCACCAGTTTGAAGTGGTGAATCAGGGCCTCCATGGACTCACCCATGATGTGGCGGATGTGGTCGAGGGAGTTGCCCATGCCGTCGCTGCCGATGGCCAGTTGCGCGGGCCAGGCGATCTTCTTGTCGGCGACCATCACCGGGCCCGGCTCCAGCCGGTCGAGGCACTGCTCGACGATCTTCAGCGACTCCTTGATCTCGTCGACGCGGATGCGGAACCGGTCGTAGGAGTCGGCGTTGTCACGGGTGGGAACCTCGAAGTCGTAGGTCTCGTACCCGCAGTAGGGCTGCGTCTTGCGGATGTCCCACGGCAGGCCGGTCGAGCGCAGCACCGGGCCGGTGATCCCGAGCGCCATGCAGCCGGCCAGGTCGAGGTAGCCGATGTCGACGGTGCGGCCCTTGAAGATCGGGTTCTCGTTGCACAGATCCTCGTACTCACCGATGTGGTCCCACATCCAGCGCAAGTACTCGCGCACGCTCTCGACCGCGCCGGGCGGCAGGTCTTGGGCCACCCCGCCCGGACGGAAGTAGGCGCTGTTCATCCGCAACCCGCTGATCAGCTCGAACAGGTCGAGGGTGAGTTCGCGCTCGCGGAAACCGTTGGTCATGACGGTCAGCGCGCCCATCTCCATGCCGCCGGTGGCGATGGCCACCAAGTGCGACGAGATGCGGTTGAGCTCCATCATCATGACCCGGATGACGTTCGCCCGCTCGGGGATCTCGTCGGTGATGCCGAGCAGCTTCTCGACACCGAGCACGTAGGCGGCCTCGTTGAAGAACGGCGACAGGTAGTCCATTCGCGTCACGAAGGTGACGCCCTGGGTCCAGTTGCGGTACTCGAGGTTCTTCTCGATACCGGTGTGCAGATACCCGACACCACATCGGGCCTCGGTGACCGTCTCGCCGTCCAGTTCGAGGATGATCCGGAGCACACCGTGCGTGGACGGGTGCTGCGGGCCCATGTTGACCACGATGCGTTCCTGGCCCGCGACGGCCGCGTCGACCACGTCGGACCAGTCCTGCCCGGTGACGGTGTAGACCGGTCCCTCGGTCGTCTCGCGCACCCCGGCGTAGGGATCGTCCGTGTCGGCGCCGGTCGGCGTGAAGGTGACGTCGTTGTGGCTCATCAGTTGTAGGCCCTCCGCTCGTCGGGCGGCGGAATAGTCGCGCCCTTGTACTCCACCGGGATCCCGCCCAGCGGGTAGTCCTTGCGCTGCGGATGCCCCGGCCAGTCGTCGGGCATCTCGATCCGGGTGAGGGACGGATGCCCGTCGAAGATGATGCCGAAGAAGTCGTAGGTCTCACGCTCGTGCCAGTTCACCGACGGATAGGTGGACACGATGGACGGGATGTGCGGATCGCCGTCCGGACAGGCGACCTCGAGGTTGACCCGGCGGTTGTGGGTGATCGACAACAGCTGGTAGCAGGCGTGCAGCTCGCGGCCGGTCTCCTCCGGGTAGTGCACGCCGTTGACGCCCATGCACATCTCGAAGCGCAGTGCGGCGTCGTCGCGGAACACCCGTGCCACCTCCGGCAACCGGTCCCGCTTGACGAAGAACGTGATCTGGCCGCGGTCGACGACGACCTTCTCGAACACGTCGTCGCTGAGGCCCGCATCGCTCAACGCTGCGCTGACGTCATCGCCGAGCCGCTCCAGCTCGTCGTGCCACGGCCGCGGCGTCGACCCGCCGCGGATCGGGTTGGTGTCGCGTACGACCAACCGGCCGTAGCCGGACGTGTCGCCGCTCCCGTCGACGCCGAACATGCCTCGGCGGCTGGGATGCGGCGGCGGTAGTTCCGGCCCGCGGGTGTCGACGGCGTCACCTGGCGCCTCGGCCAGGCCCGGAGCCGGGTCACCGCCGGTGGTGACCTTCTCCTTCGAGCCGTCTTCGGTCCCGCCCTGCTCGGAGGTGGGGTCGGGCTTCTTGGGATCGTCGGGACTCACCGCAGTAGCCCTTTCATCTCGTGCGTCGCCGGCGCCTCGAGCGCGGCGGCCTCGGCTTCGGCCTCCGCGGCCTCGCGGTGCGCACCCAGCTTGGTGTGCTGGATCTGCTCGTGCAGCTTCAAGATGGCGTCGATCAGCATCTCCGGGCGCGGCGGGCAGCCGGGCAGGTAGACGTCCACCGGCACGATGTGGTCCACGCCCTGCACGATGGCGTAGTTGTTGAACATCCCGCCGCTGCTGGCGCAGACGCCCATCGACAGGACCCACTTGGGGTTGGCCATCTGGTCGTAGATCTGGCGCAGCACCGGAGCCATCTTCTGGCTGACGCGGCCGGCGACGATCATCAAGTCGGCCTGACGCGGCGACGCACGGAAGACCTCCATGCCGAAGCGCGACGAGTCGTGCCGCGGGCCACCGAAGGCCATCATCTCGATCGCGCAGCACGCCAGGCCGAACGTCGCCGGCCACACCGAACTCTTGCGCATGAATCCGAGCACGCCTTCGACGGTGCTCAGCATGACACCGGCTGGCAGCTTCTCTTCGATGCCCATCGCTCACGCCCTCCCTTCAGGTCGCAACTCAATCCCAGTCCAGGCCGCCACGCCGCCACTCGTACGCGAACGGCACCGTGATCAGGACGATGAACGTCACCATCGCGAGGAAACCGAAGACACCAAGGTGGTCGAACCGCACCGCCCACGGGTACAGGAAGATGATCTCGATGTCGAAGATGATGAACGTCATGGCGGTCAGGTAGTACTTGATCGGGAATCGCCCGCCGCCGGCGGCTTGCGGCGTCGGTTCGATACCGCATTCGTACGAGTCGAGCCGGGCGCGGTTGTACCGCTTGGGCCCGGCCACGGCCGAGAACGCGACGGAACCGACCGCGAAGACGGCGGCCAGCACGATGAGGCCGATGACCGGCGCGTAGAGGCTCACGCGAAACCACCCTTCTCGGTACCGGTTCGGTAAGTCATCCTCGTCTCCTCGTTCGTCAGCCGCTGACACTCCGGGGTGCGCATGAGTCTGCTCATGCCGCCGGAGCCAGGCGGGTCATCGCGTTGATGACGCGGTCGTAGACGTCACCGTCGCGGTGGTCGGTCAGGTTGGCCAGCAGTTTCAGCGTGAACTTCATCAGCCAGGGACGGGGCAGTCCGTGGTTGGTGGCGATTCTCATGATGCGGGGGTCACCGATCAATCTGACGAAGATGCGGCCCAAGGTGAAGTAGCCGCCGTGCTCATGCTTCAGCGCTGCAGGATAGCCCTGCAGCACTCGCTCCCGACCGGCGGCATCGCGCGACAGCGCGTCGGCGGCCATGTTCGCGGCCAGATTCGCCGCTTCCATGGCGTAATCGATGCCTTCACCGTTGAACGGATTCACCATCCCCCCGGCGTCTCCGACCAGGAGCAGCCCCCGACTGTAGTGAGGCTGGCGGTTGAAACCCATCGGCAAGGCTGCGCTGCGGATGGCACCGACCCGGTTCTCCTCGGTGAATCCCCATTCCGGCGGCGTCTGGGCCGCCCAGCGGCGCAGCATGTCCCGGTAGTCGACCCGCCCGAACGCCTTGGACGTGTTGGTGATGCCCAGGCCGACGTTGCTGGTGCCGTTGCCGGTTCCGAAGATCCAGCCGTAACCGGGCAGCAGATCACGACCGCCGCGGGAGTTCTCGGCCCACAGCTCCAGCCAGGACTCCATCCAGTCGTCGTCGTGGCGGGGGCTGGTGTAGTAGGCGCGGACGGCCACGGCCATCGGCCGGTCCTCGCGCTTGTGGATGCCCATGGCCGTCGACAGCCGCGACGACGTGCCGTCGGCGGCTACGACCAGCGGCGCACGATACGTCCGGGTCTCACCGGTCGGTCGGCCCCGCTCGTCGAGTTGCTTGGTCGTGACCCCCGTGATCCGTCCGGTGGCGTCGTCGATCACAGGCCCGGTGACGTTGGTGCGCTCGAACAACCGCGCCCCGGCGCCGACGGCGTGCTGGGCGAGAAGGTGGTCGAAGTCGGCGCGGGTACGGACCAGCCCGTAGTCGGGGTAGCTGGCCAGATCAGGCCAGGGCAGGTGCAGCCGCATGCCGCCGCCGATGATGCGCAGCCCCTTGTTGCGACTCCAGCCCGGGGCGCTGGTGTCGATACCCATCCGGACGAGCTGCCGCACGGCTCGCGGCGTCAACCCGTCACCGCAGATCTTGTCGCGGGGGAACGACGCCTTCTCCAGCAGCAGCACGTCGAGCCCGGCTCGTGCCAGGTAGAACGCCGTAGTGGAACCGGCCGGCCCGGCTCCGACGACGATCACGTCCGCTGTGCCGTTCACAGGCATCGCTCGCGCTCGCCGTTCATCGCAGGTGTTCCTTGGAAACGTGGGTATGGGCCATGGGTCACTGCATATCGGTCACTCTGTGAGTGGTGAGTTCGTGAATCTATTCACTAACTCACACTCGACCCAAGTGTATGGGTAACCCTCAAGGGTCGACGACCGGGGGCCGGTGCACTGACCAGGGGATTTAGTCACCGCGAGCGTTGCGAAATTCGACTCGTGCAGGTGCGCCCGGCACTACCGCGTCAACGTGCCCATTCCGGACGTACGGCGTGATGCAGCGCGACCACGCCACCGCTGAGATCTCGCCAGCGCACAGCCGCCCACCCGGCGCCGGCCAACCGGGCGGCCAGGCCGCGCTGGTCGGGCCAGGCCCGGATCGACTCGGCCAGGTACACGTAGGCCTCCGGACTGCTCGACACCGCGCGAGCCACCGACGGCAGCGCCCGCATGAGGTACTCGACGTAGACGGTGCGAAACGGTGCCCAGACCGGGTGGCTGAACTCGCACACCACCACGCGCCCGCCGCGCTTGGTGACCCGCAGCAGCTCACCGAGCGCCCGGTCGACCTCGGCGACGTTACGAAGCCCGAAGGACATCGTCACCGCGTCGAACGTCTCGTCGGCGAACGGCAGGCGCAGGGCGTCACCGGCGATGAACGGCACGTGCGGACGCTGGCGCCGCCCGGCGCTGAGCATGCCCACGGACAGGTCGCAGGCCACCACCTGCGCCCCGGCGTCGAGGAACGGCTCGCTCGACGTACCCGTCCCCGCGGCCAGATCGAGGATCCGCTCGCCGGGTCGAGGCGCCACAGCGCGGGTGACCGCTCGACGCCACAGCCGGTCCTGCCCGAGCGAGAGCACATCGTTCGTGAGGTCGTAACGCTCGGCGACGGCGTCGAACATCGCCGCGATCTCCTGCGGTTTCTTGTCCAGCGAGGCGCGAGTCACAGCCATCAAGCCTAGACCTGAGCTGCCGGCCGGCTCGGCCCGCCGTACGCTTGGCAGCTGTGACGACATTGCCCGCGAGCGCGCCGTTGGTCGTTCGTACCATGGAGATCGGCGACCCCGGGCCGCTGCTCCACCTGCTGCCCGAACACACGCCGATGTCGTGGACCAGGCATGGCGAAGGGCTGGCCGGCTGGGGTGAGGCGGCGCGCTTCGACGCCGTCGGCCCGAATCGGTTCGCCGCCGCCGAGCACTGGTGGCAGCGGATGGTCTCCACTGCGGTCGTGCGCGACGAGGTCGGCCTACCCGGGTGCGGTCCGGTCGCCTTCGGTTCGTTCGCCTTCCACGACCATCCCGGCCGATCCGCACTGGTGCTGCCCGAGACCGTCGTGGGTCACCGCAACGGCCGCTGGTGGGTCACCACGGTCAGCGTGTCGGGCAACCTGCCGGGTGTTCCGGACATCGAGCCGATGCCGGCCCCGCGGCGACCGGAGTCCGTGGCCTTCGCCGACGGGTCGCACAGCGGCGCGGCGTGGGAGAAGATCGTCGCCGAGGCAGTGCGGCGCATCAACGCCGGCGACCTCGAGAAGGTGGTCCTGGCCCGCGACCTGATCGCCGAATGCGCCGACCACGTCGATGTACGCTGGCCGGTGCAGCGGCTGGCCGAGCGCTACCCGCGGTGCTGGACGTTCTGCGTCGACGGACTGATCGGGGCCACCCCCGAACTGCTGGTGCGCCGCGAACGCGGCCTGGTCACCTCGCGGGTGCTCGCGGGGACCATCCGCCGCAGTGGTGACGACACCCACGACCTCGCGCTTGCCGCCTCGCTGGCGCGCTCCAGCAAGGACCTCGAGGAGCACGAGTACGCCGTGCGCTCGGTGGCAGAGGCGCTGAACCCGCACTGCTCCAGCATGAACGTCCCCGAGGCGCCGTTCGTCCTGCATCTGCCCAACGTGATGCATCTGGCCACCGACCTGGCCGGAGTCGCCTCCGACGGGTCGTCGTCGCTCGGCCTGGCCGCCGCGCTGCATCCGTCGGCTGCGGTCGGCGGCACGCCCACGGACGTCGCCTGCGCGCTCATCCGCGAGATCGAGGAGTTGGACCGCGGCCGCTACGCCGGGCCGGTCGGCTGGATCGACGCCGACGGTGACGGCGAGTGGGGCATCGCGTTGCGCTGCGCCGAAGTCGACCAGGCCAACCCCGCCCGGCTGCGGCTGTTCGCCGGCTGCGGCATCGTCGCCGGGTCGGATCCGGCCGCCGAGCTGGCCGAGAGCGTCGCCAAGCTGGTGCCGATGCGCGACGCGTTGACCATCTAGCCAGCCGATCACCGCGGCGCGGCGGCGTAGCGACCCGGCGGGACACCGAGATACCGGGTGAAATGCCGGGTCAGGTGGGCTTGGTCGTAGAAGCCGGCCCGGACGGCGACATCAGCCGGCGCCAACCCCGCCAGCAGGAGCCGCCGCGCGAGGTCGATCCGCCGCCCGGTCAGGTACATGTGCGGCGGCAACCCGAACCGCCGGGTGAAGGCTCGGACCAGGTGGGTCGGGTGGGCCGACAGCAAGCCGGCGGCGCGCTCGAGGGTGATGCCGTCGACGATGTGACTGTCGAGCACCGAGCGCATCTCATCAGCGAGCTTGCCCGGTGCCGACCTCCCGGGCTGGCCATCAGGTTCGGCCGCGAAGCGCTGGCGGATGCGTTCCCGGACGAACGCCAATCGACTCTCGGCCGCCAACTCGTCGCCAGGCTCGGCGACCGCCCGGTGCAGCTGGTCCATCCGGTGCCGCAACTCCGGGTCGGCGAAGGTCGGCCCGTCGACGGCCTTCGCGATCACGTCGTCACCCAGCACGTCGGGTTCGAGATAGAGCACGCGCTTGCAGAACCCGGTCGACACCGCCGCGCGGCCGTCATGCGGCACGTACGGCGGCAACACCGTCACCGACGTACCCGCCGCCCCGTGGTGGCGCCGGTCGAGGTCGTACCGGATGGCGCCGTGGTCGAGGATCAGCACCGCCCAGGCATCATGCGTGTGCGGCGGATAGGCGTGCTCGGTGAAGCGGGCGTGGAACACCTCACGCACCCCGGGAACGGCCGGGGTCCACGCCGTCACGTCCGACGTCCCCGTCATGTCAAAAACGTACAAGACCTCGACCTGCTCCCGCGATGATCATGACAGCCATGACCAACTCGCCACGATTCGACACCAAGATCGCCGTGGTCCTGCGCGAGGACCTCGCGACCTGGCAGCGCCTCAACGTCACGGCATTCTTGGCCAGCGGTATCGCCGCGGATGCGCAGCTGTTGGGAGCGCCGTACGCCGACGCCGACGGCACGCTCTATCAGCCGATGTTCCGCCAGCCCGTCCTCGTTTTCGAGGCCGAACGGGAATTGATCATGAAAGCCCACGCCAAGGCCGTCGAGCGCGGGTTCCGCCTCGCCGTGTTCACCGAGGAGCTGTTCACGACCGGCCACGACGAGGCGAACCGCGCGGCTGTCGCCGCCGTGCCGCGAGACAAGCTGGCGCTGGTCGGCTTCGCGGTGCACGGACCCAAGAACCCCGTGGACAAGCTGCTCAAGGGCGCCAGGATGCACCCGTGACGCCCTACTCTGGGGCGCGGTGTGCCGGAGAGCGCATCATCATGCGCTCAGCGCGTCGGCCACGGCCTGTCGCAGCTGCTCGTGCAGCTCACGCAGCTCGCTGCGCTCGACCCGGGCCTCGACGACACTGCGCTCGCTGATCGGTTCGGCCAGGACGTCACGCAGGTGCGCGGGGTCGGTGACCCGGACATGACCGACGCCGTACCCGGCGCACAGCGCCGCCAGATCGGCGCCGTGCGGGGTGCCGAAGACCCGCTCGAACGTGGCGGCGTAGGCCGGTTCGCCGTGTTCGAGCAGGCTGAAGATGCCGCCGCCGTCGTCGTTCACCACGACGGCCTGCAGATCGGGGCGCTGCTCGGTCGGGCCCACCAGCAGGCCGCCGGCATCGTGCAAGAACGCGAGGTCACCGAGCAGCACGCGGGTGGGCCGGCCGGCGCCCAGGGCGATCCCCGACGCGGTGGACAACGTGCCGTCGATGCCGGACAGCCCTCGGTTGGCCAACACCGGCGCGTCGACGGCGGCCGCGGGGCAGGCGGTGAGGTCGAGATCACGGACCGGATTCGACGATCCCACGACCAGCGCCTCATCGGGTCGCCGCGCGGCCCACACCTGCGCGGCGACCGCGAGTCCGGTCAGCGGCGCGGCCGCCAGCACGTCGTCGATGCGTTGCTGGGCCACCGCGTCAGCCCGGCGCCACGCCGCCACCCACGCGGCGTCGCCGGGCACGTCGACCGACACCGCCGACGTGACCCGCGCCGCTCGCCGGGACGCATCCGGCCAGTCCGGCGTCCGACTGGCGATGACGACGTCCACGTCCGGCCGGTCGAGCAACGCCGACACCTGCCGCGACAGCGTGGGGCGGCCCATGACCACAGCTCGCTCGATGCGCCCGCCCAACTCGGGGTGGGCGAGCAGGAACCGGTAGGTCCCGATCGCGTGGTCGCCGAACCGGGCGCCGGACGTCGGCTCGGCCAGCAGCGGGAACCGTCCGGCCGCGGCCAGGGCCTGGGCGTCCGGGCCGGCTCCGTCGCCTGCGACGACGACGGTGCGCGGGCCGGGCTCCAGCACGTGGGCCGCTTGGGCGCGGACCTCATCGACCCGGCTCGCGCCGGCCGGAGGGGCGTCGGGCGGATCGTCGTCGGCCGTGGCAGGACCTGGGCCGGGCACGAGCGGCTCGCGGAAGGCCAGGTTGAGGTGGACCGGCCCCGGGTCCGCGCTGCGGGCGCCGGTCGCCGCCGCGACGGCGCGAGCCAGCAGGTGACGCAGATCGGCCTCTTCGCCGTCGCGGCCATGCGGTGCGGGAACATCGGCGAAGAAGCGGACGGCGGTGCCGAACACGCGTACCTGGTCGGTCGTCTGGTTGGCGCCGGTCCCGCGCAGCTCGTGGGGCCGGTCGGCGGTCAGGACGATCAACGGGACGCCGGCGTGGGCGGCTTCGAGGACGGCCGGGTGCAGGTTGGCCACGGCGGTGCCCGACGTGGTCACGACGGCTACCGGCGCGGCGCTGCCGCGCGCCAGCCCCAGAGCGGTGAACGCTCCGGCTCGTTCGTCGATGCGGACATGCAGCTCGATGGTTGATCGCGCGGCAGCCGCCGCGGCGGCGTAGGCCAGTGGCGCGCTGCGTGAGCCGGGCGCCAGCACCATCCGGCGCACACCCAACCGGGCCAGTTCGCTGATGATTACCCGCGCGGCCGCCGTGGAGGGATTCACCCGGACGATTCTGCCGTGCGTGACCGCCACGCCTGCTGCTTGGCCCGGTTTCCGCAGATCTTCATGGAGCACCACTTGCCCGAGCGCGCCCGGGAGTGGTCGTAGAAGGCCCATCGGCAGGCGTCGTTGACGCACACCTTCAGCCGCGACCAGGTCTGCTCGCGCATCGCGGAGTCGACCAGCGCCAGGAGAGCTCCCAGAGCGCCGTCGACGCCGGTTGCCGAAGGGCGGGCCACCCACTCGCCGGCCGAGGTGAGCGTCAGTGTCAGTCCCGCTCGCGATGCTGCGTCGTTCAGCGTCGCCAGGGCTTGCTCGGGAATCGGGCCGGCGTCGTGGTTGGCGGCCAGCGCCGCACGTAGCGCCTCTCGCACCGCGACCGCGCGGCCCACGTCCGCGTCGTCGGGTCGGTGATCGCCTACCGCCAGCCCGGCCTCGGACAGCCACGCGGCGAGTTCGTCGCCGGTGGTCAGGGTGTCGGTCCCGGTTTCGACGTCGAGCGTGTTGACGAAGCGCCGGACCGTCTCGAGCCGACCGGGCGCGGGTGCGCTGACTGCGGCCATGAATCAAGCATAACCCTGTTGCGCCTTTGAGTGGTTAGCCCTAACCTCTTATGACATGACAGTGGTTACGCCGGGCACGTCGACACGAGCCTGGTCCAACCCGGACTTCCGCAGACTGTGGGCTGGATCCGCGGTGTCGTCCTTCGGCGCCGAGATCGCCGAGCTCGCGATCCCACTGCTGGCGATCGTCACGCTCGCCGCCACACCGAGCGAAGTGGGCACGCTGCGCACCGCGCAGTTCCTGCCGTTCCTGCTCGCGACGCTGCCGCTGGGCATGCTGGTCGACCGCAGCCGTCGCCTCCCGTTGATGATCGGCGCCGACGTCGGCCGGTTCGCCTTGATCATGATCATCCCGCTGGCGGTCTGGGCCGGGATCGCCCGAATCGAGCTGCTGTACGTCGTCATGTTCGCCGCCGGGGTGTTGACCGTGCTCTACCAGGTGGCCGACTTCGCCTTCGTCCCGGACGTCGTCGCGGCGCAGCAGCTCGTGGACGCCAACGGCAAGATCGCCGCCGCACAGTCAGCGAACGAGATCGGCGGCCGCGGCTTCGGCGGGGTGCTCGTCGACACCCTGTCCGCGCCGGTCGCCGTCCTGCTCAACGCCGTCGGCTACCTCGCCTCGGCGATCTGGCTCAGCCGGATCCGCGTGACCGAGACGTCGCGCTCCGAACCGGACCGCCCCACGTGGGCGGACATCACCGCTGGCCTGCGTGAAGCGCTGCGGCACCGGTACGTCCGCCCGCTGCTCGGCGAAGCCACGACGTTCAACTTCTTCAACGAGATGTTCATCCTCGGGCTGATGCTGTTCCTCGCGCGCGATCTCGGGCTCAGCGCCGCCGTCATCGGTGTGGTGTTCACCGTCGGCGGTGTCGGGTCGTTCATCGGCGCCTGGTTCGGCTCCCGGGTCACCGGCCGGTTCGGCTATGGGCGGGTGCTCGTGGCCACCTTGATCCTCGGCAACACCGCGCCGGTCCTGGTGGCACCGGCCCGAGACGGCGGCCTCGACGTGGTGGTGCTGTTCTGCGCGATCTTCGCGGCGATGGGCCTGGGCATCGGCATCGCGAACGTGCATGCCGTCAGCGTCCGGCAGACCGCCCTGCCGGAGCAGCTGCGCGGCCGGGTCAACGCCGCCTACCGGTTGATCTCGTGGGGTGCGATACCGGTCGGCGCCACCCTCGGCGGCGTCGTCGCCGGCGCCTGGGACGCGCGCACCGCGATGATCACCGGTGCGGCGGGGATGTCGCTGGCCACGTTGTGGGTCGCGTTCTCGCCCGTCCGCCGGCTCCGGAGCATCGACGAGGTCGGCCAGCCGGCGTAGTCAGGCGTCCGGTGGCAGGTCCGAGACCCGGCTCAGCCAGGTGAAGCCGGTGTTCTTGCCTTGGCACGTCTGCAAGATCACGTCGCAGGCATCGCCGCAGGTCCAGTCCGATGCCGGCCCCAGCGCCGAGCCTCGGGCCGGCGCGATGACCCGGTCGACCACTTCGTAGACGCCGGGCAGTTCGCCGGTCAGTTCCACGAACGAACCGACCGGGATCGAGTTCCACCATGCGTTGCCGAGGTAATCGTGCGCGGCGACGAAGGTGCCCGCCGACACCGGCGTGTAATGGCAACCGACCCCGTTGCCCAACACGTCGAGGTCGCCGGAGTCGTCGCACACCTCCACCGGGATGGTGCGGATGTCGTCACCGAGCGCCACGGCCACATCGCTGGTGGCGGCGGCGAAGCGGCTGCCACCGGCATAGGTGAACCGGAATCTCGCGGTCTGGTCGGCCTCGACTTCGAGCACCACCGTGCCGTCGTCACTGGTCACACCCTTGGCCACGGGGACCCACTCGCCCTCCTCGGCCCGTTCCAGGTGCAGGTCGCCGGTGATGGGGGCGCCACCGTCGGTGGTCCAGGCGGCAGTAACGCTGATGACGCCGTCATCGGCGTTCTCAGCGGTGGCGGTGATACGCGACGCGAGCGCCTCTTCGGCCCGAACGACCATCTCGGTCGACGCCGCCGCCTCGACCGGTTCGCTTCCGCCGTAGGCGAGCCGATAGATCCCGGATTCCTCCACCGGTAGGTCGACCTGTCCAGCGCCGTCCTCGACGGGCACCGTGGTCACCGTCGCCCAGCGAGTCCCCTCGATGCGCTGCAGATCGACCTCGCCGCTGATCGATTGCCCGGACGCAGTCGTCCAGCTGGCTCCGAACGTCACGGTCTGGCCCACCGAGACGTTGGCCGGCGCCGTCAGCACCAAGTCCCGCGCCTTCGACGAATTCGACGGGTCCGCCGCCACGGCCCCCGCAGGCGCCTCGTCAGCCGGCGCCGGCGGTGCCACCACTTGGGCCTCGGTCGCAGTGTCGGTGGGTGAGGTGCCCGAGCCGTCGCCGTCGCCCGTGACACCGGCCACGGCGAACACGACGGCGACAGCGACGGCGACGATTCCTGCGCCGGCCGTGACGCGGTATTTCATGTGCCTATTTTCCACGATCTCCGACGTGTATCTGCCTCGGCCCGGCGCGCTCATGGCCGTTGGACGTCGCCGAAGCCATCACCGTTCCATCGGCTAGCGTGACTCGCGTGACGAGCCAACCGTTCGACCCCTCGCGCTGGCGCCCGGTCGACAGCTTCGAGTTCACCGACATCACCTACCACCGGGCTGTGGACGACGGGACGCGCGCCGGCACCGTACGCATCGCGTTCAACCGGCCCGAGGTGCGTAACGCCTTCCGCCCCCACACCGTCGACGAGCTCTATCGCGCGCTCGACCATGCCCGGATGAGCAGCGACGTCGGCTGCGTCCTGCTGACCGGCAACGGGCCTTCGGCCAAGGACGGCGGGTGGGCGTTCTGTTCGGGCGGCGACCAACGCATCCGCGGTCGCTCCGGTTACCAGTACACCCAGGTCGATGCCACCGGTGTGGCCGGCGAGACCGCCGACACCGTCGACCCGGCCCGCGCCGGGCGCCTGCACATCCTCGAGGTCCAGCGCCTCATCCGGTTCATGCCGAAGGTCGTGATCGCCGTCGTCCCCGGCTGGGCCGCCGGCGGAGGCCACAGTCTGCATGTCGTGTGCGACCTGACGCTGGCCAGCGCCGAGCACGCTCGCTTCAAGCAGACCGACGCCGACGTGGGCTCGTTCGACGGCGGGTACGGCTCGGCCTATCTGGCGCGGCAGATCGGCCAGAAGTTCGCCCGCGAGATCTTCTTCCTCGGCGACGAGTACTCCGCCGCCGACGCGCACCGGATGGGCATGGTCAACGCCGTCGTGCCCCACGCCGAGCTGGAGCATGTCGCGCTCGACTGGGCGGCGAAGATCAACTCGAAGAGCCCCACGGCCCAACGGATGCTGAAGTTCGCGTTCAACGCCGTGGACGACGGCATGGTCGGCCAGCAGGTGTTCGCCGGCGAGGCGACACGGTTGGCCTACATGACCGACGAAGCCGTCGAAGGCCGCGACGCATTCCTCGAGAAGCGCGAACCCGACTGGTCCCGCTTCCCCTGGTACTTCTGAGGCGCGCACTCCGCCACTTCTGGAGAGTTCTCCACCCTTCCCGGCGCGCTTTAGGGTGGAAATGTCTCCAGAAGTGGGTGGGGTGAAAAGCGCGACCGGGCACGTCCGTATGCTGATCGTCGCCATGCAGATGTCCACTGATCCGGCTGAGTCCCCGGCTCGGCGAGCGCTCGACCCGGTCGAGGTTCCGCTGCATCCCGGCGTGGTCACCCGGATGCGAACCGCCATCGAAGCCGCCTTGGACGACGGCCCGGCGCTGCTGCCGCTACCCACCCACAGCAGCGTTCGCGCTGCCCTGCTCGATGAGTTCAGGCCGGCTGAACCCCTGGAGAGCGACGCCGCGTTCGTGGTGCCCACCTCGGGCTCGACCGGCCGGCCGAAGGGCGTCCTGCTCAGCGCATCCGCGGTACGAGCAGCCGCCAACGCCACCCATGAGCGTCTCGGCGGGCCCGGCCGGTGGCTCCTGACGGTCCCGGCCACGCACATCGCCGGGCTCATGGTCCTGGTCCGCTCGGTCGTGGCACGAACCGAGCCCGTCGCCGTCGACCTGACTCACGGGTTCGACCCGGATCTCTTCGCAGCGGCCAGCGTGCGCCTGTTCGCTTCCGGCACCCGTCATTACACCGCCGTCGTACCTCGCCAGCTCGCCACGCTCCTGGACCACGGCGGCGCAGCCGTGGACGCCTTGACCGGTTACGACGCCGTCCTCGTCGGGGGCGGTGCCGCCGGCGACGAGCTCCTAGCGCGCGCTCGCGCTGCAGGGGCGGCGGTGGTGAGCACGTACGGCATGACCGAGACCTGCGGCGGCTGCGTCTATGACGGGGTCGCCCTGCCGGGCACGCAGATCGAGATCAGCGACGGTCGGGTCCGGCTGGCCGGCCCGATGCTCGCCACCGGCTACCGCCTGCGCCCGGACTTGTCCGACGCATTCGCCGACGGCTGGTTCACCACCGCCGATCTGGGCCACATCGACGAGATAGGGCGGCTGGTCGTCACCGGCCGGGTCGACGACGTCGCGGTGTCCGGCGGCGTGAACGTGCCGCTGGCCGGGGTGGACGCCGTCGTCGTCGCGCACCCGGACGTCCGCGAAGCACTCAGCATCGCCGTGCCCGACGACGAGTGGGGCCACCGTGTGGTCACCGCCGTCGTCGCGGCCGACCCGACCCACCCGCCGGCCCTGGATTCCGTCCGTGACCACGTGCGTGGACAGGCCCCCGCCGCCTATGCCCCCAAGGAGCTCGTCGTGGTCGATGCGCTGCCCGCATTGCCCGGAGGCAAACCCGACCGCCGCGGGCTGGCCGCGCAGCTCGGATACGGCCCCGTGGTGACGACACGCTGATGGCCACGCCAACCCAATGGGTCGAAGGCGCCCGCCCGCGGACGCTGCCAGCTGCCGTGTCTCCCGTGCTGGTCGGTACCGGCGCCGCGGCCGCCGTCGACGCCACCCACCTGGGCCGTGCGATCCTGGCGCTGGTCGTGGCTCTGGCGCTGCAGATCGGCGTGAACTACGCCAACGACTACTCCGACGGCATTCGCGGCACCGACGACGAGCGTGTGGGGCCGTTCCGGCTCGTCGGCTCGGGCGCGGCGTCCGCGGGAGCCGTACGCTCGGCGGCTTTCGTCAGCTTCGCGGTCGCCGCAGTGGCCGGCGCGGGTCTCGTCGCGTGGTCCGGTCATTGGTGGCTGTTCGCCGTCGGCGCTGCGGCGATCGCCGCAGCCTGGTATTACACCGGCGGACGCCACCCCTACGGCTATCGCGGGCTCGGCGAGGTGTCGGTCTTCGTGTTCTTCGGGCTCGTGGCCGTGGTCGGCACCACGTACGTCCAGGCCGGCCACGTCACGGTGACCTCGGTCGTGGCCGCCGTGGCCATCGGCTGCCTGGCCTGCGCCCTGATGCTCGTGAACAACCTGCGCGACGTGCACACCGACGCGACCGGCGGCAAACGGACGCTGGCGGTGTTCCTCGGCGAGCGACGCAGCCGGTTGCTCTACATGCTGTTGCTGGCCGTACCGTTCGCGCTGGCCGCGGCGTTCGTCACCACCGAGCAGCCCTGGGGCGCCCTGGCGTTGCTGTGCGCGCCGCTGGCCCTGGCCACCGCGCGGCCGGTGGCTCGTGGAGCCACCGGCGCGGCCCTCATTCCGGTGCTGCGCCTGACCGGGCTCACCGAGCTGGCCTTTGCCGTGCTGATGGCCGTGGGTCTGGCGATCAGTTGAGTCACGAGAACCGGCGGGCCCGGCGAACGCCGACGATGATCTCCCCGTCCCGGGGGCGACGGGCGCGACGGCCAGCACGCAGTTCCTGCAGCAACGTCATCGGCTCACCACGGTGCTTGCCACGGCGGGGTTTGGTCGAACCGGCCTGGCCCTTGTACTCGGACATACGTACCTCCTGGGGGTCGTGGCGGCAGGAACTCCATGCCGTCCTGACCGCCAAGACAGGTCGGGCACGGAACTATGACGCGCCACCGGAAGAATTTTTTCGCCGCAGATTGATCAGCTCTGCTCGCGCAGCCTCGGCACGTCTGGAGCGTCACCGAGTTCGTCGAGGTCACGCCCGGGCGCATCGGCGCTCGTGCCGAGGCCGCCACGTGGCGGCTGGTCGTGGACCAGACCATCCTGCGCCGCGGCTTCGTCAGCTGCGTCGGCGCTGGTCTTCTCGCGGTCGATCTCGCGCGGATCCTCGCCCGGAGTCGGGCCCTGCTTGGTTCGTCTGTCCTCGGCCATGTCGGCCGCGTCGGCCATGTCCGCCGGGTCCGCCATACCAATCCGCCACTTCTGTCGACGACTCAGGTCGCGGAACTCGTACCCACGTGGCGGTGTCGTATGCCCTGGCCTATCGATCGTCCTGGTCAGCCGGTTCGGTCTCGGACGTCTGCTCCCGGCGGGCGTCGTCCCAGGCGTCTTCGGCCTGGGTGCGTTCCTTGATGGTCGACAGCCTGTGGTCGAGTGAAGCCGACACCGCGTCGCGGCTGCGGCTGAGCACGAACAGGCTCACGATGCCCGAGATCAGTAGGGCCGACAGCAGCAGGACGAATCCGCGCAGCCCGACCAGCCACAGCAGAGCCAAGACGACGCCGAGGACGAGCGCGCGAAGCGCGGTGTATCGCAGGAGTGCCATGTCACCGCCAAGCTTACGCCGTCACCGGCCCGGTCACGCATGACCCACCTGTCCGGCGCGGTGCCTGGGTCATGATCTCGGGGACGGCCTCGTTACGGTGAGGGTCATGACATCCTCCGGAATGCGTTTTGGACTCTTCATCCCCCAGGGCTGGCGGCTCGACCTCGTCGGTATCGCCCCCGAAGACCAGTGGGATGCCATGCTCCGCGTCGCCAAGCACGCCGACCAGACCACGGGCTTCGAGTCCATCTGGGTGTTCGACCACTTCCACACCGTGCCGGTGCCGACAGACGAAGCCACCCACGAAGCATGGACGTTGATGGCCGCCTTCGCCGCGGCGACGGAGAACATCCGGCTCGGTCAGATGTGCACCTGCATGGGCTACCGCAACCCGGCGTACTTGGCGAAAGTGGCTGCGACCACCGACATCATCTCCGGCGGCCGGGTCGAGATGGGCATCGGCGGCGGCTGGTACGAACACGAGTGGCGCGCCTACGGCTACGGGTTCCCGCGCGCCGGTGAACGCCTCGGGATGCTCGACGAGGGCGTGCAGATCATGCGGCAACTGTGGAGCACGGGTAACGCGACGCTCGACGGCAAGTACTACCAGGTCGACGGCGCCATCTGCCGGCCGTTGCCGCTCCAGGACGGCGGTATCCCGTTGTGGATCGCCGGTGGCGGCGAGAAGGTCACGCTGCGCATCGCCGCCAAGTACGCCAGGTTCACCAACTTCGCCGGGACGCTCGACGGCTTCCGGCACAAGTCGTCCATCCTCGAGCAGCATTGCCGCGAGGTCGGCACCGACTTCGATTCGATCACCCGCTCGGCTGACTACAACGTGGTGATCGGCGAGACCGAGGGCGAGGTCGAAGATCAGCTGCGCCAGATCGAAGACTCCTACCTGCGGGTGCAGAGCCAGGAGGCGGCCGAGCGCAGCATGCGCGCCTACCGGAACAGCCCCACCGTCGGCACGCCGGAACAGATCACCGAGCAGCTGAAGGCGCTGTACGAGGCCGGCATGACCTATGCCATCTGCTACTTCCCCGAGGCCGCGTACACCCTCGACCGCGTCGAGATGTTCCAAAAGCAGGTCATCCCCGCGCTGAGCTGAGCCGCTCGGTGGTCGGAGCGTCAACTCCGGTCAGCACGCGTGAGGTCAGCAAAGAGGAGTACACGACCGACGTCGTCACGCCGCCCAAGGTGGCCAGCCGCCCGGTGAGCTCCTCGAGATGCCGCATCGACCGGGCCGCGACTTTGAGGACGAAGCAGTCGTCCCCGGTGACGTGGTGGCATTCGAGGAGCTCCCGGGTGTTCTTCAGTTCCGCACGCAACGGCCGGTAGTTGCCCGTGGGGTAGCGCAGTCGAACGAGGGCGAGAATCGGGTAGCCGACGCGTTCAAGGTCGAGTTCGGCGCGGAATCCGACGATCACACCACCGTCGACCAAGCGACGCAGCCGGTCGGCCGTGGCCGTCGAACCGAGGCCCACCCGGCGAGCCAATTCCGCGACCGGTAGCCGCGCGTCGTGTTGAAGGTGCTCGAGAATGCGCCAGTCGAGCGCATCGAGTGATATCGGCGATTGCCCGGTCATGCCGCGATGCTAGCGGCGATACCACGGTTCGGTGGCTGTCTTCGCCGTGAGTTCGACCTTCAATCGGTGCTCGGTAGCGCCGTAGCGTCGCCGCTATGCCGAATCTTCGCCAGACCGACCGTTCCGCCGTCACGTCCACGCCTCCAGGACCACCCCAAGCGGCGGTGGCGCACTTCTCGACGCTGTCGATGTTCGAGACCGACTGCTTCGACGTCAACGACGCCACGAGGCGCGCAGCGGTCGACTTCGTCCTGCTGGACGTCCGGAGTCCCGAGCTGTTCGCTGCCGGTCACCTGCCCGGTGCAGTGAACCTGCCCCACGGCCGGATCGTCGAACGTAACCTCAGCCGCTATCCCGACGACACCGTGTTCGTCGTCTACTGCGCCGGACCGCACTGCAACGGCGCGGACAAGGCGGCGCTTCGGCTCGCGCACCTCGGCCGGCCGGTCAAGAAGATGATCGGCGGTGTCACCGGTTGGCTGGACGAGGGCTTCGAGCTCGAGACCGGCACGGATGATGGCGGTCTCGAGGGTGTGCCCGGCGCAGGGGGATGAGACACCACGAGGCGTACTGCGGCATCAACACCCTTGCATGGGTGGTGCAGCAGGGAATTGCCTACTGAACATGATCATTCAGAACGCGGGAGAGGAGGGTGGGATCGGCGTTGCCGCCGGTGACGACGGCGACGGCGTTGCCGTAGCGCTGCGGGTCGGCGAGGTAGGCCGCGGCGGCCAGCGCCCCGGTGGGCTCGGCCACGACCCGACTGCGCGCGGTGACCAGCGCCATCGCTTCGAGAATGGCGTCGTCGGGGACGGTGACGACTTCGTCGACGTGGGCCTGGATGTGCGGCCACGTCACTTCGCCAACCACCGGCAGCCGCACGCCGTCGGCGATGGTCCGGTAGGTCAGCGCGGTGTCCCACGCGATCCGCTCTCCCGCGGCCATGCTCTCCGCCAAATCGGCCGCCAGTTCCGGCTCGACCGCCACGACACGGACGTGAGGCGCCAAGGCCTTCATCGCCACGCCGATCCCGGAGATCAGTCCGCCCCCGCCCACCGGGACCAGCACGGTATCGAACTCGAGATGGTCCGCAGCGATCTCGAGCCCGACGGTCCCAGCGCCGGCGATCACGTCGCGATGATCGAACGGCGAGATGAACGCCAGCCCGGACTCGTCCCGGAGCTTGTGTACGGTGCTGTCGCGCTGCGCCGGCGGAACCATGACCACGTGTGCGCCGAGTGCCTTGGTCGCCGCGACCTTCACCGGTGCAGCGGACTCAGGCATCACCACCGTCGCGGCAGCCCCGTAGGCCTGGGCCGCCCACGCCAGCGCCTGGGCGTGGTTCCCACTGGAATGCGTGACCACGCCACGCGCGCGCTCCTGCGGATCGAGGGCGGCGACGGCGTTGAGCGCACCGCGCACCTTGAACGATCCGGTGGGCTGCAGGCTTTCGGGCTTCAACGCCAGGCCGCCGGCCCACGGAGCCGACAGCAACGGTGTGCGCAGCACCTTCCCCGTGATCCTCGTGGCGGCCCGACGTACATCGTCGATGGTGACCAGATGGGTTCGGGTAGGCAAGACTCGTGCCGCCTTTCGAGCCGGGGACCGTCTGAAGCCCCGACATTATGGCGCACGAGAGGCGGTGCGAATCAGACGGTCTGGGCCTGCCACATCCAGTACTGCTTCTCCAGGTCCTGCAGGAGGTCGAGCAGGATGTCGTTGGTGACAGGGTCGGGCTTCTCGACGTCGGCGGCCCGCTGACGCAGCCGCTCGATCATCTCCGCATAGATCCGGACGAACGTCGCCACGACATCGTCATCGCGCACCCACCCGGCATCGACCGGAGTGACCCGGGTCTCCTTGGCGATGGTCGTCGCCCGCGCATCGGCGGGCACACCGATGGTCGCCGAACGCTCGGCGATGGTGTCGGCGTACGCGCGCGCCGTGGCCACGACCTCGTCGAGTTGGAAATGCACGTTGCGGAACCGCGGGCCCGTCACGTTCCAGTGCGCCTGTTTCGCGACGAGAGCGAGGTCGACGAGATCGACCAGAGTGTCGTGCAAGCACATCGCCGTGACTTCCAGAGAGTCATCGGGCAGCGGGCTCTTCATGGTTGTCATGGACCCTCCTCGGCTCGGAGCCTATTGCTAGCGTGTACCCACGACGCACGATCCGCAATCGGCCGACTGTGGGCTGCAGAGGCGAGCTCAGGCCGATCCAGCCGCGGGCTCGTGCGTCTCCTGGCGGAAGTCGATGGTGCGGCCTTCGAACCGGGTGGAGATGACCAACGTGGTCCGGGTGCGCGCCACGCCCTCGATGCCCACCAACCGCCCCAGCAGCCGTTCGAGGCTCTCCACGTCGGGCACCCGCACCTTGACCATGTAGGCCTCGTCGCCGGCGATGAACCAGCAGTCCTCCACGCCAGGGACGTCGGCCAGCCGCTCCCCCACCTCGCCATGGGCGACGGAGTCGGCCAGGACGAGGCCGATGAGCGCGGTCAGCCCCAGCCCCAGCGCGGCCGGATCGACACTCGCGCGATACCCAGTAATGACACCGCGCTCCTCCAGCCGGCGCACCCGTTCCTGCACGCTCGGCCCGGACAAGCCGACCAGGCGCGCCAGTTCTGCATAGGAGGCCCGGCCGTTGGCCAGCAACGCCTCGACCAACTTCGCATCCACGGTGTCCATCGGCTCCATCCTGCCTTCCGCCTACTCACCACGGCTCACGTGGTCAGCGTCACCCCGCACGAAGTGGCATCAACATCGACTTCCTCCTTAAAATATAAGGCCGTACCTCGCTTCATCAAACGAATCGTAGATCAATCGATCCAAGGGAGAACAGTTGTACAGCCTGGAGTTGGCCCACGCCCGTCTCGAGGAACTTCGTCGTACCGCCGCCCGTGAGCGCCAGGTCGCCGAGGCCCGGGCAGGACGGCCCCGTCGGCGTCGTCGGTTCTTCAGCTGACCGACGATCTCGCGCTCGCACGAGGCAGGCGCTTCGGCGCTTCCCCGACGTGCGAGCGCCGGATCAGCGCCGACCGACCCGGCGCGGCGGCGTCGTCGTGTTCGCCCCGACCGACGTGCGCCGCGCCGGACAGCTCACCTAGGCTGGAAGCTTCGACGGACGTTCGCCCGAGGAGGTCTCACGGTGGGTCGGGTACTACCGATCGTGATTGCGATCGCGCTGCTCGTGTATGCGCTGATCGACTGCTTGCAGACCGAGTCGGGCAGGATCAAGGCGTTGAATCGGTTCGCCTGGTTGGCCATCATCGTGCTGGTCCCGGTCATCGGGCCGCTGCTGTGGCTGTTACTGGCGAAGGCTCGCCCGGGTGGTCAGCCCGAGGCGCCGCCGCGGCGCGAGCTCGCGCCCGACGACGACCCGGAGTTTCTGCGGCAGTTGCGTGAGATCGACGTCGAGCACGAAAAGATGCTCGGCGACTGGGAGGCCGACCTCCGCCGCCGCGAAGAAGAGCTACGCCGCGGCGAGGACGACGACGAATCTCGCTGACCGCGCTCGGCGTCGTCCGCCCCGCGCCGGCTGGTCGGCCACTGGCTGGTCGGCCCGGATGGCGCCGGTCACAGCCCGCCGTAGGAATGCAGTCCGTTGAAGAAGACGTTCACGCCGAAGTAGCTGAACAGCACGGTCGCATAGCCGATCAACGCCACGACCGAAGCGCGCGAGCCCTTCCATCCGGCCGTAGCACGCGCGTGCAGGTAGGCGGCGTAGGCCAGCCAGGTGATCAGCGCCCACACTTCCTTGGGATCCCAGTCCCAGTACCGGCCCCACGACACCTCGGCCCACACGGCGCCCAAGATGAGCGGCCCGAACGTCCAGATCGGGAACGCGACGGCCGTGAGCCGGTACGCCAGTCGGTCGAGCGCACCTGCGGATGGCAACGACGCCCCGAACCCGTGCGTGAGCCCGCGGGTGGCCGAGCGTTCGGCCACGATCTGCAGCGCGGCGACCACCGCTGAGATGGTGAACAGCCCGAACGCCACGACGGCACAGCCGACGTGGATGACCAGCCAGTACGAGTCAAGGGCCGGAACCAGCGGACCAGGCGGCACGTACAGCACCGTCACCGCCAGGCCCAAGGTGAGGAACACCAGCAGGACAGCCCAGACCGCGATCGCCCGCCCGGCAGCGGTGCGTGCCAGCATCAGGAACACCACCACGGCGACGAGCGAGCCGGTGATGGAGAACTCGTACATGTTGCCCCACGGCGTACGGCCCGTGCCGACTCCACGCATCACGACCCCGGCCGCCAGCACCACCGTCGCCAGCACCAATATGCGCTGCCCGAGAAGGCCCATGCGCTCGGCGCGCTGCTCGACGTCACGAACCGGCTCGGGCTGGGAGTGCACCGTTGCGGTCGGCTCCGAACCACCCGGGCCTGACGCGGCCGCGGTGACCAGCTCCTGCTGCGGTACGGCGGCTTCGGCCGCCATCCGACGCAACCGGCCACGCAGCCCTGCTTCGGCACAGAACGCCAGCCACGCGCCGAGGTAGACCAGCATGGCGGCGGCAACGATGTACCGGCTCCACTCGGCCACGGCGTCGAGGTCCATCAGCTCTCCTTCTCGTCGTACGAACCGCTCAGCCGAAGGAGCAGTCCGTCGGTGATGGCACCGACCTCGTCGGCGAGATGATCGTCGGCCGACGTTTCAGCCCGGTGCAACCCGGCGACTTCGACTACGGTACGCCCCTGCGGACCGACGTCGGCACGCACCCAGGCCCGGCGCCTGCGGACGTAGAGCGAACCCATCAGGCCGATGACGGCGGCGACGGCGGCCACGAGGGCGATCTCTTTGCCGGAGTTGCGACTGATCTGCAGATTGACCCAGGTCACGTAGCCGTCGAAGGTGATGTAGCCCGCACCGCCCGGCAGCTCGACCGTCTCACCTTGGCCCAGCGCCGCCCGGAACGGCTCACCGTTCGCGCCTTCGAACTGCTCCATGTCGTCGAGATCGAGCCGGAACACCGACTGCGGCGTGCCGTCGTCGAGCCCGAGGTTGCCGTGGTAGGCGGTCAGGAACACCGCCGGGTTGCGTGCTTCCGGGAAGACCGAGCGAGGCCCGTTCTCGTCGAGGACGGCCGTGGGGTAGAACACACCTTCGATCCCGATGTCCTCGCCCTGTTCGGGCGGCACCTGGACCTTCACGACACCGGTCGAGGTGAAGTTGTCGTCCTGGGGCAGAAACGCCACCGGCCCCTCGGCCAGGACCGTGCCGTCGGCGGAACGGACAGTGAACGCAGGCGCGTAGCCGGGATTGAGGATGTGGATCAAGCTACCGCCCACTTCGAGCGGCTCGTTCACCCGGATGGTGCGCTGCTGCGGCTGCGCGCCCGGCTCGGGGACGAAAGTCACCTCGGCCGCGTACTCCTCCGGGAGTCCCTGCTGGTGGCCGGAGTCCACGAAGTCCATGGTGAACGATTCGACGTCGAGGCTGAATGGCGGGAGGTCGGACTGATCGAACATCGGGCCCGCGGACAGGTTGTCGAACTGGATGACCTGATTGGTGAACCCTGCGCCCTCCGGCACCAAGACCGTCGCCCGGTAACCGAACAGACCACCGCCCGCCACGGCCAGCAGCACGACGACGACGGCGAGATGGAAGATCAAGTTGCCGGTCTCGCGCAACGACCCGGCTTCGCCGGACACGGCGCCGTCGCCGCGGTCGGCCGCCAGCCGAAACCGGCGCGAGCGCAGTTCGGCCCGGGCGAGGCCGAGCACCTCCTCGGGCGACGCGTCGACTTCCACCCGCCGGTAGGCGGGCATGCGCGACAGCCGGCGCGGCGCGCGCGGCGGCTGTGTTCGCAGTGCCTTGACGTGTTGCCAGGTGCGCGGCAGGATGCAGCCCACCAATGACACGAGCAAGGCCAGGTAGATCGCGGCGAACCACGGCGCGGCGTACACGTCGAACAGGCCGAGCCGGTCGTACCACTCGGACAGGCCGGGGTTACGGGCCCGAAAGTCTCGCACGGCCAGCGGGTCGGTGTCGCTCTGCGGGATGATCGAACCCGGTATGGCCGCGACTGCCAGCAGGAACAGCAGAATCAACGCCACCCGCATGGAGGTCAGCTGCCGCCAGATCCAGCGGGCGAACTCCACCCGGGTCAGGCCGGGCGCCCGCGCGTCACGTTTCACACCGCCACCTCGAATCCGCCGATCCAGGTCTGCATCGACGTCATCAGCTCGCTCCAGACGCCGGTGACCAACAGCACGCCGAGGACGATGAGCATGATCCCACCCGCGCGCATCACCGCCAGCTGGTGCTCACGGACCCAGCGCAGCACGCGCAGGGCACGCTGATAGGCCAGCGCCGCGATCAGGAACGGCAGTCCCAGCCCGAGA
The DNA here is from genome assembly GCA_021793295.1 of Actinomycetes bacterium. GTDB lineage: Bacteria > Actinomycetota > Actinomycetes > Jiangellales > Jiangellaceae > Haloactinopolyspora. Next base: position 32,079 of record JAJYTA010000014.1, read on the forward strand.
CAGTAGACGAACGACAGCAGCGCTCCCCGCCCGGCGCTGGCCTCGTCGAAGGCCAGGAACTGCACCGCCGAGAGGGTCGGGCCGATACACGGGGTCCAGCCGATGCCGAACACCGCGCCGAGCAACGGCGCACCGGCCAGGCCCACGGCCGGACGCACGTTGGTGTGCCAATCGCGCGACAGGCCCGGCAGCCAGCCGGCGAAGATCAGCCCGAGCACGATGGTCACCACCCCCATGACCCGCGTGATGACGTCGCCGTGCTGGACGAACACCCGGCCCAGCCCGCCGAACAGCACCCCGTACGACACGAAGACCACACTGAACCCGAGCACGAACAACGCCGTGCCGAGCAGCACTCGGCCCCGGTGAGCGGCGCGGAGCTCGGCCCCCGACAGCCCGGTCACGTAGCCCAGATAGCCCGGCACGAGCGGGATCACGCACGGCGACAGGAACGACACCAGCCCGGCCAGCGCCGCCACCGGCAGCGCCAGCGCGAGCGAGCCGGTCAGGATGGTGTCGCCGAACGTCTCAGTCACGTGGCCGACGTGTCCTCCGCTGCGATGTCGGACACCATCTGCCGCAGCGACGTCTCGGTGATCGGCCCCACGACCCGGGCAGCGATGCGCCCGGCGCGGTCGATGACCAGCGTGCTCGGGATCGCCTGCGGCGGGATGGTGTCGCGGAAGGCCAGCAGAGCTTCGCCCTTGGGGTCGTAAACACTGGGGTAGGTGATGCCGAACTCCTGCTCGAACGCCTGGGCGGGGCCCTCCGAGTGGTCGCGGGTGTTCACGCCCACGAAACGCACGCCCTGATCGGCGACGGCGTCGTAGACCGCCTGCAGCTCAGGCGCCTCCTTGCGGCACGGCGGGCACCACGAGCCCCAGACGTTGAGGACGACGACGTCGCCGTCCGCCTCGGCGAGGTCGAACGTGCCGTCACCGCCCAGCAGGGGTCCGCTGAACTCCGGCGCGGCTTCTCGCTCGGCCGGCGGATACGTGGCGACCGTGCCGTCTCCCTCCACGAAGCCGGACCGGTCGGCGTCGTCGTCCCGCTGGACCTGGCCGTCGCTGCATCCGCCGGCCAACAGCACGGCCAGCGCGGCCGCGGCGGTCATCGCCCGGGTACGCCAGCGCTGCATCATGCACCTGCCGTGAACTCGTCGCCCAGGTCCGGGACGAGGTCGGCGGCAGGCTCGCTGTACGCGACGGACACGAGCGTGTCGCCGTGGAAGGTCACCGTGGTGAGGCTGGCCAGCGAACATTCGCGCCGCCGGGGGTCGTGCCAGAGCCGCCGACCCTCCACGAAGCTGCGAAACGTCCAGATCGGCAGTTGATGCGAGACCAGCAACGCCTCATGTCCGGTCGCTGCGACCCGGGCATCGTCAACCGCAGCGCGCATCCGGGCGGCGATCTCCACGTAGGGCTCGCCCCACGAGGGGCGGAACGGGTTACGCAGATGCCGCCAGTGCCGGGCGCGGCGCAGCGAACCATCGCCGACGCCGAAGGTCTGGCCCTCGAAGACGTTGGCGGCCTCGATCAAGCGGTCGTCGATGCCGACTTCGAGCCCCAGGACTTCGGCGACCGGGGCGGCCGTCTCCCGCGCGCGTTCCAACGGTGAGCTCGTGAGCGTCACGATGTCGCGCTCGGCGACGGATTCGGCGACTCGCTTCGCCATCGCCCGGCCGAGGTCGGACAGGTGATACCCGGGCAAGCGGCCGTAGAGCACGCCGCGCGGGTTGTCGACTTCGCCGTGGCGCAACAGGTGGACCTTCGTCAGCTCGCTCACGTCTGGCTCCCGGCCCGGGCGGCGGCTTCGGCGGCCGCCGGCAGCGCCTGGGCGATCCGGTCGATCGCACGCTCGTCGTGTGCGGCGCTGACGAACCACACCTCGAATGCCGACGGCGGCAGGTACACCCCGGCCTCGAGCATGGCGTGGAAGAACGCCGCGAACCGGGCGGTGTCGCAGGCCTTGGCCGCCGCGAAGTCGGCGACCGGGCCCTCGGCGCCGAAGAAGACGCTGAACAGGTTGCCCGCGTACTGCACGACGTGGTCGACGCCCTGTTTCGTCAACGCCGCGCCGACGAGCTCCCCGATCGTGGCGGCGTGGGCGTTCAATGTCGCGTACACCGACTCGTCGGCCAGGCGCAGCGTGGTCAGCCCGGCCGTCGTCGCCACCGGGTTCCCGGCGAGCGTGCCGGCCTGGTAGACCGGACCGGACGGCGCCAGCTGGGCCATCAGGTCGGCGCGTCCGCCGAACGCCGCCGCCGGGAAACCGCCGCCCATGACCTTGCCGAAGGTCGTCAGGTCGGCGGCGACGCCGTCGATGCCGTACCAGCCCGAACGCGAGACCCGGAAGCCGGTCATCACCTCGTCGAGGATCAGCAGCGCACCGGCGGCATGCGCGGTGTCGCGCAGGAAGGCGTTGAAGCCGTCCTGCGGCGGGACCGCGCCCATGTTGCCCGCGGCCGCTTCAGCGATGACACAGGCGATCCGGTCGCCGTGCTCGGCGAACACGGCGGTGACGGCGTCGCGGTCGTTGTACGGCAGCACGATCGTGTCGGCCGCGCTGGCCGCCGTGACGCCGGGGGTGTCGGGCAGCGCCAGCGTGGCCACGCCACTGCCGGCCGCGGCCAGCAGCGCGTCCACGTGCCCGTGGTAGTGCCCGGCGAACTTCACCACGACGTTGCGTCCGGTGGCCCCGCGGGCCAGCCGGATCGCGCTCATGGTCGCCTCGGTGCCGCTGGACACCAGCCGGACCTGGTCGACGCTGGTGCGGGCCACGAGCTCTTCGGCCAGTTCGACTTCGGGACGGGTCGGCGTGCCGTAGGACGTCCCGAGATCGACCTGGGCACGCACCGCCTCGACGACCTCCGGGTGAGCGTGGCCGAGGATCATCGGCCCCCACGAGCCGACGAGATCGACGTACTCGTTGCCGTCCACGTCGTACACGTACGGCCCTGATGCCCGTTCGACGAACCGGGGGGTGCCGCCCACGGCGCGGAAGGCCCGCACGGGTGAGTTGACCCCTCCGGGCGTGACAACTCGCCCGCGGTCGAACAAGGCCGCGCTGACAGGAACCACGTTGCTCACCGGGTCATTCTCGCAATCCACCACCTACGATGCCGGACCGGGGCCATCGAGGCGGCAAATGATCATGTTCACTAGGTATTCGCCTGCTACACCACCGGTGTACAGGTCTTGGCGCGACAAAACCACTCGTGGTGCCACCCAGCCCCAGCCCGCTCCCGCAGGGCTTGACAGAACCCGCGCCCCCTCGCAGACTCTCCCTCGATCGTGAGAGCGCTCTCACACCCACGAGCAGGGAGGCATCCAGTGCGCACCACACGCTCGGCCCGCGTAGCGGGTCTCGCTGCGATCGCGTTGACGGCGGCAGCCTGCGGCAGCGGAGACAGCGGTACGGCCAGCGACGACGACGGCGTCATCGAGCTGACCGTCGCGACCTTCAACGAGTTCGGCTACGACGAGCTCTACCAGGAGTACATGGACGCCCACCCGAACATCCGGATCGTCGAGCGCAAGGCCGGAACCGCCGAGGCGGCCATCGAGAACCTGCGGACCAAGCTCGCCGCCGGCTCCGGGCTCTCCGACATCGAAGCCGTGGAAGAGGCGTGGATGGTGGGATTCCTCGCCCAGGCGGACAAGTTCCACGACCTGCGCGACTACGGCGCTGACGACATCGCCGACCGCTGGCTGCCCTGGAAGTTCGAGGCCGGTACCGCGCCCGGCGGCGAGGTGATCGGCTACGGAACCGACATCGGCCCCATGGCCCTGTGCTACCGCCGCGACCTGTTCGAACAGGCTGGGCTGCCCGCTGACCGGGACGTGCTCGGCCAGATGATCACCGACTGGGCCAGCTACTTCGACCTGGGCGTGCACTACGTCGAGGCCATGGGCGAGGGCTACGCCTGGTACGACACGGCAGGCAACATCTTCCAGGCGATGCAGAACCAGTTGGAGGTCGGCTACTACGACACCGACGACAATCTCGTCGCCGCCGAGAACGACGCCATCAAGGCGAACTTCGACGCCGTCGTCACGGCGAACGAGGCCGGCTTGTCGGCCAACCTGCAGACGTGGTCCGAAGACTGGGCCAAGGCGTTCCAGACCGACGCCTTCGCCACCCTGCCGTGTCCCAGCTGGTTCCTCGGCGTCATCGAGGGCAACGCCAAGGGCCGTGAAGGAACGTGGGACGTCGTCGACGCCTTCCCCGGCGGTGGCGGCAATTGGGGCGGCTCGTACCTGACGGTGCCGAAGCAGACCGACCACCCGGAAGAGGCCGCCGAGCTGGCCGCCTGGCTCACGGCGCCAGAGCAGCAGGTCAAGGCGTTCGTCGCCAAGGGCACCTTCCCCAGCCAGGTCGAAGCGCTCGAATCGGCGGAGCTCGCCGAGATGACCCACCCGTTCTTCAACGACGCCCCGACGGGCACGATGTTCGTCAACCGGGCCCTCGCCGTGGGCGAAGCCCAGTACAAGGGTCCGCGCGACGGCGACGTGAACCAGGCGCTGCAGAACTCGCTGCGGCGCATCGAGGACGGGTCGCAGGAGCCTGACGCCGCCTGGGAACAGTTCCTCGAGGACGCCGAACGAGTGGGCTGAGGTCGTCGATGCCAACGGTCGCCGCACCGGAACACACCGCCGGCGTCGCGACGCCGCAACCGTCGGACCGTCCAGGCTGGCGGCAGCGGCTCAGCCGCGCCGACGTCACGTACTCGCCGTACCTGTACATCGCGCCGTTCTTCGTGCTGTTCCTGGTCGTGGGGCTGATCCCGCTGGGCTACACGGCCTGGGTCTCGCTGCACGACTGGCGCCTGGACAGTACCGAGCGCAGCTTCGTCGGGCTGGCGAACTTCGCCGACCTGCTGGACGACGAGTACTTCTGGAACGCCCTGGGCAACACGTTCAGCATCTTCGTGCTGTCCAGCGGGCCCCAGATCGTCATCGCGCTCGGGCTGGCCGTGCTGCTCGACAGCGGCATCCGGGCACGGTCGTTCTGGCGGCTGGCGGTGATCCTCCCGTACGTCGTCACGCCGGTGGCCGTGGGCATCATCTTCGGCAATCTCTTCGGCGACCGGTTCGGGCTGATCAACACCGTGCTCGAGGGCATCGGCTCCGGTCCGGTCCAGTGGCACGCCGACACGCTGCCTTCGCACCTCGCGATCGCCAGCATGGTCAACTGGCGCTGGACCGGTTACAACGCGCTGATCTTCCTCGCCGCCATGCAGGCCATTCCGCGCGAGCTGTACGAGGCGGCGGTCGTCGACGGCGCCAACGCCTGGCGGCGGTTCATCTCGGTGACCATCCCGATGCTGCGCCCGACGGTGATCTTCGTGGTGGTCACCTCGACCATCGGCGGGTTGCAGATCTTCGCCGAACCGCTGATGTTCGACTCCCAGCCCGGCGCGGTCACCGGCGGATCGGACCGGCAGTTCCAGACCATGACCTTGTACCTGTACGAACGAGCCTTCCGGAACCTGGACCTCGGCGCAGGATCGGCCGTCGCCTGGTCGCTGTTCCTGATCATCGTCGTGTTCGCCCTGCTCAACTACCTGCTGACGCGGCGGATCGCCTCGGCCGGGGAGGCTCGCCAGTGACCGTGACGACCATGAGCCAGCCGCGCCGGGTCCGGCGCGGCGCCCGGCGTGCCCCGCTTCACCGGCCGGGGTTTCTCACCTACGGCCTGCTGACGGCGTTCCTGCTGGGTTCGGCCTTTCCCCTGTACTGGTCGTTCCTGGTGGGCAGCCATGACCCGTCGGTGGCCCAGTCGAGCATCCCGCCGCTGATCCCGGGTGGCAACTTCTGGTCCAACGCCTCCCGCGTGGTCGACACCATCCCGTTCTGGAAGGCGTTGGGCAACAGCCTCATCGTCTCGGGCACGGTGACGTTGTCGGTGGTGACCTTCGCCACCCTGGCCGGGTACGCGTTCGCGAAGCTGCGCTTTCGTGGTCGCACCGGGCTGTTCGTCTTCGTCATCGCCACCATGACGGTGCCCACCCAGCTGGGCGTGATCCCGCTGTTCATCGTCATGTCCGAACTGGGCTGGGCAGGAACACTGTCGGCGGTGATCGTGCCGAACCTGGTCACCGCGTTCGGCGTGTTCTGGATGCGCCAGTACATCGTCGGTGCCGTGCCGGACGAGCTGATCGAGGCCGCCCGCGTGGACGGGTGCTCGATGATCCGGACATTCTGGCACGTGTGCCTGCCTGCCGCCCGCCCGGCCGCAGCCGTGCTGGGTCTGTTCACGTTCATGACGTCGTGGACGGATTTCCTGTGGCCGCTGATCGCGCTGAACGCCGAGAATCCGACCATCCAGGTGGCGTTGGAGAAACTGCAAAGCGGGTTCTACGTGGACTACTCGCTGGTCTTGACCGGTGCCGTCCTGGCCACGATTCCCCTGTTCGTCGTGTTCCTGGTGGCGGGTCGGCACCTGGTGTCAGGCATCATGCAAGGAGCGGTCAAGGGATGACGGCACCAGCGCCAGGTCGAGCCGGGAGGCGGACGTGACTTCGGGGGAGCCGACGCATCTGCCCACCTTGGAGGAGGTGGCCCGCGTCGCCGGGGTGTCTCGGGCGACGGTGTCGCGCGCCATCAACGGCGGATCGCGGGTCAGCCCGCAAGCCCAGGCCGCCGTCGACCGTGCGGTCGCGCAACTCGGGTACACCCCGAACCGCGCGGCGCGGTCGTTGGTCACGCGACGGACCGACTCCGTCGCGCTGCTGGTACCCGAAACCGGCGCGCGGTTCGTCTCCGACCCGTTCCTCACCGGCGTCTTGCAGGGAGTGACCACAGCGCTGGCCGGCACCGAGTTGCAATTGGTGCTTCTGGTCGCCCAGCATGCCGGCGACACGGCTCGCCAACTGCGGTACCTGCGCTCCGGGCACGTCGACGGCGCGCTGGTCACGAGCCATCACGGGAACGACGAGCTGGCGCTGGAGATGTCGCGGCTCGGGCTGCCGTTCGTGTTCGGCGGACGGCCGTTCGATCCCGACTCCGTGGCCGTGCCCTACGTCGACGCCGACAACGTCAACGGCGGCCGACTGGCCGCGGAGCACCTGATCGGTACCGGCCGCCGCCGCCTGGCCACCGTCGCAGGCCCGGCCGACATGTCTGCTGCCGTGGATCGACTGGACGGCTGGCGGCGTGCCCTCGAGGAGGCCGGGCTGCACGCGGACGCCGTCGAACACGGCGACTTCACCATCGACGGCGGAACGGCGGCCATGGAGCGGCTGCTTCGCCACCACCCCGACGTCGACGGTGTGTTCGTCGCCTCCGACCCCATGGCCAGCGCCGCACTGCAGGTGTTGCGCAATTTCGGTCGTCGCGTACCGGACGACGTTGCCGTGGTCGGCTTCGACGACACGATGCTGGCCACCACGACGACCCCGCCGTTGACGACGGTGCGCCAACCCGCCGAAGAGCACGGCGAGCGGATGGTCGAGATGCTGCTGGAACAGTTGGCCGGCAGCCCGCCGCGGCTCGGCGGCGAGATCCTGCCGGTCGAACTGATCGTGCGCGAGTCCGCCTGAACGGCGAGCCCGGTGAGCGCTGGGGTGGTTCGCGTCCATGGTGCGGACGGGCATCGGCGAGCAAGGCGCCAGCGAGTCCGCGGGCGAGGACGCGAACCATCCCCATCGATCACGTGAACCTGTGCTCAGCGCCTGGCCTCGACCGCTTCCTCGACCCGCTTGCCGAGCGTCTCGTCGACGTTGCGCCAGTAGGTGTACACGCGCTGGCGCAGCTCGTCGCGGGTCACCTTGCCCACGTGCCCGGCGATGTTGTCCACCAGCCGGTCGCGAGCGGCGTCGTCGAGCACCTCACGCACCAGCGTGCCGGCCTGGCCGAAATCGTCGTCCTCGGCGTGCAGGGACGCCGCGGCCCGGACCAGCTCGCCGTCGGCCTCCCAGCCAGCATCGCCCACGAGCGACGGATCTGCTGCCGGCCCGCCGACGCTGTTCGGCGCGTACACCGGGCGCTCCGGCGACGCCCAGGAGTAGCGCATGGCGCCGTCCTTGGAGTACGAGTTCGTCTCCACCTTCGGGGCGTTGACCGGCAGCTGGGCGTAGTTCGTACCGACCCGGTAGCGATGCGCGTCGGCGTAGGAGAACACCCGGCCCAGCAGCATCTTGTCCGGGCTGGCCGCGATGCCGGGGACGAAGTTGCTGGGCTCGAAGGCGGCCTGCTCGATCTGGGCGAAGTAGTTCTCCGGGTTGCGGTCGAGCCGGAGCGTGCCGACCTTGATCAGCGGATAGTCGCCGTGCGGCCACACCTTGGTCAGGTCGAACGGGTTGAACCGGTAGCTCGCAGCGTCGGCGTAGGGCATCACCTGGACGTAGAGCGTCCAGCTGGGGTGCTCCCCGCGCTGAATCGACTCGTAGAGGTCACGCAGGTGGAAGTCGGCGTCCTCACCGGCCAGCTGGTCGGCCTCGGCGCTGGTGAGGCACTCGATGCCCTGATCGGTCTTGAAGTGGTACTTGACCCAGAACCGTTCACCGGCGGCGTTGATCCACTGGTAGGTGTGCGAGCCGTAGCCGTTCTGGTGCCGCCAGGTGCGCGGCAGCCCGCGGTCACCCATCAGCCACGTGACCTGGTGCGCGCTCTCCGGCGAGAGCGTCCAGAAGTCCCACTGCATGTCGTTGTCGCGCAGGTTGGAACCGGGTAGTCGCTTCTGCGAGCGGATGAAGTCGGGGAACTTGATCGTGTCGCGGATGAAGAAGATCGGCGTGTTGTTGCCGACCAGGTCGTAGTTGCCCTCGGAGGTGTAGAACTTCAGCGCGAATCCGCGGGGATCGCGCCAGGTGTCGGGGCTACCCTGCTCGCCGGCGACGGTGGAGAACCGCGCGAGCGCCTCGGTGCGCGTACCGGGCTGGAACAACGCCGCCTTGGTGAACTGGCTGACGTCTTCGGTGACCTCGAGCACGCCGAACGCTCCACCACCCTTGGCGTGCACGACCCGTTCGGGCACCCGCTCACGGTTGAACTGAGCCAGTTTCTCGACGAGGTAGTGGTCGTGCAGGACGATCGGGCCGTCCGCTCCGACGGTCATCGAGTGGGCATCGCTGGCGACCGGTGCACCCGCGTTGGTGGTCGTGTGCGGTGTGGAGCTCATCCATTCTCCTTGATCAACGATGTTTCAGTGGACTCGCTGGTGTGGCATCGGGCGCACGTCCCCCAGAACGTCACCTCGGCTTCGTCGACGACGAACCCGTGCGTCGGGCCGGGGTTGAGACAGGGCACGGCCTCACCGGCACATTCGACGTCGGCGACGACGCCACATTCCCGGCAGACCATGTGGTGGTGGTTGTCGCCGACCCGGGTCTCGTAGCGAGCCGGTGAGCCGGCCGGCTCGATCCGGCGGACCAGCCGAGCCTCCGTCAGCGCGTGCAGCACGTCATACACGGCTTGGGTGGACACGGCTCCGAGCGATTTTCGTACCTGCCGGGCCACGGTGTCGGCGTCCGCGTGCGGCGTGCGCTCGAGCGCCATGACCACACCGATGCGAGGTGCTGTGACCCGCAGCCCGTGCGCGCGCAGCCGGGCTGCGATCTCGGCATGGAGCTGATCATCGGGCACGCCCATGATCGTGCCGGATAATCTGGAACTAGTCAACTAAGCGCGCCGTTCCAGTAACCGGCACGCCGGTCGTTCAGCCGTCGCGTTGGTCCGGGTGCCGCCGCAAGTGCACGATGCTGGCCACGAGGCCGCCCCAGACGATGACGATCGCCACGATCATCATCACCACAGCCGCGGTGCTCATGTGCGCTCCCCTCGCTCGGCCACCGGTAGGTCGACGGGCTGGAAGTCGTCCGACCGCCGCCACGGGAACAACGAGGCGACGATGCCGAAGACCAGCGCGCCGATCGCGACACCTCCGCCCACGAGCAGGAGGAAGTCGGTGGAGTACCCGCCGTAGTTGACTTCGAACTCCTGGCGCAGGCTGTCCCACATCATCCAGCCGAGAACGACCGGCGTCACGATGCCGAGCAGGACCTGCCACCAGGTGCCGAGCCGCACGGCCGAGGTGGCGTTGACGTGCTCCTGCAGCATCGGCAGCTTACGCAGCACCCAGGCGAGCACGATGACGATGACGAGCGCAGCCATGGCGACGCCGTACTGGTTGATGAAGTGGTCGGCGACGTCGAGGTAGTGCAGCCCCTGGGCCGTCGGGAACAGCAGGATCGACACCACCGCGATGCCTCCGCCGACGATCAGCACCGCCGGTATGCGCGCCAGGCCGGTGCGATCCTGCACCGTCGACACCACGACCTGCACGATGCTGATCAACGATGTCACGCCGGCGATGACCAGCGAGAGGAAGAACAGCACGCCGAAGAAGCCGGCTCCCGCGGTCAACGTGGAGATGATCTGCGGGAACGCGATGAACGCCAGCCCGACACCGTCGCTGGCGACCTCGCCGACGGCGACGCCGCTGGCAGCGGCCATGAAACCCACGGTGGCGAACACACCGATACCGGCGAGGATCTCGAACGAGCTGTTGGCGAAGCCGGCCACCAGGGCCGAACCCGACAGATCCGCGCGCCGGTGCAGGTGCGAGGCGTACGTGATCATGATGCCGAACCCGATGGACAGCGAGAAGAAAATCTGCCCGTAGGCGGCCACCCAGACGCTGCCGTCGGTGATGGCGGACCAGTCCGGGGTGAACAGCGCGTCCAGCCCCAGCTCGGCGCCGTCCAGGGTCACCGCACGCACCACGAGAATGCCGAACAGGACGACCAACAGCGGGATGAAGAACATGTTCGCGCGTTGGATGCCGTGGCGGATCCCGAGCGCGAGCACGCCGATGACGAACACCCAGACCGCCACGAGCGGCCAGAACACGCCGGAGACGTACTCGGAGACCGTCCCGACGTCTCCGACCTGGAGGAACTTCTCCATCAAGAACGCTTCGGGGTCCGAACCCCAGTCCTGCTGGATCGAGAAGCCCGCGTAGCGCACCGCCCACGCGATGATGACCGCGTAGTAGGCGGCGATCACGAACGAGATGGCTACCTGCCACCAGCCGATGAATTCCAGCCGCCGGTCGATCCGGCGGAAGGCCAGCGGGGGCGAGCCACGGAAGCGGTGCCCGATGGAGTAGGCCAGGATCAGGAAGGGGATACCGGCGGTCAACAAGGCGACGAGGTACGGCACCAGGAAGGCGCCGCCGCCGTTCTGGTAGGCCACGTACGGGAACCGCCAGATGTTGCCCAGCCCGACGGCCGAGCCGATGGCGGCCAGGAGGAACCCGGCCCGGCTGCCCCACTGCTCCCGTTGGTTC
>JAJYTA010000165.1 GCA_021793295.1 Actinomycetes bacterium
GACGGTGGCCGACGGCGACTGGGCCGATGACAAGGAGCAGAAGTACGCGACGTGGACGGCTACGACAGCGCGTTACGTCCGGCTGACCGCCATCACCGGGCACTTCGGCGTGGCGGCGGCCGCGGAGTTGCTCGTCGGCCACGCGCCGTGAACCGGCCGCAGTGACGGCGGGCGAAGGGCGGGCTCGGGTGCGCCGGCGCGGGCCACCGGCCGGTACGGCTCGCGCGGGCGTGACGCTGGTGGCCGGGGTCACGGTGGCGTACGCGCTCAGCGAGGTCATCGGGGTCGTCGCCCCGCTCACGGTGGCACTGGTGCTGGGTGTCGTGGTTCGCAACACAGGCTTGCTCACGCCGTCCGCGCGGGTCGCATTGAGCGGCGCGACGAAGGTGATGTTGCGGGCGGGGGTGGTGGTTCTGGGGCTGCAGTTGGCCGTGCCCGAGCTGCTGCAGCTGCGCCCCGGCTACCTCGGGGTGGTGGTGATCACCGTCGTGGTGACGTTCGTCGGCACCCGGTGGTTCGGCCGGCTGATGCAGGTGAGCCGGGAACGCTCGTTGCTGCTGGCGACGGGATTCTCGATCTGCGGCGCGTCGGCGGTGGCTGCCGTGGCCAGCGTCGTGGATGCCGACGAGGACGACGTCGCGACGTCCATCGCGATGGTGACGTTGTACGGAAGCCTGGCGATCGCCGGATTCCCGTTGTTGCAGGACGTGTTGGGGCTCGGTGACCGGGAGTTCGGCGTGTGGATCGGCGCCAGCGTCCACGAGGTGGCGCAGGTTGTCGCTGCCGCGGGCATCGCCGGTCAGGTCGCGCTCGTCGTGGCGGTTCTGGCGAAACTGGGCCGGGTCGTGCTGCTCGCCCCGATGATCACGCTGGTCGCCCTGAGGGAACGACGCCGGGCACTCAGTCGTACCGATGGCGGGCCGCGTCCGCCCCTGGTGCCGCTGTTCGTGCTCGGCTTCTTGGCGATGGCCGGCGTGCGTAGCACGGGTCTGCTGCCGGACGTCGTGGTGTCGGGAGCAGGAGTCGTCACGGCAGTGCTGCTGTCCGGCGCGATGTTCGGGCTCGGTGCCGGTGTTCACCTGCGGAGCCTGGTGCGCACTGGTGGCCGTACCGCCGCGTTGGGCGCGGCGTCCACTGGTCTCGCCGCCGCGGTCGCCTACGGCGGGCTGCTCGTCCTGGCCTGATGTCTTGCCGCGACTGATCTCGGCCGCGACAGGGCCAGAACTCTGACCACAGACGTTCTATGCTGGAATCGTCGATGGAGGTGGCTGCGGGTGTGGAAGCCAGTCAACGAATCAGGCAGCGTCGCTCAGCGCATCGTGGCTCAGATCGAGCAGTTGCTGGAGAGCAAATCGCTCAAGGCGGGAGACCGGCTGCCCACTGAACGCGATCTCGCCGCGCTGGTCGGCGCCAGCCGGCCTTCGGTCCGCGAGGCCGTGCGGATTCTGCAAGCCCAAGGTCGGCTCGAGGTCAAGCACGGTCTCGGCGTGTTCGTGGTCGAGCCGTCGGCCGCGGAGCTCGGCGCGGCGCTGCGGGGTGCCGACCTCGACATCGACGAGTTGTTCTCGATGCGCGAGGTGCTCGAGGTGCCCGCGGCTCGCTGGGCGGCCGAGCGCATCACCGCCGATCAGGTCGACGAGCTGCGCGCCGTCCTCGACGAGCTCGACGCGGCCTTCGACACCGATCCCGCCGACTTCCGCCAACTCGCCAAGCTCGATGCTGCGTTCCACCTGCGTATCGCCGATATCGCCGACAACCGCTTCTTGCGCCAGACCAGTCACGTACTGCATGACATCCTCATCTCGGGGATGAAGACGACGCTGCTCATCCCCGGGCGTCGGGAGAAATCGCGCGGTCAGCACGAACGGATCGTCGACGCCCTGGCGGCCAATGACGCCGCAGCGGCGGCCAGAGCCGCGCGCACCCACATCCGTAGCGCGCATCGTGCCGCGCTGGACCGGTTGGCCGCTGAAGCGGCCGACGGCAACGGCGCGGCTGTCTGACCGTCCGCAGCCTTCGAGCTGCAGAAACAACCTCAAGGCACGGTATAGACGCCGGCTACCCATTGACCTTTACGAGAGCAGGGGTCTAACCTCTTACCACCTGAAATCGATTACTCATCGACGAGTTTCGGAAGGCGGGTCGCCCGATGACACAGCGGCGTACTCTTCCTGGTGCCGGCCGACCGACACGGCGCACGTTCCTCGCTGCCAGTGCTGGGCTGGGCGCCGCCGCGCTGGCCGGTCTGTCGGGTTGCGGCGGCGGGTTCGGCGGCGGCGACGGCTCCGGCGGCGGAACAGACCTCGAGTTCGACATCCCGGACCCGGCCGGCGACTTCCCCTCCACGGACGTCACCATCCGGCTGGTTGACAGCGGTGACACCAAAGCGGACTTCTGGAACGCTTTTGCCGAGGCGTACCAGGCCAAGCACGACAACGTCACGTTCCAATACGACCCGTTGCCGTGGAACCGCATCGAAGAGGTCGTGCCGCTGGGTATCCGGAACAACTCCGCCCACGACCTGATTCAGCTGCCGGGCAACATTCCGCTCAGCCAGGCCGTGTCCGAAGGGTGGGTGGCACCCCTGGACGACTACATGCCCGACTTCGCCGACTGGCAGCAGCGTTTCCCGGACACCTACCAGGTCGAAGGCGTGCATGTCTTCGACGGCCAGCAGTACATCGTGCCGATCGGCACCGACCAGCGGCACTTCCAGATCATCCACTACAACAAGCAGCTCATGAACGACGCCGGATTCGACCCCGAGACCGAGCCGTTGACATGGGACACCTACCGCGAAGCGGCCCGCAAGGTCACCGAACAGGGCGACGGGCAGGCCTACGGCGTCATCTTCGAGATCAACCAGCCTGGCCGGCTCGTGCAGTGGGTGGAGTACATGGCGCGGATGGCCGGGCTGCCGATCGTCGGGAACATCCTCCAACCGTCCGGCGAGTTCCACCACGACAGCGACGAGATCGTCGCGGCCATCGAGCTGATGCTCGCGTTGCAGCAGGACGGCAGCGTCTTCCCCGGGTCCAGTTCGCTCACCGCGCCGGAGTGCTGGCCGCGGGTGGTCCGGGGCAATGCCGCCATGGTCAGCGCCGGGCCGTGGGTGACCGCCCTCTGGGACCGCGACGAGCCCGACTTCGACTTCGGCGTCGCACCCTTACCGTTCCCGAACGAGAACCCGTGGCCGCCGGGATACGTGACCATCGGCGGGGACATGCTGACGATGTTCGCCGGCAGCAAGGTCAAGGAGGTCGCCGGGGACGTTCTCGGCTACGTCACCTCCCTCGACGGCCAGACCAGATGGGCCGAGAATGCTGGCGTCGGCAACCCGCCGGTTCTCGCCGAGGCGCGCGAGGCAGGTTCCACCGATTACAGCGACCAGGCCAAGACGTGCTTGGAGCTGGCTGAGGCCATGGTGGGCAACCCCGAACCGGTGATCGCCAACCCCGACGTCGCGCTGGTCACCAAGCACGAACAGCCGCCGGACCCCGGGTTCGCCGACGTGTTGCAGGCGATCCTCGTGGGCGAGGTCAGCGATGTGCGCAAGGCGCTGCGTGAGGTCAAGGACCGCGCCGAGCGGGCCCGCGACGAGGCGATCGCGAAGGCCGCGAAGGTCGACGGCAGCACCGCGACCCGCGATGATTGGATCTTCCCGAACTGGGACCCGACCAAGGATTACACCATCGAGGACTACGACGGTCGCTGAACCGCACTCGACCAGGAGAGCATATGGCCATGCTCAGACCGGCCGAACGGCTGGCCGGCGCGGACCGCACCTCGGGATCACCCACGACGCTGCGCGAACGGCTGTGGAACTCGCGCTGGTGCTACGTGTTCATGTTGCCGTCGCTGGTGCTCGGCGCGTTGTTCACGCTCTACCCGATGATCTCGTCGTGGTACATCTCGTTCACCGACTGGTCCGGGCTGGAGTCGGACAAGCGCTTCGTCGGTGTGGAGAACTACCGCGAGGCGGTGGGCGATGCCGCGTTCTGGAGCGCCTTCGGCCGGACGTTCGCGTTCACCGCCGTCGCGGTTCCGGTGATGCTGATCCTGGCGTTGTTCGCAGCTCTGGTGCTCAACGACGCGTCGCTGCGGATGCGGGCGGTCTTCCGCACGATGTTCTTCCTCCCGGTGGTGACGACGACGGCGATCGTCGGCGTCGTCATGTCGCTGATCATGAATCCGTTCGACGGCCCGTTGAACGCCGTCCTGCTGGACCTCGGGCTCATCGACCGTCCGGTGGACTTCCTGGGCGACCCTGACCTGGCGCTGTGGTCGGTCGCCGGGGTGTTCGTCTGGAAGTGGATGGGCATGTCGATGATCTACTGGCTGGTCGCGCTGCAGACCGTGCCCCAAGAGCTGTACGAGGCCGCCCGCGTGGACGGCTGTACTCGCCGGCAGACGCACCGGCACATCACCGTGCCGATGATCACGCCGTTCGCCGTGGTCATCATCCTCATCACCTTCGTCGGTGCGCTGCAGACCTTCCCGCTGGTGCAGTCGATGACGCAGGGCGGCCCGGCGTTCGCCACCGAGCTGGTCGAGCTGTACATCTACCGCCTGGCCTTCGCCGCCGACTTCACGCCGCGGTTGGGCTACGCCTCGGCGGTGGCGGTGTTCTTCGGCATCACGGTCCTGATCTTCACGCTGGCGCAGGTCTGGGGTGTGCGACGAGCCGGTGCCATGCAAAGCGACGTCAAGGAGGTGAACCGGCGATGACGATCCCCACCGCCACCGAACCCACGGCACCGGCTCAGACGATCACCGCGCCCGCGCCGCCTCGCAAGCGCCGGGGCTGGCGACGAGAGATCATCGTCAGCCTCATCCTGCTGCCGATCTGCCTGATCTGGATCTACCCGTTCCTCTGGATGGTCGGCTCGTCCCTGAAGACCGACACCGAGATCTTCGGCAGTGTCAGCATCCTGCCGGAGCAGGCGCAGTGGGAGAACTACACCCGGGCCTGGTACGAGGCGAACATCGGCCCGTACTTCTGGAACACGATCTTCATCACGGTCTTCACGATCGCCATCGTCGTCGTCACCACGGCGATGATCGGCTACGTGATCGGGCGCTACCCGTTCCCGGGCCGCAAGGTGCTGGTGGTGCTCCTGATCGCCACGCTGTTCCTGCCCGAGGGCTACACGATCATCCCGGTGTTCGACCTGATCAACCAGCTCGGGTTGTCCGGCTCGTTGTGGGGCATCATCCTCGCCGAGTCCGGTGGAGCACACGTCATCCAGATCATGTTGTTCGCCGGATACTTCCGGCAGTTGCCGAACGAGCTCGAGGAAGCCGCACGCATCGACGGCGCCGGGTTCGTGCGGACCTTCTGGACGGTGATGTTGCCACTGGCCAAACCCGCGATCGCCACCGCGATCATCCTCGCGCTGATGCGGGTCTGGAACAGCTTCCTCATCCCACTCGTGCTGACTCTGGCCCAGCCGGAACTGCGCACGCTGGCCGTCGGCGTCTACTCGTTCCAGGGCGAGAACATGACCGACTGGTCCGGCATGGCTGCTGCCTCCACCATCGCCCTGATGCCCATCGTCATCATCTTCCTGCTGCTCCAGCGATACTTCGTCGAAGGCGTCGCCGGCGCGGTACGTGGCTGAAACCCCCGCACTGAGGAGTTCACTTGCTGTACGGCGTGTCCTACTACTACGAGTACCAGCCGTTCGATCGTCTCGACGACGACGTGCGGATGATGGTCGAGGCTGGCATCAACTACGCCCGCGTCGGCGATTCGATCTGGTCGCTGTGCGAACCGCGCGAAGGCGAGTTCGACCTCGACTGGTTGCAGCGGGTGCTCGACGCGTTGCACGCGGCTGGTATCCAGGTGGTGCTGACGACGCCGACGTATGCGATTCCGCCGTGGCTGCACCGCCGGTACCCGGAGATCATGGCGGTGCGCCGGGATGGCCAGGTGACGCCGTACGGGGCGCGCCAGAACGTCGACGTCACCAACCCGACCTACCGGCATTTCGCCGAGCGGATCACCCGTCTGGTGCTCGAACGCTACGCGCAGCACCCCAGCGTCATCGGCTTCCAGGTGGACAACGAGACCGGCACCGCGGGCGCGCACAACCCGAGCGTCATCGACGCGTTCCGCGAGCACATCCGGCGCACCTACGGCACGGTCGACAAGGTCAACGAGATCTGGGGACTGACGTATTGGTCGCACCGGCTGAGTGACTGGGCGGATCTGTGGGCTCCGGCCGGTAACACCAGCCCGGGTTACGACCTGGAGTGGCGCCGATTCCAAGCCGGCATGACCACCGAGTTCCTGCAGTGGCAGGTCGACATCGTCCGCGACTATGCCCGCCCGGAACAGTTCGTCACCCAGGACGTGGTCGGTTACCACGGCAAGCCCGACGCCGACCGGTATGCCATCGGCGCCGTCATGGATGTGCAAGCTGAGAACTTCCCGCATGCCACGCAGGACGGTCTGGCGCAGCCGCCGGTGGAGGGGTTGCACATGTACCCGGCCCGCACGGCGGGCTCGGGCCCGGCTCAGCTCTACCAGCGTTCGGACATGGCCTACGGCGTCAAGCGATCGAACTTCTTCATCACCGAGATGAACCCGATCAGCATCGCCGGCTCGGACAACGTCTTCCCCGGCTACGACGGCCAGTGGCGGATGGCGGCGTTCTCGACGATCTCGCGCGGCGCCGACATGGTCGCCTACTGGCACTGGCACAGCCTGCACTACGGGCACGAGATCTACTCGCACGGCATCGTCAACCACGATCTCGAGCCGAACCGCAATTACGACGAGGTCGCCGGCATCGGCCGTGACCTGGCCAAGCACGGCGACTTGCTGACCGGGCTCACCCCCGAAGCCGAAGTGGCCTTCCTGTACTCCTACGACAGCCGCTGGGCGATGGCCTGCCAGCCGCCGCTGAAGACCGCCGACGGCGCCGCGCCGGACAGCCGCAGCTACGAGCGGATCTTCGACACGTTCTACCGGGGCTTCTTCGATGCCCGGGCCCAGGCCATCGTGCTGCCGGCCGGCTCGGACGTCTCGGCGTACCCGGTGGTGGTGGCTCCAGCGCTGTACGTCGCCGACGATGCCACGCTGGACGGGTTGGCCCGCTACGCCCACGACGGCGGCCACCTGGTGCTGACGATCCGTACGGGGTATGCCGACGAGTACGCCCGGGCTCGCTGGGTCCGTGCGCCCGGTCCATTACGCGAGGCGGCCGGCGTCGGCTACAACCTGTACTCCAACCTCGCGGCGCCGCTGCCGGTCACCTCGGTCTCCGGCGGGCTGGAGGTGCCACCGGGGGCGCTCGCCACGGCGTGGATGGACGAGCTGGTCGTCGAAGGCGCCGACGTGCTGGCCGGTTACGACCACCCACACTTCGGCCGGTTCCCCGCGGTGACGACGCACCGCTACGGTGCGGGCCGGGTGACCTACGTCGGCATGCTGCCCGACACCGGGCTGGCTCGCGAGATCGGGTCGTGGGTCCTGCGCGCCTCGGACATCGAGCCGCTGGGCGCCGGTCTGCCCGAGTCGGTCCGGATGACTCGGGCGCGTGCGCGCGACGGGCGCTCGTTGGCGTTCGTCAGCAATTGGTCGTTCGAGACGCCGGAGCTGCCGGACGACCTGGTGAAAGGGACGGACGTGTTCGCCGGCGAACCCGTGGGCCCCGGCCGGCCGGTGCGGCTCGGCGCCTGGGACATCAGGGTGATCGCCGAGGACTGAGCGGTGACCACCAGGGATCTACCGCGGCTAGGGCCGCGGTGGATCCCTGGCGATCACGCCCGGTAGCGGTGGGACTGACGGCCCGTGACGCCGACGGCTTCGACCCGGAACAGGGAGCCGGCCAGCGGCCACCGAGCCAGGTCGGCGTCGGTCATGCGCAGCTGGGACGTGGTGATGTACAGGTCGGCGAGGTCCGTGCCGCCGAAGGCGAGGCTGGTGGCATGGGGAACCGGAAGCGGCAGCACGTGGTCGAGGCGCCCGTCGGGGGTGAACCGGCGTACGGCCGCGCCCCCGCGGGCCATGGCGACCCAGACCCCGCCGTCGGCGTCGACGGTGAGCCCGTCCGGACGCCCCGGCACCCCGGACAGGTCGACGAAAACGCGCCGTTTGGACAGCTCTGCGGTGTCGGGGTCGTAGTCGAAGACGTCGATGCGTTCCAGGGGCGTGTCGACGTAGTACATCGCCGAGCCGTCCGGGCTCCAGTCGAGGCCGTTGGAGATGGTGACGCCGTCCAGCACCTGGCGGGGTTCGCCTCGCTCGACCACGAACAACGCCGCATCGCCGGGGCTGGACTCGTCGGCCATCGTCCCGATGAGGAATCGGCCGGCCGGGTCCACGCCGCCGTCGTTGGTCCGGCTGCCGCCGGTCACGGAGGCGACTGGCGTCAGGACCGGATCCGGCCACGACAGCAGCGCGATGTCGTGCCCGGCCGCCGCGAGATACTGCTCGCCCTCGGTCAGTGCGAGCGCCGCCACCGGAACGTCGAAAGCGGCGAGGACGTCGTCTCCGGTGGCGGGGTCGAACTCGTGCACGGTGTTCGCCAGCAGATCGACCCACATCAGCCGGGACCGCTCGGCGTCCCACAGCGGCCCCTCACCGAGGCCGGCGGCGGCCGTGACGGCAACGGCCTCAGATCGCATGCAACTGCCGCAGGCGTTCGGTCAGCGCGGCGCGGCGGTCGTCGTCGAGCCCGCGAGCAGGTGCCACCAGGGCGGGCGAGCAGACACCGGCAGCGGCGAGGGCCGCTTTCCAGCCCGCGGGCATGGTGCCCATACGACAGGCCTGAACGACGTCGAAGAGGTGACGTTGCGCCGACGCAGCGGCGTCAAGGTCGCCCGAGGTCACCGCGTCGTACACCTGCCGACCCAACTGCGGGACGACGTTGGCGCTGGCGGCGATGGTGCCACCGGCACCCACCAGCATCGACGGCAACAGCATGGTGTCGCTGCCGGTCAGGACGGTGAAATCGGCGTCGTCCACGGCGTACAGCACCGACTGCAGGTACTCGAAATCGCGGCTGCT
>JAJYTA010000166.1 GCA_021793295.1 Actinomycetes bacterium
GGGTCACGAGGGCATGCACTACTCGCTGGTGTCCCGCGAGGTCATCGCCGACTCCGTCGAGACCGTGTTCGGTGCCGAGCGCCTCGACGGCGCGGTGTTGCTCGCCGGTTGTGACAAGTCCGAGCCGGCCATGCTGATGGCGGCGGCTCGCCTCGACGTCTCCGCGGTGTTCCTCTACGCCGGGTCCATCCTGCCCGGCAAGGTCGGCGACCGTGACGTCACGATCATCGACGCCTTCGAGGCCGTCGGTGCGTGCGCGCGCGGGCTGATCAGCCGTGACGAGGTCGACGAGATCGAGCGCGCGATCTGTCCCGGCGAAGGCGCCTGCGGCGGCATGTTCACCGCCAACACGATGTCCAGCGCGGCCGAGGCCATGGGCATGTCGCTGCCGGGCAGCGCCGCCCCGCCGGCGGTGGACCGGCGTCGTGACGGGTTGGCTCGCCAATCCGGCGAGGCCGTGGTGAACCTGCTGCGCCTGGGCATCACCACGCGCGACATCATGACCCGTGAGGCTTTCGAGAACGCCATCGCCGTCGTGATGGCGCTGGGCGGCTCGACCAACGCCGTGCTGCACCTCATGGCCATCGCGCACGAGGCCGAGGTCGACCTGCGGCTGGAAGACTTCAACCGGATCGGTGCCCGGGTGCCCCACCTGGCCGACGTGAAGCCGTTCGGCCGGTACGTGATGTCCGACGTCGACCGCATCGGCGGCGTCCCGGTGGTCATGCGCGCCCTGCTCGATGCCGGCCTGCTGCACGGTGACTGCCTCACCGTGACCGGTAAGACGGTGGCCGAGAATCTGGAGCACATCGATCCACCGGACCCCGACGGCAAGATCATTCATGCGATGTCGGACCCGATCCACGCTACTGGCGGGCTCACCGTCCTGCGCGGTTCGCTCGCGCCGGACGGCGCCGTGGTCAAGTCCGCCGGATTCGACGCCGACGTGTTCGACGGGACGGCGCGGGTGTTCGACGGCGAAGCTGCGGCGATGGAAGCTGTCGCCGCCGGTGAGCTGCGCACGAACGACGTCGTGATCATCCGCTACGAGGGCCCGAAGGGCGGGCCGGGCATGCGCGAGATGCTCGCCGTCACCGGCGCCATCAAGGGTGCCGGCCTGGGCAAGGACGTGCTGCTCGTCACCGACGGCCGCTTCTCCGGCGGGACGACCGGGTTGTGCATCGGTCACGTCGCCCCCGAGGCGGTCGACGGCGGCCCCATCGCCTTCGTCCGGGACGGCGACCGCATCCGGGTAGACATCGCCGCGCAGAGCATCGATCTGGACGTCGACGACGCCGAGATGGCCCGAAGGCGTGAAGGTTGGACGCCACCGCCGCCCAAGCACCAGCGTGGCGTGCTGGCCAAGTACGCCAAGCTCGTCGGGTCAGCGGCCAACGGCGCCGTGTGCGACTGAGGAGCCGTCGGCGGCGAGGTCAGGTCCGGAGGAACACGAGGTAGGCCAGGTACACGCCATAGGCCGCGACGCAGGCGACGCCCTCGGTCCGGGTGATCTTTGCGCCGACGACGAACATCGGCACACACAGCAACGCCACCCCGGTCATGATCGGGATGTCCACATACGTCAGCGGTGCGCTGAGGTCGAACCGGCCGGGCACCACCACCGCGGTGGTGCCCAAGATCAGCCCGATGTTGTAAACACTGGAACCGATGAGGTTGCCGATGGCGATGTCGCGGTCGCCGCGGATGGTGGAGACGATCGTGGTGGCCAGCTCCGGCGCGGACGTCCCGATCGCCACGACCGTCAAGCCGATCAGCGCGTTCGACACGTCGAGCGCGACGGCCAGGTCCACGGCGCCCGACACCAGCCAGTCGGCGCCCACGACGATCACGACGGTGCCGGTCACCAGGACCGCGACGTCTCGCGTCGCCGCCAGGCGCCCGGCCGGCACGGTGTACTCCTCGGCGTATTCGGCCTGCACTCGAGGGCTCTCCCGCTTGCTGTTCTTGACGATCAACGCCGTATAGGCGACGGCGACGAACAGCAGGATGATGCCGTCGGCGGTGGAGAGCACGCCATCGATGGCCAGCAGGAGCAGAATGACAGCCGCGCTGGCCATCATCGGCAGGTCGAGCCGTAAGGTCACCGAATCCAGCGGCAGGGCCCGAATCGCGGCGCTGAGGCCCAGGATCAACAGCACGTTCACGACGTTGGTGCCGGCGATGTTGCCGACCACGAGACCGCCGTTGCCCTGCAGGCCCGCATCGATGCCCACGGCCAATTCCGGAGCGCTGGTACCGATCGACACGAAGGTCAGCCCCACCACGATCGGGGAGATCCCGAGCCGGCTCGCCACGCGCGAACCGCCGCGAATCAGCAGTTCGGCACCGCCGACGAGCGCGGTCAAGCCCACGACGATGAGCAGCCCGGTCTCCACTTGAGGACGGTACCGTCACCAAGCGGGCCGGCGGGCTGGTCGAGGGCCTGTGTCTTCGTCACGGGGCTCGGTGATTAGGGTCCGATGGTGACGAGTGCGGTCCAGAGGGACCGGTGCGCACGGGATGCGGCGACGAGGAGACGACGTGGGCAAGGTGTACGAGCGGATCGACGGTCGCCTTCGTGAGTTCATCGAGGCTCAGCGGGTCTTCTTCGTCGCCACCGCCCCGAGCGGTGACGATGGGCATGTCAACGTCTCGCCGAAGGGCCTGAACGGAACGTTCACGGTCGTCGACGAGCACACCTTCGCCTACCTCGACCTCACCGCCAGCGGCGCTGAGACCATCGCGCACCTGCGTGAGAACGGCCGCATCACCGTCATGTTCTGCGCCTTCGAAGGTCCCCCGAACGTCGTCCGGCTGCACGGCACCGGACGGTTCGTCACCATGTACGACGACGAGTTCGCCGAGTTGGCGGGGATGTTCGACGAGCACCAGTCGGCCCGTGCGGTCGTCATCGTCGATGTGCACCGCATCTCGGACTCGTGCGGGTACGGGGTGCCGTTCATGGAGTACGCCGGCGAGCGCGACCTGTTGCCGAGGTCCATGGAGCGCAGAGGTGTCGAAGGCCAGGCCACCTACCGGCGCAAGAAGAACCGCACCAGTCTGGACGGCTTGCCCGCTTTCGACTACGACCCGGCCTGACCGGGCAAGCGGCGTTCAAGATGCGGACTCGTGTATCGCATGATGAGACGAGCGGGCAATCTCCTTGACTCCTGGTGACACCGTAAGGGAACGTGACTTCATGCGTCTCGGCATTCTCGTACTTCACTAGCGCGTCCGGCGACCCCGCCGACGCGCTACCCCTCGTGAGCCTTCGGGCCGAGGGGTTTTTTGTTGCTACGACGACATTCCGAGACACACGACACGTCCGTATGAAGCCACCGACACGTTTGACACGGATGAGAGGCCGGCCATGCCGCAGAACGAGTCCACCCAGGACCACGGGACGACGATGACGGGTGCAGCGAGCCTCGTCCGCTCGCTCGAGGCGGTCGGCGTCGACACCGTATTCGGCATCCCGGGCGGTGCGATCTTGCCGGCGTACGACCCGATGTTCGACTCCAAGCAGATCCGCCACGTGCTCGTCCGCCATGAGCAGGGCGCGGGGCACGCCGCCGAAGGTTACGCCCTGGCCACCGGAAAGGTCGGTGTGTGCATGGCGACCTCGGGTCCGGGGGCGACCAACCTCGTCACCGCGATCGCCGATGCGCACATGGACTCGGTTCCCATGGTCGCGGTCACCGGCCAGGTCGCCAGTGCGGCGATCGGTACCGACGCATTCCAGGAAGCCGACATCCGCGGCATCACGATGCCGATCACCAAGCACAACTACCTCGTCACCGACCCGGAGGAGATTCCTCGCGTCATCGCCGAGGCGTTCCACATCGCCTCGACCGGGCGGCCGGGCCCGGTCCTGGTCGACATCGCCAAGGACGCGATGCAGATGACCACGACGTTCCGGTGGCCGGTCGAGCTCGACCTGCCCGGTTACCGGCCGGTGACGCGACCGCACTCCAAACAGGTCCGCGAAGCCGCGCGGCTGATGAGCGCGGCCAAGCGGCCGGTGCTGTACGTCGGCGGCGGGGTGCTGCGCGCGCGGGCCTGGCAAGAGCTGCGGCAACTGGCGGAGCTGACCGGGTTCCCGGTGGTCACCACGCTCACCGCGCGCGGCGCCTTCCCCGACAGCCACCCGCAACATCTCGGCATGCCGGGGATGCACGGTTCGGTCGCGGCCGTGACCGCTCTGCAGAAATCCGACCTCATCGTCGCGCTGGGGGCTCGTTTCGACGATCGCGTGACCGGCAAGTTGTCGTCGTTCGCGCCCGGGGCGAAGATCGTGCACGCCGACATCGACCCGGCGGAGATCTCCAAGAACCGCGTCGCCGACGTGCCCATCGTCGGCGACTGCAAGGAGGTGCTCACCGACCTGATCGCCGCCTTCGAGGCCGCGCAGGCCGAAGGCGAGAGCGGCGATCGGACCGGCTGGTGGCAGCAGCTGAACCAGTGGCGTGAGCGTTACCCGCTCGGTTACACCACCAACGAGGACGGCGAGTTGGCGCCGCAGTACGTCATCGAGCGGATCGGCCGGATCGCTGGACCCGAGGCGATCTACGTCGCCGGTGTGGGTCAGCACCAGATGTGGGCGTCGCAGTTCATCTCCTACGAGCATCCGGGGACCTGGCTGAACTCCGGCGGGCTGGGCACCATGGGCTTCGCCGTTCCCGCCGCGATGGGCGCCAAGGCCGGCCGCCCCGAGGCCACCGTCTGGGCCATCGACGGCGACGGGTGTTTCCAGATGACCAACCAGGAACTGGCGACGTGCGCGATCGAGGGCATCCCGATCAAGGTCGCAGTGATCAACAACGCCAGCCTGGGCATGGTGCGCCAGTGGCAGACGCTGTTCTACGACGGTCGGTACTCCAACACCGATCTCGACAGTCGGCGTATCCCGGACTTCGCCAAGCTGGCCGAGGCCTACGGATGTGTCGGGTTGCGCTGCGAGAACGCCGACGACGTCGACGCCACCATCGAGAAGGCGATGGCGGTGAACGACCGTCCGGTGGTCGTCGACTTCGGCGTGCACCGTGACGCGATGGTCTGGCCGATGGTGGCCGCCGGAACCAGCAACGACGAGATCCAGATCGCCCGGGGGATGGCGCCGGAGTGGGACCGTTCCGATGACTGACGGACGACCGACCAAGGAGAAGATCGTGAGCAAGCACACGTTGTCCGTGCTGGTCGAGAACAAGCCGGGGGTGCTGGCCAGGATCGCCGCCCTGTTCTCGCGACGCGGCTTCAACATCGACTCGTTGGCCGTCGGGCCGACCGAGCACCCGTCCGTGTCGCGGATGACCGTCGTCGTCGACGTCGAGGACTCCCCGCTCGAGCAGGTGACCAAGCAGCTGAACAAGCTCGTCAACGTCCTCAAGATCGTCGAGCTCGAGCCAGGGCACTCGGTGCAGCGCGAGCTCCTGCTGCTGAAGATCCGCACCGACCCGGAAACTCGTCCGCATATCCTGCAGACCGTCGAGCTGTTCCGGGCCAAGGTCGTCGACGTGGCCACCGATGCGGTGACCATCGAGGCGACCGGCTCGTCGGACAAGCTGGAAGCGTTGCTCAAGGTGCTGGAACCATACGGCATCCGCGAGCTCGTCCAGTCCGGCGTCGTCGCGGTGGGGCGTGGACCACGCTCCATCACCGACCGCACTCTGCGTCCGGTGGACCGGCTGGAACGCAGCGCCTGACCGGCGCTGCCGCCGCGACGACGGACGCGCAGATTCACCACGACCTATCAGAAGGAGACGCCCTCGTGGCACAGATGTATTACGACGACGACGCCGACCTGTCGATCATCCAGGGGCGCGTCGTCGCCGTCATCGGCTATGGCAGCCAGGGCCATGCCCACTCGCTGAGTCTGCGTGACTCCGGCGTGGACGTGCGGGTCGGGCTCAAGGAGGGGTCGGCGAGCAAGGCCAAGGCGGAGGCCGAGGGTCTGCGGGTGGTGACGCCGGCCGAGGCGGCTGCCGAAGCCGATCTGATCATGCTTCTCGCCCCCGACCACGTCCAGCGCCACATCTACACCAACGACATCGAGCCCAATCTCCAGGACGGGGATGCGCTGTTCTTCGGGCACGGTTTCAACATCCGGTTCGGCTACATCAAGCCGCCGGCCAATGTCGACGTCGCGATGGTGGCCCCGAAGGGCCCCGGGCACCTGGTGCGCCGCGAGTTCGTCGACGGGCGTGGTGTGCCGGTGCTGGTCGCCGTGGAGCAGGACGCCAGCGGCGGCGCCTGGGACCTCGCCTTGTCCTACGCCAAGGGGCTCGGCGGACTGCGGGCCGGCGGCATCAAGACGACGTTCGCCGAGGAGACCGAGACCGACCTGTTCGGTGAGCAGACGGTGCTCTGCGGCGGGGTCTCGCGGCTGATCCAGAGCGGCTTCGAGGTCATGACCGAGGCCGGCTACCAGCCGGAGGTCGCGTACTTCGAGGTGCTGCACGAGCTGAAGCTCATCGTCGACCTCATGTACGAAGGCGGCATCGCCAAGCAGCGCTGGAGCGTGTCCGACACCGCTGAGTACGGCGACTACACCACCGGCCCGAAGGTCATCGACGAGTCGGTCAAGCAGCGCATGCGTGAGGCTCTCACCGCCATTCAGGACGGCAGTTGGGCCGCCGGCTTCATCGCCGATCAGGACGCCGGCGCGCCGGAGTTCAAGCGGCTGCGGGCCGAAGGGGAACAACACCCGATCGAGCCGGTGGGTCGCGAGTTGAGGAAACTGATGAGCTGGGTACAGTCCGACGACGACTACACCGAGGGCACGGCAGCCCGATGACGATCAGGGGCGGGAAGGCGACGCATGGTACGAACCGAGGAGCCATCGTCGCCCACCCGCCCCGTGTCGCGATGGCGATGGCTGCTGCCGGCGGCCATCGTGCTCGTGTGGCTGGCCTTCGGCGGTGTCGCCGGGCCGTACGCGGGCAAGCTGTCCGAGGTCGCTGAGAACGACAACGCAGCGTTCCTGCCCGCCACGGCGGAGTCCACCGAGGTCAGCGAGATCCGGCAGGAGTTCGTCGAGCAGGAGACCATCCCCGCGATCGTGGTGTGGGAGGCGCCCGACGGCATCGGGCCGGACGCGCAGCAAGCCGCCGCCGCACAGGTGGAGGAGCTGAGCCGGATCGACGGGCTGGCCGGACCGGCCAGCCCGCCCATTCCCGCCGAGGACGGCCAGGCGCTGAGCGTCGTCGTGCCGCTGGACGCTGATCTCGGTGACGGCCTCACCGATGTCATCACCGCGATCAGAGACACCGTCACCGGCATCGACGGCGCCGAGGTCTATGTGACCGGACCGGCCGGCCTGCTCGGCGACTTCGGCGAGGCCTTCGGCGCCATCGACAGCATCCTCATCGTCGTCGCGTTGGGCGTCGTCCTGGTCATCCTGCTCGTGGTGTACCGCAGCCCGGTGCTGCCGTTCGTGGTTCTGCTGTCGTCGGTGCTGGCACTCGGGGCCGCGTCGTTCGTCGTCTACCGCCTCGCCGACGCCGACGTGGTGACGATGAACGGGCAGAGCCAGGGCATCATGCTCATCCTGGTCGTGGGAGCGGCGACGGACTACGCGCTGTTGCTCGTGGCGCGATACCGCGAGGAGCTGCGCGAGGAGCAGAACCGGTTCGCCGCCATGCGCGTGGCGCTACGCCAGGTCGTCGAGCCGGTACTGGCCTCGGGCGGCACCGTCATCCTCGGTGTGCTGTGCCTGTTGTTCTCCGACCTCAACTCCAACCGCAGCCTCGGGCCGGTGGCCGCCATCGGCATCGCCGGCGCGCTCGTGGCCGCGCTGACGTTCCTGCCGGCGGTCCTGTCGTTGCTGGGGCGGGCCGCGTTCTGGCCGTTCCGGCCCGCCTACGGCTCCGAGCACCCGGAGTCGAAGGGCGTCTGGGGCCGGGTCGCGAACCTGGTGTCACGACGTCCGCGGCGGCTCTGGGTGGGCGTGGTCGTCGTCCTCGCCGCAGGTGCGGTCTTCGTACCGGCGTTCAAGGCCGACGGTGTGTCGCAGAGCGAGCTGTTCCTCAACGAGGTCGAGTCCGTCGACGGGCAAGAGGTCTTCGACAGCCACTTCCCTGGCGGGTCCGGTACGCCGGCGGACATCGTCGGACCGGCGGATCAGCTCGATGCGCTGATCGAGACCGCCGAAGGGGTGGAGGGCGTCGACTCGGCGATCCCGTACACCGGCAGCGAGCAGGCCGGCGCCGATGCGGGTGAAATGCCCGGACAGGGCGAGCCGGTGGTGGTGGACGGCCAGGTCATCGTCGAGGCGACGCTGACCGATCCGCCGTCCAGTGCGGCGGCGCTCGACACCGTCCGGGAGCTGCGGACCGAACTCGACGCCGTCAGCAGCGATGTTCTGGTTGGCGGCCGAGCGGCGCAGCAACTCGACACCAACGACATCTCCGCGCGCGACCGGTCGGTGATCATCCCGATCGTGCTGGTGGTGATTCTGCTGGTGCTGGCGCTGCTGTTGCGCGCCGTCGTCGCCCCGCTGCTGTTGATCCTGACCGTCGTGCTGAGCTTCGCCACCACGATCGGTGTGGCAGCGTTGGTGTTCAACCACCTCTTCGACTGGCCCGGGGCCGATCCGGCGGTGCCGCTGTTCGCGTTCGTGTTCCTGGTGGCGCTGGGCATCGACTACAACATCTTCCTCATGACCCGGGTGCGCGAGGAGTCGTTGCGGTCGGGCACCCGGCCGGGCATCCTGCGGGGGTTGACCGTGACCGGTGGCGTCATCACGTCGGCGGGTCTGGTGCTGGCGGCGACATTCTCGGCCCTCGGGGTGATCCCGATCCTGTTCCTGGGCCAGATCGCCTTCCTGGTCGCCTTCGGCGTCCTGATCGATACGTTCATCGTCCGGTCACTGCTGGTTCCGGCCTTGTCGTACGACATCGGGCGGAAGGTGTGGTGGCCGAGTCGCGTGCGCGACTGAACCGGCCGTAGGGTCGAAGGGTCATGACGACGTTGTTCCG
>JAJYTA010000167.1 GCA_021793295.1 Actinomycetes bacterium
AGTTCACGGCGCGGACCGGCGAGATATGTGATGATCTT
The DNA here is from genome assembly GCA_021793295.1 of Actinomycetes bacterium. Taxonomy (GTDB): domain Bacteria; phylum Actinomycetota; class Actinomycetes; order Jiangellales; family Jiangellaceae; genus Haloactinopolyspora. The sequence continues at coordinate 39 of JAJYTA010000167.1, forward strand.
CCGCAATTGACCTCGTCCGAACTCAGCTCGACAGGAGTCGTGACTTTGACGAAGCGTCCGGGACTCTCTCGCCGTACCGCCCGTACCGTCGCCGCGATCATGGCCGCAGCCGTGCCGACCGTGCTGGTCTCGCCGGTGGTGAACGCCGACCCGGCGAGCACCACCCCTGCTGACGAGCGCAAGGTCGTCTTTTTCGCGATCGACGGTTTCGACGCGGACTACCTCGACGGCCGCGCCCCGTTGCCGAACATCCAGCAGTTGGCGCGGCGCGGATCGCTGACCACAGGCACGTCGGTGATGTCCACGATGACGAACCAGGCGTGGTCGTCCACGGCCTCGGGCGCCTATCCCGAGCGCACGTTGAACGCGGCCTATTATCTCGACTCCGACTCCGGCGTGGTGCACGGTCAGTCGAGGTCGATCGCGGTGGAGACGCTCGCCGAGGCTCTGGTCGACCACGGGCGGACCATCGCATCAGTGCAGTGGTTCATCCTGCAGAACCGCGGCGTGACCTACGGAGACCCGGACGCGTTGTACACCCAGCCGGGCGGCGACTGCGATCGTCGTGGCGACGACGCCGTGGCGATCATCGAGGGCCGCCCGGTCGACTCCGACGGCACCCAGGTCACGGTGCCCGAACAGCCCGACCTGCTGGTCATGTACTGCAGCGACATCGACTCGGCCGGACATGCCACGGGCGAGAACAGCCAGGAGACCCTCGAGGCGCTGGTCCGGGTCGACGAGCAGATCGGCCGGGTGGTGCAGGCGACCCGGCAGGCCGGCACCTACGCTCAGACCACGTTCATCCTGGCCGGCGACCACGGCATCACGTCGTACGACCACGTCAACGGACCCCAGGCCGAGGCTGCCATCGATGCCGCCGGATACGAGGCGGAGTGGGTGAGCACCGGCGACGCGCCATCCGAGGGAACCCAGGTCGCGCTGGCCGGCGGTGGGTTGACATCGGTACACCTGTTGGGTGAGCTGGCCGACGACGCCGCCGCGCTGGCGGACGTGCGGCAGGCCCTGGCCGGCGTGGAGGGCATCGGCGGTATCTACGACAAGCAGGACCAGGAGGCCATGCGGATGTCTCCCGCCTACGGGCAACTCGTCGTCGAGCCCGAGCCTGGCTGGGCCATGTTCGCCGCTGACGCGCCGGACACTCGTGGCCGGCACGGCACCACCCAGGATCTGGACGTCGCCTTCATGATCAGCGGTGCCGGGGTACGCCCGAACCGTGCCCCGGACGACCCGCGGCTGGTCGACGTCGCGCCCACCATCGCGCACCTGCTGTCGGCGCAGCCGCCGGCGGGGTCCCAGGGCCGCGTACTGACCGAGTCGCTGCGTCCGCCGCGTCCGTGACCGCCGCCGGGCAGCCCGCGTCACGGCCACCGAGCGGCGCCGAGCACCGCCAGGCCTTTCACGCGGAGTACGCGTGGCTCGGTGACGAGTCCGCCGTGCGCGACGTCCTCATCGAGGTCGCCGACGGGACGATCGTCGGGGTATCCCCGGGCGTGCCCGCGGACGCGCCCCCGGCTGACGACGCTGTGCGGCTGCCCGGATTGACGATGCCGGGTCTGGTCAACACCCACTCGCATGTGTTCCACCGGGTGATCCGCGGGCGCAGCCAGAGTGGAGTGGCCGATTTCTGGGCCTGGCGCGAGCTGATGTACGACGTCGCGGGCCGGCTCGACCCCGACTCGCTGTACGCCCTGGCCCGGGCGACCTACGCCGAGATGGCGCTGGCGGGCATCGCCAGCGTCGGCGAGTTCTTCTACCTGCACCACGACGCCGACGGCCGGGCCTACGCCGACCCCAACGAGCTGGGGCGCGCCGTGGTCCGAGCCGCCCATGACGCAGGGCTGCGCATCACCCTGCTCGACACCTGCTATCTACAGGCCGACGTGGGCGGGGGCGCGTTGACGGGGGTGCAGCGCCGCTTCGACGACGGCACCTGGCAGCGTTGGGCCGACCGCGTCGATCAGCTGACCGACGGTGAACGCCTCCGCATCGGTGCCGCGATCCACAGCGTGCGCGCGGTGCCGCGGGATGCGCTGGGCGCGGTTGCCGCCTATGCCGGCGAACGGAGCATGCCGCTGCACTTTCACCTCTCCGAGCAGCCGGCGGAGAACGAAGCGTGCCAGGCGCGGTTCGGCGTCACACCGACGCGGCTGCTGGCCGGCGAAGGCGTCCTGGGTCCGCGCACGACGGCGGTCCACGCGACGCACCTGACCGACGCCGACGTCGTAGCGCTGGGGTCGTCGTCGACGGCGATCAGCATGTGCCGTACGACCGAGCGGGACCTCGCCGACGGATTCGGTGCAGCGGTCCGGCTGGCCGCGGCCGGCTCGCCGCTGTGCGTGGGGAGCGACGGCCACATGATGATCGACCTGTGGGAGGAAGCTCGCGCCATCGAGCTGGACGAGCGTTCGGTCAGCGGCCGGCGCGGACACGTGCGCGCGCACCAACTCGCCCACGCCCTCACCGATGCCGGTGCGCGATCGATCGGCTGGAACACCGGGACCATCGCCGCGGGCACGCCGGCGGACCTGGTCACCGTCCGCCTGGACTCGCCCCGCACGGCCGGGGCACGCTCCGGTGACGTCCTGGCTCATGTCATCTTCGCCGCTACCGCGGCGGACGTGACCACCCTGGTCGTGGACGGGACGGTGGTGGTGCGCGATGGCCGCCACCGCAGCGTGCCGGACGTCGGCGGCGAGCTCGACGCCGTCATCGCCAGGTTCTGAGGTCGGCGAGTTGACTTCGAGCGCGCTCGAAGCCCTAGCTTGCCGCGCATGACACGGCGCCATCGAGTACTGGGCGGCACGGGTATCGAGGTCAGTGCACACTGCCTCGGTGCCATGATGTTCGGCTCAGCCGGAAATCCTGACCACGACGACTGCGTGCGGATCATTCACGCCGCGCTCGATCAGGGCATCAACGTCGTCGACACCGCGGACGTGTACTCCGCCGGTGAGTCAGAGGTGATCGTCGGCAAGGCCCTGGCCGGCCGCCGAGACGACGTCGTCCTGGCGACCAAGGTGCACTTTCCCATGGGCGAGGGACCCAACCGGGGCGGAAGCTCGCGGCGTTGGATCACCCAGGCGGTCGAGGACAGCCTGCGGCGGCTGAACACGGACTGGATCGACCTCTATCAGGTACACCGTCCGGACGAGTCCACCGACATCGAAGAGACGCTGTGGGTGCTCAGCGATCTGGTGCAGCAGGGCAAGATCCGGGCCTTCGGCTGCTCCACGTTTCCCGCGGAGCAGATCGTGCAGGCCCAGCACGCCGCCGAGCGCCGCGGCCTGGGCCGCTTCCGCACCGAGCAGCCGCCGTACTCGATCCTGGCCCGTGGGATCGAGGCATCGGTACTGCCGGTGTGCCAGGAGTACGGCATGGGCGTACTGACGTGGTCGCCTCTCGCTGCGGGCTTCCTGACCGGTCGGTACCGCAAGGGCCAGCCGGTCGACCTGAGCTCCGGGCGGGCGGCACTCAACCCGGAACGCTTCGACCCGTCGATCCCGGAGAACGTCACCAAGCTCGAGATCGTGGAGCAACTCGTCGAGCTCGCCGAGGAGGTCGGCTGCACGCTGCCCCAATTGGCCGTCGCCTTCGTCGTCGCGCACCCGGCGGTGACCTCGGTGATCATCGGCCCGCGGACCATAGAGCAGGCCGAGCACCTGTTCAAGGGCGCTTCGCTGGCGCTCGACGGCGCCGTGCTGGACCGGATCGACCAGATCGTGCCGCCCGGGACGGACATGTACACCGCGGACGGCGGCTGGACCCGGCCGGTCCTGACCGATCCCGGCCGGCGACGGCGTCCGTTGGCCGAGCGAGCGGCGGTCTAGGCAGGCGGTGCTGCTCCGGGCGGCACGGAGGGGGCAGTGTCGCCGAGGCCGAGGAGCAGCTTGCGCAACAGTGCGGCCAGTTGCTCACGTTCGTCCTCGTCGAGACCGCTGAGCAGCTGCATCTCTCGGTCGACGTGATGCACCACGACGTCGTCGACCAGGCGCCGGCCCTGGTCGGTGAGCGTGATCAGCACGCTGCGCCGGTTGGCGGGGTCGGTTTCGCGGGTCACGAGCTCCTTGGCCGCGAGGCGGTCGATGCGGTGAGTGATGGCACCTGAGGTGACCATCGACGTTTTGACCAGGTCTCCGGCGGTGAGTCGGAACGGGGGCCCGGACCGACGCAGCGTCGCCAGGATGTCGAACTCGTAGGACTGCAGGCCATGCGCGGCGAAGTTCTTCTGCAGCTCGCGGCCCAGAAACAGCTGCGCACGTGAGATCCGGCCGATGATCCCCATCGGCGACGGGTCGATGTCGGGGCGCTGGGTGCGCCATTGCTGCAGATACACGTCGACGCTGTCAGTCATCAAACACCTCAACGTTGAACTGTTTGACGTCACGCTAACATAGTGGTTACGATCCTCAACGTTAAATAGTTCAATGTTGAGGAGTCATGATGACGACCCACACCGCCGACCCTCCGGCGTCCGTCGGTCCGGTGCGCACCGGCGGTCTCGTCGCGCTGACCGCGATCGCCCCGGCGACCTGGGGCACCACGTACCTGGTGACGACGGAACTCCTGCCGCCGGATCGCCCGATGCTCTCCGCGGCGATCCGGGCCCTGCCGGCCGGGCTGGTGTTGCTGGCCATCACGCGGACGCTGCCGTCGGGACAGTGGTGGTGGCGCGCGAGCGTGCTCGGCATGCTCAACATCGGAGCGTTCTTCGCGCTGCTGTTCGTCGCGGCCTACCGGCTTCCCGGCGGCGTGGCAGCCACCCTGGGAGCGGTCCAACCGTTGCTGGTGGCGGCCCTGGCCTTCGGCCTGCTGAGTGAACGCCCGACGCGGTGGCGGATCGGCTGGGGCGTGGCCGGTGTCGTCGGCGTCGGGCTGATGGTGCTCCGCGGGAACTGGGGCATGGACGTCGTGGGCGTCGTCGCCGGCCTCAGCGGCACGGCCGGCATGGCGGCCGGCGTGGTCCTGCTCAAACGCTGGGGGCGCCCGGTCGGTGTGTTGACCTTCACCGGCTGGCAGCTCACCGCAGGCGGGCTGTTCCTGGCTCCGCTCGCGCTGGCGGTCGAGGGTGCGCCACCGGCACTCGACCTCTCGGCTGTGGCCGGATACGCCTGGCTCGCCGTCGTCGGCACGCTGATCGCCTACACGTTGTGGTTCCAGGGCCTGAGCCGGTTGTCGGTCGCGCCGACATCGTTCCTTCCCTTGCTTTCCCCCGTCGTCGCCACCGTCCTGGGGTGGCTCGTGCTGAACGAAACGCTGACATGGGCTCAGGCGGGCGGCTTCGCGCTGGCCTTGACGTCCATCGTCGCCGCCCAGTTGTCACCAGCCACGGCCCGACGTCTCGTCGGCCTCCACCCAAGGAGTTGAGTCACATGCGTATCGCGATCTTCGGTGGCACAGGTCAGGTCGGCAGTCGAGCGATGGCCGAGGCGCTGGCGCGCGGCCACGACGTCACGGCGGTCGTCCGCGACCAGGCGCGGGTGCCGGGGCTCCCGGCAGGTGTTCGGACATGGGTCGGTGATGCGGCGCGCACGGCTGATGTGGCTGCCGTCAGCGCCGGTCACGACCTCGTCATCAGCGCGACACGGCCGCCGGACGGCCGCGAGCAGGAGTTGGTGACCACGACGAGGTCGCTGCTGGCCGGGCTGCGCGGTACCGACGTACGGCTGCTGGTGGTCGGCGGCGCCGCGAGTCTGAAAGTGCCCGGGTCGCCTGGCGTCACCGTCCTCGACGACCCGCGCTACCTTTCGGCCGGATACCGCGACATCGCGCTGGCCTGCAACGATCAGCTGGCGGTGTGCCGCGCGGAGACCGCGGTGGGGTGGACCTACCTCAGCCCACCGGCGTCGATGGAGCCGGGCACCCGCACCGGGTCGTACCGGACCGGCTCGGACGAGCTCGTGACCGATGCCGACGGGCGGTCGTGGATTTCGCTCGAGGACCTGGCGGTCGCGCTGCTCGACGAAGCCGAGCGGCCCAAGCACCAACGGGACCGATTCACCGTCGGGTACTGATGCACGGCGGAGACTGGCGATTCGTGCCTGGATTGATGAGGCGCTGCTGGCGCTGGAGCGCCGCAGCGTGCTCATGATCGCCACACGGTGCGCGACACGGTCGCTGAGCGGCCCGCAGCCGCTGATTACACTGCCCGGGTGTTTCCCCCGATCGAGCCGTTCGAGTCCGGATACTTGGCCGTCGGCGACGGACACCAGATCTACTGGGAGGCCTCCGGCCGCCCGGACGGCATCCCGGCGCTGTACCTGCACGGTGGTCCCGGGAGTGGACTGACGCCCGGATATCGGCGGCTCTTCGATCCCGACGTGTTCCAGATCGTCAGCTTCGACCAGCGTGGATGTGGTCGCAGCCACCCACTCGTCACCGAGGAAGGCGCAGACCTGAGCACGAACACCACCGCGCACCTCGTGGCCGACATCGAGGCGCTCAGAGCCCACCGCGGAGTCGATCGCTGGCTGGTCACGGGGGCATCGTGGGGGACGACCCTCGCTCTGGCTCATGCGCAGGCGCACCCGGCCCGAGTCACCGAGCTGATCCTGTTCGCCGTGACCACGACCACGGCGGCGGAAGTGCAGTGGATCACCGAGGCGATGGGCAACGTCTTCCCGCGCGAGTGGGACCAGTTCGCCTCCGCCGTCGAACGGCGTCCGGGCCAGCGCCTCATCGACGCCTACTACGACGCCATCACCGATCCGGACCCGCAGGTCCGCGAGCGCACCGCTGCAGCCTGGTGTGCCTGGGAGGACGTCCATGTGTCGCTCGCGCCTGATCACAGGCCCTCACCGCGGTTCGAGGATCCACAGTTCCGCCAGGTCTTCGCCACGCTGGTCATCCATTACTGGAAGCACGCGGCCTTCACCGGCAATCGCGACCTGCACGACGGCGTGCACCGCCTCGAGGGTATCCCCGGCGTGCTGATCCACGGCCGGCTGGATGTGAGTTCTCCGCTGCGCACGGCCTGGCGGCTGCACCGGGCGTGGCCGGGCAGCCGCCTCGTCGTGGCCGACGACGGCCACGGCGGTGAGGACATGGCCGCGGCCGTTCGTGCAGCCATCGCCGAGTACGCCTCGAGATTCGGCGACCCGGCAGGTCGGTCAGGACTCAGTTGAGCTCGTCGGGGTGCGGGCCGGTGCGTTCGTTCCGGTTCAGCCCGCTGATCTCGGCGATCTCGTCGGGGTCCAGGTCGAAGTCGAAGACGTCGATGTTCTCTTCCATCCGCTCGCGGCGCACCGTCTTCGGGAAGACGATGTCGCCGCGCTGAATGTGCCAGCGCAGCGTCACCTGCGCCGGGGTCTTGCCGTGGCGTTCGGCGATGCGCGCGATGACGTCGTCGCCGTTCACCTTGCCCTTGGCGATGGGCGCCCACGCTTCGGTCGCGATCCCCAGCGACTTCCCCACGGCCCGCACGTCGTCCTGGGTCAGGTAGGGGTGGACCTCGATCTGGTTCACCGCCGGCACGGTGTCGGTCTCGTCGACGATGCGGCGCAGGTGCTCGGGCTGGAAGTTCGAGACGCCGATGGCGCGGCAGTTGCCGGAGCGGTGGATCTCCTCCATCGCCCGCCACGTCTCGACGTAGTCGGTGGCGTTACGCGGCAGCGGCCAGTGGATCAGGAACAGGTCGACGTAGTCGATGTCGAGTTCGTCGAGCGTGCGCTCGAAGGCCTTCAGGGCGTCGTCGTAGGCGTGCGCGTCGTTGCGCAGTTTGCTGGTCACGAACACCTCGGACCGGTCGAGGCCGGACGCCCGGACGGCCTCACCGACCTGCTTCTCGTTGCCGTAGAGCTCGGCGGTGTCGATGTGGCGATAGCCCACGTCGAGCGCGGCCAGTGTGGCGTCGCGGGTGTCGGCGGGGTCGATCTGGAACACGCCGAAGCCGAGCTGGGGGATCGTGACGCCGTTGTTGAGTGTGATGTCGGGGATGGCAGTCATGATGGGTGTCGTCATCCTTCGCGAGATCGCGGTCACCATTGACGTTCTGTGATCAACGCTAAGCAGTCCGGTGCCGTCGGTCCAACGTCGACCGATCCGGTGGACTTCGGCCGCCGCCGGTTTCGTCGCGGCAAGGCTGTCGGTGGCAGATGTTTGACTCGAGGCCATGAATGAGTCACTGCTTCTGGTCCTCGGCGGCACCGGGTCCATCGGGCGGCGGGTAGCCACGACCTTGTCGGCGAGCGGCAGATCAGTGCGCGCCGCGTCGCGCCATGGGCCGGCCCGGTTCGACTGGGCGGACCCCAGCACCTGGGCGGCTGCTGTCGCCGCCGTGGCAGCCGTGGCGCTCGTCGAGGAGGGGCACGTCGGGTGATCCCACGAACCGACGGGCCCATGCGTCGTTCGGTGAAGCGGTCGAGATCATCAGCCGTGCCACGGGCTGGACGGTGCGCTTCTCCGGTGCCCCGGACAACTATCTGGCGGCCATGACGTCAGCGGGACGGCCGCGGGATGAAGCCGTGGGTGCCGTGCGGGCATTCGAGGCCTTGGCCGCCGTCGGGGACGACGCCCCCAACGACGACATCAAGCAGGTGACGGGGCGAGCGCCGAAAGACTTCCAGGCCTACGTGCGTGATGCTGCCGCCGCCGGTACGTGGCGAAACCGCTGAGGCGGCCCGGCGAAGCGATGACGGATCAGCTTCAGCGCTTGGGCGACGATTTCGGATCCATTCCGCCCGGCCCGCCCTCGCCCGAGGGTGTCTCCGGCTCCGGCTTGCCTTCAGGCCCACCGGGCATGTCGTCAGCGAATGTGGTCGATGAGTGCTCTTCGGCGAAGTCGCCGCCGTCCGGGTCGGTCGGCAGGCGTTCATCCGGCCGTTCGCCGCGTCGACGAGCATGGCGTCCTTTAGGCATGATG
>JAJYTA010000168.1 GCA_021793295.1 Actinomycetes bacterium
CGGGTGCAACGGCGCGGCTCGTTCGGCGTGCTGGGGGCCGACATCGCCACACCGCTGGCGATGGCGCTGACCGAGATCCTGCAGAACGCCGTCGAACACGGGCTTGGCTCGAGCGCAGGGGAGGTGACGCTCACCGCGGACCGGCGTGAGGGACGCCTGCGTGTGGTGGTCGAGGACGACGGTCGCGGGCTGCCCGCGGGCTTCGACGCCGACCAATCAGCTCACCTGGGGCTGCAGATCGTACGGACGCTCGTGGTCGGTGAACTGGGCGGCTCGTTGGAGCTCAACCCGCGAATGCCCAGCGGGACGTCAGTCGTGCTGGACCTGGCATCGGCCCACGAACGATGACGCCCCGCCGGCCGGGTGACGGCGGGCGGGGCGTGGCAAGCTCCCGGGTGGGCTCAGTAAGCCCGGGCGCGAGCTCGCGCGTTGCGACGCTTGAGCGCGCGACGCTCGTCCTCGGACAGACCGCCCCACACGCCGGCGTCCTGGCCGCTCTCGAGCGCCCAGCTCAGGCAGGATTCACGGACGTCGCAGCGACGGCAGACCGCTTTGGCCTCCTCGATCTGGAGCAACGCGGGGCCGGTGTTCCCGATGGGGAAGAACAGCTCCGGGTCCTCGTCGCGACAGGCGGCACGGTGGCGCCAATCCATGGTTCTCACAGCTCCTTATGATGGTGGTGAGCGGGGTCCCGCTCGGCCACGTTTCAGTACGTGAATTCGTTCACGAATCCCTGCCGACCGATGAGTGGTGCCGGCCGGAGGGGATGACGCGAAGCGTTCGCTAGTCACTCTGCGCGCTGTGTGCGCGCACGTGGCAGCGTGCCACTACCAGGGTGACAAGTTCGTGATGCATGTACAAGGGCTTTGTGTAATCCGTCTCGTCAGCATGGGTGTAGCGTCGATCACAGTAAATGGCCAAACCGGACGATACGGGCATGAAGTGCGGTCGGCAAGAGGTTCAGTCGATCAAATCGCCTAGTACGCGATCCGGATCGCCTCCGGCACCGCTGTCAGCTCGATGCGGTCGCGCTCACCGATGAAGTCACCGTCGACCTGCGCCGGCTGTGGGTGCTCCGCGGTCATGATCAGGTGCCGGCAATCGTGCATCGACACCACGCCACGCCCGCGCGGTCCGCGTTGCGTCATCAGCTGGGCAAGATGCCACAGCGTCGGCGCCAAGCGGAGACTGGCCAGGCCGAACACGTCGAGGCCGGCCTTGAAGTCCGACCGTGGGGTCGGCCGCAGCGGACGCGGGCCGAGATAGGTCCACGGGGTGCAGTTGGTGACGATGACCACCGACAGGTCACCGGCCCGCTCGGTGTCGTCGGCGACGACCTCGATCGACCCCTGTCTCCGCTCCGGCTGGCGGAAGAACCGGCGAACCGCGGTACGAACGTACAGCGGCACCGTCGAGGTGCGCCCGCGGCCACGCTCGTCCTCCACCGCCCGGATGACGTCGGCGTCGAAGCCGAATCCCGCGGCGAACGTGAAATAGCGATCGTCCAGCCGCCCCAAGCCGATGCTCTGGCGTCGCCCAGTGCGCAGCGCATCCAGCAACAGGCCGGTCGCCTCGACCGGAGACTCCGGGATGCCCAGGTTCCGCGCCAGCACGTTGGTGCTGCCGCCGGGGATGATCGCGATGTCCGGCACGGGCGCCGGGTCTGCCGTGGCGCACAGCAGTCCGTTGACGACCTCGTTCACGGTGCCGTCGCCGCCCACCGACACGACGAGTTCGACGCCGTCGCGGCGGGCCTGCCGACTCAGCTCCGTGGCATGCCCGCGGTGCGTCGTCTCGGCGACCTGCAGGTCGAGGTCGTTGCTCAGCGCCGCGAGGACGACGTCGCGGGTACGGTCCGACGTCGTGGTGGCATTCGGGTTGACGACGGCCAGTGCGCGCATGGCCGACAGCCTAGAGCCCCTGGCATCGGCGCGGGCGATCGGCCGTGGAGGGGGCGGTTTGGGCTGCTGGTGTCTCATGATCGCGTGGGAGCGGTGATCATGGGGCGGTGGTGGCGTTTGGTGAGGAGATCATGCGGCGTTGGCGGCGTTGTGGCGCCGTGGATGACTCATGATCGTTGGTGGTGGGGGTGGTTTCGAGCTGGTGGTGGCTCATGATCGCGTGGGAGCGGTGATCATGGGGCGGTGGCGGCGTTTGGTGAGGAGATCATGAGGCGTTGGCGGCGTTGGGGCGCCGTGGATGACTCATGATCTGCTGTCGATGGGTGATGGGTGATGGGTGATGGGCGGCAGGCGACGGGCCGTGGGGCGGCGAAACGGCCTCAGGTGAACATGCCGTCGCGCAGCTGAACCAGCGCGCGGGCGAGCAGGCGCGAGACGTGCATCTGCGAGATACCGACCTCGGCGGCGATCTGCGACTGTGTCATGCCGCGGAAGAACCGCAGCGTCACGATCCGGCGTTCCCGTTCGGGCAACAGGCCGAGCAGTCGCGACAGCGTCTCGCGATTCTCGACGCCTTCCAGCGCTTCGTCGTCGTGGCCGAGTGTCTCGATGGTCGACGGACCGTTGTCGCCCGCATCGGTGGAGTCCAACGACACGGTGCTGTACGCCGTCGCGGTCTCCAGCGCCTCGAGCACGTCGTCCTCGCTGCTGCGAGTCGCCGCCGCAAGCTCGGCGACGGTAGGGGAGCGGCCGTGCTGCTGGACCAGCTCCGTGGTGGCCGAACTGATCGACAGCCGCAGCTCCTGCAGCCGGCGAGGCACCCGGATGGCCCAGCCCTTGTCACGGAACCACCGTTTGATCTCGCCGAGGATCGTCGGAGTCGCGTAGGTGGAGAACTCCGCGCCTCGATTCGGGTCATAACGGTCGATGGCCTTGATCAGGCCGATCGTGGCGACCTGCACCAGGTCTTCGTACGGCTCACCGCGGCCGGCGAACCGCCGCGCCAGATGCTCGGCCAACGGCAGGTGCAGCGTGGTCAGCCGATTGCGGGTCTCGGCGCGCTGCGGGTTATCAGGCGGCAGGGTGACGAGCTGCTCGAGCAGCGCACGGCTCTCGTCGAGCAGCGCGCGCGCATCGGCGGCACCGCTGCGGAACGCCGGCTGAGCGGCCTCACCGGGGAAGCTTGCCTCGGCCACGCCGTCGCCGGCCTCACCGGGGAAGCTTGCCTCGGCCGGGCCGTCGCCGGCCTCACCGGGGAAGCTTGCCTCGGCCGGGCCGTCGCCGGCCTCACCGGGGAAGCTTGCCTCGGCCACGCCGTCGCCGGCCTCACCGGGGAAGCTTGCCTCGGCCGGTCGCACAGCTGCTCTCAACCCCGGCTCTTCCGCAGCACGATGGAGACTCGGCCGTCTTCGGCCCGGGAGCGGACCTCACCGGCCAGTGCCGACAGGACGGTCCAGGCGAAACTGCTCCGGCCGGGCAGCTCGGCGTGGGTCGCCGGTACGGAGACCACGACATCGAGCACGTCGGCCTGCAGTTGGAAGCTGCACTGCATGGTGGAGCCGTTCGTCGCCAGCGGCAGCAGCATGGCACCGGCTTCATCGACGGCGATGCGCAGATCCTCGATCTCGTCCAGCGTGAAGCCGATGCGCGCGGCCAACCGTGCGGCCGTGGTCCGCAAGACGGCGAGGTAGGCACTGGACGCCGGTACCTGCAGCTCGACCAGATCTCCGAACGGCGTATCGGACTCGCCCACCAGGCCTCCTTCGTGACGCGATCGACGGCGGACGTCTGCACTCGACACAGTGTCACACGACAACAAGATCGTGGCCCGGTGGCTCCACGTGTTGGTCGGTTGCGACGTGGCTGGTATGGCGACCGCGTCGAGGCGACCCTTACGGCGCGAGCAGGCTCACAGCACCTTGGACAGAAACGCCTGAGTCCGTTTGTGCTGCGGATTCGACAGCACCTCGCGCGGGCGACCGGACTCGACGATCAGCCCCTCGTCCATGAACACGAGGTCGTCACCCACCTCGCGGGCGAAGCCCATCTCGTGCGTGACCACCATCATGGTCATGCCGCTACGGGCCAGATCGCGCATGACATCGAGGACGTCACCGACCAGCTCGGGATCCAAAGCGGATGTCGGCTCGTCGAAGAGCATCATGTCGGGATTCATCGACAGCGACCGGGCGATGGCCACGCGCTGCTGCTGACCACCGGACAGATGCGCGGGATAGGCGTCGATCTTGTCGCCGACGCCGACGCGTTCGAGGTTCTTGCGGGCCACGTCGATGGCCTCGTCCTTGCTGCGGCCGAGCACGCGCTGTTGGGCGATGGTCAGGTTGCGCAGGACGGTGAGGTGCGGGAACAGGTTGAACTGCTGGAAGACCATGCCGATGCGAGCACGCACCCGGTCGACGTCGACCTCGGGGTCGAGGATGTCGATGCCCTCGACGAGGACCTTGCCCGACGTCGGTTCTTCGAGTCGGTTGACGCACCGCAGCAAGGTCGACTTGCCGGACCCGCTGGGCCCGATGACGCAGACGACCTCGCCGGGGGCGACGGTGAGGTCGATGCCTTTGAGCACTTCGTTCGGGCCGAAGCTCTTGCGCAGCTCGGCCACCTCGATAGCGGGGACGCCGTTCGTCGTCATCGAGACCTCGCCATTCGACGCTCGAGGACCGCCACCAACCGGGTGAGCGGGACGGTGATCAACAGATACAGCATCGCAGCCATCAGCAGCGGCGTCGCGTTGGCCGTGTTGACGACGCCGTCGCGGGCGAACGTCGTGATCTCACGTGTCGCCAGCGTCGAGCCGGCGATGAACAGCAGCGAAGTGTCCTTGATGAGCAGTACGAACTCGTTCGTCAGTGGCGGGATCACGATCCGGAAGGCCTGCGGAAGGATGATCGAGAACATCGTTCTGCCGGACCCCATGCCCAGCGAGCGTGCCGCCTCGGTCTGGCCCTTCGGCACGCCCTGGATGCCGGCGCGAATCACCTCGGCCATGTAGGCACCGGCGACCATGATCAACGCGAGTAGCCCGGCCCCGACCGCTCCGCCGGGCACGTTGACGTTGAACGCGATCGGGAGCACGTAGGCCATCCCGAAGATCGTCAGCAGTGCCGGTAGTCCGCGGAACAGCTCGATGTAACCGATCGCCAGCCACCGGTAGGGCAACACCGTCGACAGCTTCATCAGCGCGAGCACGACACCGAGAAGGAGTCCGCCGGCGAAGGCGATGAGCGTGAACAGCACGGTGTTCTTCGCCGCCACCGTGATCATGTCCGGCAGCTGCTCGCGGGCGATGTCAGTCTGGAGGAAGTTCGCCCGCAGCCGCTCCCAGTCGGCGGAAATGGCGATCAGGACGACCGCGGCGATGAAGATCAGATACAACACGCCGCGACTGATGCGCCGCTTGGTGGTTCTGCGCACGTCGACGACCTCGGATGTCAGCTTGCTGCTTCAGGGAAGTACTCGGCGTACAGCTCATCGTAGGTACCGTCGTCGCGCAGCGCCTGAAGCTGCTCGTTGACGGCATCTTGCAGCGCCTGGTTCTCGCCCTTGGGGAAGGCGAAGCCGTACTGCTCGTCGGTTTCGTACGTCTCGACGATCTCGAAGTTGGGATCGTCCTGGGCGTGCACGTAGTTCGGCGGGTAGTCCTGCAGGATGGCGTCGATGTTGCCGGCCTGCAGGGCCGGCCACAGTTCGCCGTCGCTGGGGAAACGCTGCGGTTCCTTGGCATCGTCGGGCAGGTTCTCTTCGGCGTAGCGCTGGCCGGTGGTGCCCTGCTGGACGCCGAGTGTCTTGCCGCTGAGGTCGTCCAGCGACTGGATGCCGCTGTCGACAGGAGCCAGCAAGGACTGCAGGGAGTCGTAGTACGGGTCGGAGAAGTCGAGGTTCTTCTTGCGCTCGTCCAGAATCGTCATGGCCGAGGCGCCGATGTCGCACTGGCCCGAGGCGAAGATGGTGCCGCTTTGCAGAGCGTCGAAACCGACGTCGCGCACCGCCATCTCAAGCTCGAGGTTGTCGGCGATGGCCTGCATGAGATCCATGTCGAAGCCGCCGTAGCCGCTGGGGGAGTCGGGGTCCTCGAACTCCAGCGGCGGGTACGGGATGTCGGAGCACACCGTCAGGGTGCCGTCCTGGACAAGGTCGAACTCGGAACCGCTGCCAGCGGTGTCGCCGCCGTCGTCGTCTCCGCAGGCGGAGAGCAACAGGACGGCCGAAGCCGCGGCCGCCGTCAGGCGTAACGTGCGTGTGGTCATGATTTCTCCCGAGCTGTTCAGCGGTCGTGCCCGAATCCTGCCATCTAGTGTGACGCGGTCGGGTCTTGCCCAGGCCACGATCAGATAAAGAAGTCCGCCGAAAGTCCCGGCACGTCCGGTGCCGACGTGGCACAATCGCTCGACGCGGGCGATCCCCGCCACTGGCGTCGCCCGTTGCCCCCTGACTTGTCGAAAGCCCCTTTCCATGGTTGCCGAAGCCGTCCCCGTCCACCAGACCGCCGCTGAGCCGGAGGATCCCGCGATCACGCTGCATCGCGCCGGCAAGATGGAGATGCGGTCCACCGTGGCCCTGCGCGGCCCGGACGACTTGTCGCTCGCCTATACCCCGGGGGTGGCGCGCGCGTCTGCGGCCATCGCCTCCGAACCGGAGCGCGTGCACGACCTGACGTGGCGGGACAACACCGTCGCCGTCGTCACCGACGGGTCTGCGGTGCTGGGCCTGGGCGACATCGGCCCGGAGGCCGCTCTGCCGGTCATGGAGGGCAAGGCGGTGTTGTTCAAGAACTTCGCCGCCATCGACGCGGTGCCGATCTGCCTGGACTGCCGCGACGTGAAAGACCTGGTGGACACCATCGAGCGGTTGGCGCCGAGCTTCGGCGGCATCAACCTCGAGGACATCGCCGCACCTCGCTGCTTCGACATCGAGCGCAAGCTCCAGGAGCGGCTGTCGATCCCGGTGTTCCACGACGACCAGCACGGCACCGCCGTCGTCGTCTACGCCGCCTTGACCAACGCGCTGCGCCTGACCGGCCGTAAGCCCGGCGACACGCGGGTGGTGGTGGCCGGTGCCGGCGCTGCGGGCGTCGCCGTCACCCGCATGCTGCAGTCGATGAACCTCGGCGACATCGTGGTGCTCGACAGCAAGGGAGCCATCCACCGCAAGCGGGGCAAGCTCAGCCCGGTCAAGCGGGAGCTGGCCGAGTCGACCAACGCCGGGAACCTGCAGGGCGGCCCCGCTGAAGTGTTGCGCGGAGCCGACGTGCTCATCGGTGTGTCCGGCGGCACCATTCCGGCTGCCGCCGTGGAGATCATGGCGCCGCAGTCCATCGTGTTCGCCCTGGCCAACCCCGAGCCCGAGGTGCATCCGGAGGTGGCGGGCCGCACCGCCGCCGTCGTCGCGACCGGACGCAGCGACTTCCCCAACCAGATCAACAACGTGCTCGCCTTCCCGGGCATCTTCCGCGGTGCGCTGGACGTGCGCGCGTCGCGGGTGTCGGAGAACATGAAGCTCGCCGCCGCGACGGCGCTGGCCGACCTGGTGGGCGACGACCTGGCGCCCGGGTATGTCGTCCCGGGTGCCTTCGACGAGCGGGTCGCGCCGACGGTCGCCGACGCCGTGGCGCAGGCCGCGGCCGCCGACGGCCTCGCCCGGGTGGACCTCACCGAGCTCGAGTGATCACTCTGGGCGATAGCCTCGGGGCATGTTCGCCGCCTATGCCACGAGTATCGACGCCGACGATCCCCTGGCCGGGCTGACCCTCGGAGAGCAGCCCGAGCCCGAACCGGACAGAGGGTGGACCACCGTCACGGTCCGCGCCGCCGCGCTGAACCATCACGACCTGTGGTCTCTGCGGGGTGTCGGGCTGGACGAGAGTCGGCTGCCGATGATCCTCGGCTGCGATGCCGCAGGTGTGGACGAGGACGGCAACGACGTCGTCATCCACTCGGTGATCTCCGACCCGGACTGGCGCGACGACGAAACGCTCGACCCGAAACGCTCGCTGCTGTCGGAGAAGCACCCCGGCACACTGGCCCAGCGAGTCGCCGTACCTCGGCGCAATCTCGTGCCCAAGCCGTCGTCCATCAGCTTCGAACAGGCCGCCTGTCTGCCCACCGCGTGGCTGACCGCCTACCGGATGCTGTTCACCCAGGCCCAGGTGGTGCCCGGGCAGACGGTCCTGGTGCAAGGCGCGGGCGGCGGGGTGGCGACTGCACTGATCGCGCTCGCCGCCGCCGGCGGCGCGCGAGTCTGGGTGACTTCACGCGACCCGGCCAAGGCCGAACGGACACTGGAGCTGGGGGCTGACCGGGTGTTCAGCAGCGGTGAGCGGCTACCGGAGCGAGTCGACGCCAGCATGGAGACCGTGGGTGCGGCGACCTGGAAACACACGCTGCGCTCGCTGCGCCCGGGCGGGACCGTCGTGGTGGCCGGGGCGACGTCCGGCTATACGGCCGACACCGAGCTCAACCGGATCTTCTTCCTCCAGTTGAGGGTGCTCGGCTCCACGATGGGCACGCGCGACGAGCTCACGCGGTTGCTGGCCTTCCTCGACCGCTCCGGCATCCGCCCGGTGATCGACCGCGTGTTGCCCCTGGCCGAGGTGGTAGAGGGGTTCGTGGCCATGGACCAGGGCGAGATCTTCGGCAAGATCGTGGCCACGCCGTGACGGCGGGCGAGCAGGACCGGGTCGGCACGGTCAGCCGGTTGTCCGTCGGCCCGGTCAAGGGTCTGGGGCTGCACCACCCGCACAGCGTGGACGTGACGGCGACCGGGTTGGCCGGTGACCGTCGGTTCTTCCTGGCCGACGAGCGTGACACCCTGCTGTCGATCACCAGGACGGGTGCGCTCGCACCGTTCACCGCGATCGCCGAACTCGA